>CAVFYD010000032.1:0-23170 GCA_963626615.1 Sphaerochaetaceae bacterium
TTCGAACTTTGTGATTGTAGCACCTGCAACGCCGCCGACAAAACCGAACTTCGGATTCTCGATACCGTCTTCCTTAGCCTGGGTTGCTGCTGCAACGCCTACGAGGTATGAGCCCTGCTCCTCTTCGTAGATGTACTGGATGAGGTTATCTGTCTGGTTGAGGTAGTCAACGTCGACGATGATGAAGTTCTGGTCAGGATAGAGACCTGCTGCTTCCTGAGTTGCTTCAGCCCATGTGAAACCTGTTGTGATGATGAGGTCCCAGTCGCCTTCTGCTGCGTTCTTGAGGTTCGGGAGATAGTCGTCATCGGACTGAGCTGTGACGTTCTCATAGAGTGTTCCTCTTCCATCGCCGTTGTCGCCGTAGAACTCGAGCATTCCTCTCCATGCTGCTGCGTTGAACGACTTGTCGTCGATACCTGTAGCATCGGTGAGAAGGATAGCCTTGATCTTGCCGCTGTCAGCTGCTGCAGCTGCTTCGCCTGCGCCCTGAGCAAATACCATAAGAGCACAGAGTGCGATCATTACGATAGCCAGTGTCTTTTTCATGTTATATTCTCCTTTTTTGCGTTTGTAACGCTTATTTGGCATTGTAAGTCAGAATGCCCGTTTCCACATCTGAAATGTGCATTCCTGAAAGAATATCTCTCCCCGTCCCCGGAGAGAGATATTTATCACTGTCAGTGTCAGATTGTCGTGATTCTGCCCTGAGGTGCAGCGTATTCTTCGCCGATTGTTCCGCCCAGTCCGTCTCTGATGTATGTGATGAGGACCTGGTTGTCAATCATTGTCTTGTCGAGGATGAAGGTGTTGTCAGCGAACATCGTATAGCCGTCGCCCATATCCTGGAGCTTGTAGTTGTGGCATGCGAGTGTGTATGTCTTCTCTGGGTCGATTGCTACCCATTCGCCGTTCTCTTCGACATAGACGTCCTTGACTCTTCTCTCGCCTGCAACTTCAACGAAGAGACCGTCAGCATCCTTGACAACAGATGACGGGATGGATGTGTCGATTGTGTACTTGAGACCTGATACCTGCAGGAAGCCGCCCGATTCTCCGACAGCGTTGCCGTTATCTGCCTTCTGGAGCTTTGTGTTCATGCTTCCGAGTTCGAGAGCATCGAGGATTTCCTGACCTGTTGCATAGCACATGCAGAGCATGTTTCCGTACGGATGGACGGAGATGATGTTTGCTGTCGAGATATCGCCCTTGTGGATTGCCGCGCGGATACCGCCGCCGTTCACGAATGCGATGTCAGCGCCGGAGACATATCTGTAAGCGTCAGCACAGAGGTCGCCGATAGCTGTTTCCTGGTTTCTGACCATTCTTGCGCCTGTCTCGTCCTTGATGGCAAGTTCGACATTGCTCTTTGCAACAGTCTTGTTGAGTTCTTCTTCGTACTCAGCCTTGATGGAGTCGATGTAAGCTGAGAACTCTGCGTCCTTCTCGACGTCGTTGATGAGCTGTGTCGTGATGGAACCGTCAGCCTTGATGACCATCTTTCCGATATTGGCAAGCTTTGTTCCTGTCTGTGTAAGGATGACATCCCCGCCGTCCCTGTTCTTTACGATTTCGCTCTCGATGACTGAGTGAGAGTGAGCATCGATGACAGCGTCAGCGCCTGTCGTGTTGGCAATGAGATCATAGCTCCTGTTGGGTTCGCTGTCCTCTTCGACTCCGAGATGTGTGATGAGGATTACGATGTCAGCACCCTTCTCTCTGACTTCGTCGATATAGCCCTGAACTGTAGCATAAAGCTCTTCGCCGGAAGCGAATGAGTATACGAATTCACCGTCTTCCATGAAGTACTTGGGAGTGGACTTTGTGAGTGTTTCGGGAGTCGAGACACCGATGAATGCAACATCGAGGTAGCCGTAGCGCTCGATTGCATACGGTACGGAATCAGCAAGAAGATTGCCGTTCTTTCCTGAGTATGTGATTGTTGCGTTGAGATACTGTGCGTCAGACTTCTCGACGAGCTCGGAAAGTCTGTCCATGCCGTAGTCGAATTCATGGTTGCCGAATACGGCATAGTCGTAATCGAGTTCGTTCATGATGTCGACAAGGTAGGAACCTCTGGAGACTGTTCCGATGACGTCGCCCTGGACTGCGTCACCTGCATCGATGAGAACTACCGTGTTACCCTCGTCCTCCATCTGCTCCTTATAGGCAGCAAGTCCCGCGTAGCCGATGTTCTCGTCTATACCGCAGTGTACATCGTTTGTATAAAGGATAACGATATCCTTCTGTGCGTCGATTGCCTCTCTTGCACCTTCAGCGAAAACCATCGTGACGCTGAGAACAAGCATGACAGCAACTAATGCGATTCTCTTCATTCTGTTCATTTTTCCTCCGTTTCCCGACACAGAGAAAGTCTCCCGTCGGGGGAACAGTCTCATTATAACAGCCGTTACGGAGATAACGCAAAGGGAAATGTGAGAAAATCAACTTCTTTTTTACGCATCCTTTACCAATCACGTCAAAAAAAAGAAGACATCCCCGGACCTGAGTCCGGAAATAAAGGAAACCGCCCCATTTCAAACGGGAAGGGAAAGCGTGACAACAAAGAAAGGGTTCGACGGAAATGCAAGAAACAGACAGCCGCCCGATGGATGACTGTCTGCTGTAAGTTTCTGTCGCTGTGTTCAACTGCAGTTTCCGCTTTTTCAGCTCTCGCTCTCGATGAGTGCAAGGATGAAGGGGCCCACGCCCTTGAAGTCGTCAGTGGCAACCTTCTCCTTGATGTAGTACTTGAAGGAGCCGTCGCGGTATGGGTTGCCACCCAGTCCTGCAACTGAGCAGATGCCTCCGAGATGGTATTCGCCGTTATCCTGAGTAAGATAGAGGCTCTTGATGCCCTCGATGGCCTTTTCTGCCGGAGTGAGGTATGACGGATCGAGGTAGCCCTTTCTGACGCCCTTGTAGAATGTGTATGCGAACATGCTTGTTCCGCTTGTCTCGAGGTAGTTGCCTTCTCTTGTCTGGCAGTCGGGAACCTGATACCACATGCCGCTTCTGTCCTGGAAAGGAAGAACGGATGAGGAGAGAGCACGTACCCTGTCGATGAGGGAATTGCGCCTGGAACTGTCCTCACTGACGAAGTCGAGCACGTCGACGAGTGCCATCATGTACCATCCGATGGAACGTGACCAGAAGTGAGGTGAGCATCCTGTGATCTCGTTGCTCCATCTCTGACCTCTGGACTCATCGAATGCATGATACAGCAGTCCTGTCTGCGGATCCTTGAGACAGTCATATGTCGTGAGAAGCTGGCTTATTACGTCCTCTATCTCATCTTCGTCGTCGTGTCTGAAGCCGTATTCCGCATTGAAAGGTCCTTCCATGTAGAGACCGTCAAGCCAGATCTGCCAGGGATAGATCTCCTTATGCCAGTAGACACCGTTGAGACACCTGGGCTGAGTCCTGAGCTGGTCGCGGAGAATATCCTGGGCGATGCGGAATCTCTCTTCCTTCGTCCTGTCATAGAGTCTGAAGAGCGCGCGGCCTGCATTGATCTGGTCGAGGTTGTACTCACCCTTACGGTATGTTGCGATTGTGCCGTCTTCACCGATCAGAGGATCGTAGAGTGAATAGACCCAGTCCTCCACGCCTTCCATATTGTACTTTTCAGAAGCAAGAAGGGATGCATAGAGCACTAGGCCGTGCTCGTAGTGCCACTTCATCATTCCGCTGTGATATCTTTTCTGAACGCTTCTTACCATTTTCTGGGAAAGTGTTTCTTCAGCCATGTAAAATGTCCTCTCTTTAAAACAAGTATGTTAGAAAGGAGGACACATTTACAAACGGGACTTTGCACTTTTCAGACTAGCGCGTACGGATGTTTCCGGGCGGGAATCCCTTGACCTTTCTGAAGACGCGGCAGAAGTATGCCTGGTCCTGGAATCCAGTGAGGGATGCTATCTCGCTTATGGAGGAACCTGTCTCGAGGAGCAGGCGCGATGCTATCTGGATGCGGTAGCGGTTGAGATAATCCCAGGGGCTTATTCCGATTTCCTTGCGGAATATACGGGTAAGATAATCCTCGCTGATGTTAACCGAGCCGGCTATCTGCCATCTGGATATCGAATAGGTTGCGTTGTCGTTGAGGTAGCAGATTGCCCTCTTCACGAGAATGCTCGTCAGCGGGGGAAGCAGTTCCTCTCCGCCGAAAACCGCAACGATGCGGTTTATGAAGCCCTCGGCCTCGGTAATCGAGGTGTTCACGATAAGGACATTCGGAGTCGAACTGAGGGACTCGACGTCCTCCGCACGGAAGCGGTCGCGTATGATGAGGACGGGAGTCTTCGTGAATCTTCTGTCCTTACGGATGGCATCTATCTTCTGGCTGTCAACTTCGTAGAAGACGAAGAGCGGGGACGAGGAGCCGTCCTTTATGTCCGCAGTGTCCTTCACTTCCTCCACGGGAGCGAACTCCCTGAGAATCGAGAGTGACTTCGGGAAGGGACCGAAGGAGTAGATGCAGCCCTTGCCCTCTGTCGGGATTGTACCCTCGACTGCGGCGTTTACAGATATGCTCTCGCTCTCCATGCCGAAGCATATGAACGGGAGGGATCTCGCTTCCTTGTGGTTTCTGAGGAGATTCATTGCAATACCGCTCTGCTTGCTCACCCTCTTCACGTTCCAGGCGATGGCAGAATACGTGGAAATCGTGTTGATTTCATGAATGACATCGTCGTAGCTCATGAAGGTCAGGGGGCTTGTTATGGAGTGCGGCATCTCCTTATCGTCATCCGAGATGAAGAGAACTCCTCCTTTTCCTCCGCCCGTGGGAACGCCACCGGAGAGGGAAGGATAGGACAGGAACACATCGAGTGCGTCCCTGATGAATGAGAAGCGTGCATTCTGCATCAGGAGGAGCTTCTCCACATACTGCAGTGTCGGCGTCACCGACGGAATACGGGAGAAAGGCTCTCCGTGGAAATGGAGCGCAACAGAGTCTGCAAGGAGCGAGACGTCAAGTTCCACGCCGTCTCCGTAGTAGGCCGTTATGCAGGATGCTATCTCCTCGACGGAACTGCGGTCGAAGACGACGGACGGGAGAGGTGACGGGCTTGAGACCTTTATGCCCTTCTCTTTCATGATGTCCAGGAGCTCGGAGAGCGGTATGAAGCTGTCCTCAAGCGTTACGCCGCCCTTCTCGACTGCCGTCAGCTCCAGAAGGTGCTCCGTCTTCACTATGGTCGACAGGAGCTCCGCACTGTCGTAATCCTTCTTTTCCGTAAGGGCAGTTCTCATGCGGTCAAGGGGCTCCTTGAGCTCCTCTGTGATATGGGCGTAGAAATCACTCGACTGCTTTTCGGCTTCCTCGGCCTTCTGGCTCTTTTCGCATGCTATCGAATAGAGATCGATGGCCTGCATGGAGGACGAGAGGTCGGTGCGGATGTTCTCGAGCATCGATGCCGGGCAGTCACGGTTCTTGAGTATTATGTAGCCGTCAATGCTGTTCTCGTAGTAGAGAGGCTCGACAACGAAGAGGCCCCGCTGTATCTCATACTCGAGCTCCTCGGGATAGAGAAGGTCGGATGAGAACTCCATGCCCTCCGTAAAGAGCTTGTCGCCCGAGAAGCCGCTCTCGAGCCTTGCCCTGCCATCCTCGGGATAGATGAAGAGGAAGGCCTTGTCTATTCCCATCGTCGGGAAGGAGTCCATCATCGCCTCGCTGAGTTCCACATAGGAGTGGATTCTGAGGAGTCTGTTCGTGAATTCGTTGTGTGCGTTGTTGATGTCCCTCGCCCTGAATGATGATACGGCGTTGACCTTGACCACATTCTCCATCATTATCTCATGCAGCAGTTCCATCTCATCCATCGAAAGGGAACGCTGCGGGAAGAAACGCCGGGCAAGCTTGAGGGAGGAGAAGAAGAACTTCATGGTACCGCCGTGCCTGAGATAGCGCCAGCATAGTTCGTCAAAGACTCTTCTGTTCTGCTGCGACACCTTCTCTCCTTCCATGAATGCAAGTCTCACGAGGGAGAGGAATGCCTGGGCATTCTCGCCTCCGCTCATGCGCATGTTTATCCACTTCTCGAAGTCTTCAAAGGATTTTATCCCGTCAGCCATTCTTTCACTGCCGTACGACTCCATACAGCCGCAGCTTCGCCTGTATACGCTGACTGTCGGGAGGGAGAGTGACGAGCAGATTTCACCGCTCCTCGTTTCCATATCCCTGATTCTGTCAAAACTCTGCTCAATCATGTCCTTCACAGGAAGACGCACGGTCGTGAGTTCCGTGGACGACAGGAATGCCTCCGGAGAGTCGTTGAAGCCGGCGACTGCAATGTCGTCGGGAATATGATAGCCGTGCTCCTCGAGGTAGCGCGATGTCATGTAGCCCATCATGTCTGATGAGGCGTAGACGGCATCCCAGTCCTTCTTCGGAATGCGGCGGTTGGTTTCGGTTATCTCGCGGATGGCCTCTTCCCCATCACCCCACGCGTGCGGAGATGAGACGAGAGACGGGTCGTATTCGATGCCGTGGTCCCTCAGACAGTCCCTGTAGGCTGCAAAGCGTGAGGACGCGGAGTCGTGGTTCTCCGGGCCGCGGAGGAAGACGATTCTCCTGTAGCCGTGAACCGTTATGAAGTGTTCAATCATCCGATAGACACCGCTGTATGCATCATATGCGATCGATGGCACACCGGGAACATCTATTCCGAGTGATACCACCGGAATCCTTTCGCTGAGCGCCTTCGTCCATGTGGCGACATCACTCCAGGTGACAGCCCCCGCAAGCGTACTTCCCCACACGACTGCGCCGTCAAGATTGGACGACGTGGCGTAACGGAAAATGGCATTACGAAGGTATTCGTCATCCTTCCTGTAGTCAAGTCTTCCTCCCGGAAGAACAAACACAGTATGGTCCGTGTAGAGACGTGATTCCTCGTTGATGGTCTCCCACAGTCTGAGACCCGTTCCCTGATGCAGATTCGCACCCAGATATCCTGTCCTTTTTGCCATTCTGACTCCCTGATTCTTCTATGATAACGGTTTTATCCAAAAAATTGTAAAAAGAATTACCTATTTTCATCAGTTTTCCGGTCAGGAAATATAGTTTATCCTCACTACCGGGGGGAAATGAGAAGTAAAGAAAGGACAAAGGAAACGGAATTTAACAAATTTCAATCTTTACTGTTTTCCCCCTTTTCATATTATATAAGTAGCAACTACGCAAAAGGAGTTGAAAAATGAAAGAATTCATGAACAAGGATTTCCTCCTTGAAACAGAGACAGCAAAGACGCTGTTCCACAAATATGCTGAAAACCAGCCTATCTTCGACTACCACTGCCACCTCATTCCCCAGCAGATTGCCGAGAATGCACGCTTCACGACCATCACCGACGCATGGCTCGGCGGCGACCACTACAAGTGGAGACAGATGAGAACCTGCGGTTTCCCCGAAGAGCTCATCACAGGAAAGAATGCAGATCCGTGGGAGAAATTCTATGCATGGGCCGAGACGATGGAAAACCTCATCGGCAACCCCCTCTATCACTGGACACACCTTGAACTGCAGAGATACTTCGGTATCTACGATGTTCTCAACAGAAAGAACGCGAAGAAAATCTACGACGAGGCAAACGAGAAACTCAGAACAGATCCCGAGCTCACAGTCTGGGGAATCATGAAGAAATTCCGTGTTTATGCTGTCGGAACGACAGATGACCCCGCCGATTCCCTCGAGTGGCACGTCAAGATCAGAAAGGATGGACTCTGCCCGGCAAAGGTCATACCGTCATACCGCCCCGACAAGGCTCTCAACATCGACAAGCCTGACTATGCGGAGTACATCGGTAAACTCGCAGAGAGCGCAGGAATGGAGATAAAGAGCGTCGACGACGTCGTGACAGCTCTCGAAAAGAGACTCGATTTCTTCGTAGAGATGGGATGCCGCGCATCCGACCACGCACTCATGACATGTCCTCACACATTCTGGGACGGAAAGAAGGTCAACGCTGTATTCGCTTCCAAGCTCAGCGGAAAGGAACCGACTGCTGAGGAATGCGATGCATACAAGACATACGTTCTTACAAAGCTGGCAAAGCTCTATAAGAAAAAGAATGTCGCTATGCAGCTGCATTTTGCTTCGATCAGAGACAACAACAGAAAGCTTTACGAGCTTCTCGGACCCGACACAGGCTTCGACGCTTCCTACGACGAGACACTCGCAAAAGGCGTCTCCGCATTCCTCGGTGCCCTCTCGGAGACAGGCGATGTTCCGAAGACAATCCTCTACACACTCAACCCGAAGGATTACTATCCTCTCGGAACTCTAATGGGATGCTACCAGGGAGACGGTGTCAGGGGTAAGATACAGCTGGGCTCCGGATGGTGGTTCTGCGACCACAAGGACGGCATGGAGGAGCAGATGAGGATTCTCGCAAACCTCGGCTCCCTTCCCGCGTTCATCGGCATGCTCACTGACTCCCGTTCCTTCCTCTCCTACTCGAGACACGAGTACTTCAGAAGGATAATGTGCAACCTCATCGGAGGATGGGTCGAGAACGGCGAAGTGCCTTATGACGAAGAGATGCTCGGAGAGATAGTCTCCAACATCTCCTTCGGCAACGCTCAGAAGTACTTCGAAGGCTGATTCTTCTCAATCTGTTTTCACATAACATGAAAGCTAAGGGCTTGTGTCGTATGGCATAAGCCCTCTTTCTTTCCCTGCCGGCAGAAGGAAGATGGCATAGAAGCCCGCAGGAAACAGGTACTTCGTTTGACGAAAAGTTGCATTTTGTTGCATTTTTTTCTTTTCAACTCGAAATTATGAGGGTAATATAGTTGAAGATTTCGTTCTAAACATTACAAAAGGAGAATAATGTATGGAAAAATTTTTCAGAATCAAGGAGATGAAATCTTCCGTCAAGACTGAAATCATGGCCGGTGTCACAACCTTCATGACGATGATCTACATCCTCGCAGTCAACCCCGGTATCCTCTCCGCATGTGGTATGGAATTCTCAAGAGTATTCTCTGCTACAGCTATCTCATCAGCTATCGCATGTCTCGTAATGGGCTTTGTCGCTAATCTTCCCTTCGCTCTCAGCGCAGGTATGGGTATTAACGCATTCTTCGCCTACACGGTATGTATCGGCATGGGCTACGACTGGCATTTCGCTATCACGGCTGTCTTCGTAGAAGGTATCATCTTCATCCTTCTCACACTCTGCAACCTCAGAGAAGCAATCGTCAACTCCATTCCTGAGAACCTGAAGAAGGCAATCGGAGCCGGCATCGGTCTCTTCATCGCTTTCATCGGTCTCCAGAACGCAGGTATCGTCATTTCTGACGCAAGTACAGTATGTGCTCTCAACCCGGCATGGATCACATCTCCCGCATGCATCCTCACAGTCATCGGTCTCTTCATCACAGGAGCTCTTGTTGCCAGAGGAACAAAGGGCGCTCTCCTCATCGGTATAGTCGTAACAACAATCATCGGTATTCCTTTCGGAGTCACAAAATATGCAGGCGGCAGCTATCTCCCGGCAGCTCCGTACTTCTTCGATTTCGATTTCGGCGCAGCATTCGGCAGCGGCAAGGCAATCTTCGACTTCCTCATCGTCATGTTCACATTCCTCTTTGTCGATATGTTCGATACAGTCGGTACACTCATCGGATGTGCTGGAAAGAGCGGCATCATGAATGACGACGGAACAATCCCGCACTGCAAGGAAGCTCTCCTGGCTGACGCTATCGGAACAACAGCAGGTGCAATCCTCGGAACAAGCACAGTCACGACATTCGTCGAAAGTGCATCCGGCGTTGCAGCAGGCGGAAGAACAGGTCTCACAGCTGTCACAGTCGGCGTCCTCTTCCTCCTCTCCCTCTTCCTCGAGCCGCTCTTCGGATCCATCCCAAGTGCAGCTACAGCTCCGGCTCTCATCATCGTCGGTGTCATGATGATCTCTCCTGTCCAGTCAATCGACTTCAACGACTTCACGGAAGGCATCCCGTCATTCATGTGTATCCTCATGATGGTTGTCACATACTCCATCTCCAACGGTATCATGTTCGGCGTCATCTTCTATGTCGTACTCAAGGCTCTCAGCGGAAAGTTCAAGGACATCAACGTCCCGACATGGGTTCTCTTCGCACTCTTTGCTGCAAAGATCGTCGTCAACACAATCTAAAACCGGATACGGATTATCCGCCGCAGGTGAAAGCCTGCGGTTTTCTTTTGCCCCGATAGTCCGACAAATTTGCCGAAAATGTGGATTTCGCAACAAAAAGCAACAATTTTTCTAGCTTTTTCGGAAATCTGATTTATCATAAGGATACACAAAAGGAGTTCAATTCTATGGATAAGCTTACTGCACGTAATCTCATAAACTCATCAATGGGCAGAGAGAACTGTGACCTCGTCATCAGAAATGCGCAGGTCGTTGATGTATGTGGTTCCACTGTCTATAAGGCAGACGTCTGGGTAAGGGACGGTTATATCGTCGGGTTCGACGGAGAAAGAAAGGCAAAGAAGGAAATCGATGCAAAGGGACAGTACCTGGTACCGGGTTTCATCGATTCACACTGTCATATCGAGAGCTCGCACCTCTCACCGAGTGAATTCTCCAACGCCATCCTTCCCTGCGGTACGACTACAGTCGTCGCAGACCCCCACGAAATCTGCAATGTCGGAGGACTCAAGGCCTTCGAATATATGCTCAAGAGCGCAAAGGATGCCGTACTCGACATCAACTACATGTTCCCGTCATGCGTTCCATGCACATTCTTCGAGCACTCCGGGGCTGTCCTCAATGCTCCCGAAATCGAGAAGCTGATCGACAACGAGAAGATACTGGGACTTGGTGAGATGATGAACTACGTCGGAGTCGTAGGTGCCGACGAGACGATTCTCGACAAGCTCGAGACCTGCTACTCGAGAAAGAAGATCATCGACGGTCACGTTCCTTCAATCCAGGGCCAGGGACTTGATGCATACGCAGCTGCAGGAATCAAGACCGACCACGAGTGCGAAACACCCGAAGAGCTTCAGGAAAAAATAAGAAAAGGCATGTATGTTCTCCTGAGACAGGGAACGGTATGCCGTAACGTACTGCAGCTGCTGCCGGGCGTCACTGACACGAACTACCGCCGCTGTCTCTTCTGCACGGATGACAGACAGCCTCAGTCCATAACGAGAGAAGGACACATCAACTACGGCGTCAATCTCGCCATCTCTCACGGAATGGATCCGCTGAAGGCAATCGCATGTGCATCCCTCAACGCTTCGGAGTGCTACCATCTCGATGACAGAGGAGCAATCGTTCCCGGAAGGAGAGCTGACTTCTTCCTCACAGAGACACTCCAGGAAATAAAGCCGACACAGGTTTTCGTAAAGGGCGAAAAGGTTGCAGAAAACGGAAAGATACTGAAGAAGAGCCCTCACATCGAGCCCTTCGGAGTTCAGGCTTCCGTCAGAGTCAAGGACCTCTCGAAGAAAACATTCTCGCTCCCGCTCAAATCCGACAGGGTGAGAATCATCGACATCCTCCCCGGCGGAGTCGTTACAGGAAAGGGCGAAGCCACTGTGAAGAGAGACGGAAACGGAGAGTGGGTACATGATCCGTCAGTGGATATTCTCAAGGTAACCGTAATCGAGAGACACAACGGGACTGGGTACCACGCATCGGCACTCATCCGCGGCTACGGTATCAAGCATGGCGCAATCGCGGACACTATCGCACATGACTCGCACAACATAATATGCGTCGGTGACAATGATGAGGATATGCTGCTTGCAGTGCAGAACCTCGTGAAGATGGGTGGCGGTATTACAGTCTTCAAGGACGGCGTTGAACTTGCATCCCATCCGCTCGAAATCGGCGGTCTCATGACCGACATGCCTGTTGACGAAGTCGTGAAGTGTCTTGACGAACTTCATGATGCGGCGGAGAAGAAGATGGAGGGCATGAACCCGGAAATAGACCCGTTCATGACACTCTGCTTCATGGCACTCCCGGTTATTCCGGCATACAAGATAACGGACTGCGGTCTCTTCGATGTGACACAGTTCAAGTTCGTCGACGTATCTATCGGGGAATGACAATCAACAGATATACAGGGCTCTCCTCCGGGGGAGCTCTTCTCTTTTCAAAATGCCGTACCCGTCAGGGCCCATCTCTGAAGCAGTAAAAATGCAACAGACGAAGACTTCAGAATCAGGGAGAAAGACATGATTGAAAACAATGCAGAAAGCATCCCCTTCTCCGTCGTGATTCCAGAAATTGCTGATGACTGTTTGATTGAACTGGAAAACGCATACAAGCAGAGTATCAAAGAAGCACCTCTCACAGAGGAAGAACAGCAGAGACTCAAGGGACAGTAAAGGAAGGAAGAAATTCTTCCTGGTGTGCTGCGGAAAAAGGTATGTCGGCATATGCAGCATCGCAAAGTGCTACCCGCCCCTTCACCTCTTCCGATAGAGATGTATTCGGGGATTTCCACATTGAGTCCGGATACAGGAAGAAAGGTATTGCACGACTTCTGACTGAAACTGCCGCAGTATGGTGCCGGGATGAGGGAATATCGGGTATGAGGGTGTGTCCGGCGCCGTGTGATATCTCTCGGCTTTGAAAGAGTACTCGGAAGAACACTGGCACATATCATATGAGGGAGTACACCCGGCAGATACGAAACACACAGCACTCAGAACGAAACTGTCATGATGCAGGAAAAACTCTTCGGCGTATTACTTCTTTCGCATGATATCAGAACCACAGAAAGATAAGCTTATGAATGTATGCAGAAGAAGCCGGCTCTCCCGACCTTATGACTGTGAATACGGAAGAAGCCGGTATCTTTCTTATTTGCGGATGAAGCTGCACCCGAGCGCCTCAAGACCCGAAGCAATCTCCTTTGCAACCCAGATGGCGCCCTCGGGCCTGAGGTGTGTGTTGTCTTCCTTGCCGTCGATGAAATTCGGGTACTCACCGCGCCCGAAGTTCATGTAGTACTTTCTGCTCTTCTCGTCCCCGAGCATGGCAAGATCCATCATCAGAGGTATTGTTATATCGACAACGGGAACGGAAAGCTGGTGTCCCGCCCACTTCATTGCGGCAATGTAATCCTTATGGGAATCAACGGGCTTGCCGTTCACGAACCTGCGGCGGGGAACTGAAGTGACGAAGTAGACGTCAGCTCCCTTCTTTCTGAGTTCCGTTGCCATATATATGAGGTTTGCGGCATAGCCTGTAAAGGGTTCGGTGCCTCTTTCATCCGTCTTCTGGTCGTTGTGACCGAACTGGATTATGGCCCCGTCGCCATCCCCCGCCGTCATCAGGGCTTCGCTGAATATACCTTCATTGAGGCAGGATCTTGTCGAGCGTCCGTTCTTCGCATAATTGAGAATTGTCCATTCCGGAGCGAGGAAGGGATAGAAAGCCTCACCCCACCCCGTTTCCGGGCGTGCGGTGCGCTCCTTTATTGCACATGTCGAATCACCGAGAAGTATAAGTCTGTTCATAGCTCTATCCTAAACAAAAATGAGGTAGTCTGCACTACCCCACTTTTCTCTTCGAGAACGATTATCTCTGGACTCTTCCCGAACCGTCGCCCTTGCAGAGAGCTTCGACTTCGCTGAGTCTGGAGAGGTTGAAGTCACCGTTGATGGTGTGCTTGAGACAGGAAGCTGCAACTGCGAAGTTGATGCAGTACTGTTCGTCATCATAATGGCTGAGAGCCCAGATGATGCCTGCTGCGAAGCTGTCACCGCCGCCGACTCTGTCGATGATATCTGTAATCTCGTAGTGGCGAGAAAGGTAGAAGCCGTTCTTGCCTGAGAGAGCTGCACTCCATCCGTTGTGGTCGGCACTCTTGCTTTCCCTGAGTGTGATAGCAACATACTGAACGTTCGGATACTGAGCCTTGACCTTTGCTGCAAGTTCCTTGTAGACGTCTGTATCGAGCTTACCGGATGTTACGTCGCTTGCAGCTTCAATACCAAGACACTTCTGGATGTCTTCCTCGTTGGCGATGACGACATCAGCATACTTCACAAGTTCCCTCATGACTTCCGGAGCAGTCTTTCCGTACTTCCAGAGCTTCTTTCTGTAGTTGAGGTCGATGGATACAGTAGCACCTGCCTTCTTTGCTGCCTTCATTGCCTCGAGAGCGCAGTCAGCTGCTTCCTGGCTTACTGCCGGTGTGATACCTGTTGTATGGAACCATGAAGCACCCTTCATGATTTCGTTCCAGTCGAAATCTGACGGCTTTGAGTTGGCGATGGCAGAACCCGCTCTGTCGTAAACGACGAGGGAAGGTCTCTGAACGGCACCTGTCTCGAGGTAGTAGATACCGAGTCTTGCATCCTTGACCATGTTGATGGAGGACGTGTCGACACCGTACTTCATGATTTCTCTCTTGCATGCTTCACCGACAGCGTTGTCGGGAAGAGCGGTCACGAACCTGACGTTGCCGCCGAATATTGAAAGAGAAACTGCAACGTTGGCCTCTCCGCCGCCGAATGTTGCCTCCAGAGCCGGACTCTGGAATAATCTTTCATGCTCAGGGCTCCTGAGACGGAGCATGATTTCGCCGAATGTTACATATTTCTTATCTGACATATCTGTCTCCTTTCGATTTTTTTCTTCATTCTGTTTTCGAGGTTTCCAAGAGTCAACAACATGTCTGAATCTTCCGTTAATTAGTCGGTTTTTATGTGTTATAGTTTAGTCAAGCGGAGGAAAAAATGAAGGAATCTGAATTATTTGAATTTTTCCATACACTCGGAATCGTTCCGGTTGTGAAGATCGATGATGCCGATAAGGCAGAGGCTCTCGCAGGAGCTATGTGCCGCGGCGGTATCAACTGTGCTGAAGTCACATTCAGAACAGACGCAGCAGAGGAAGCCATCAGAAGAATGGTCAAGGCTTACCCTGAGATGGTAGTAGGTGCAGGCACAGTCCTCAACCCCGAAACAGCGGAGAAGGCAGTCAAGGCAGGTGCATCCTTCATCGTATCCCCCGGACTCGATGAAGATACAGTCAGGTGGTGCCAGAAGAACAGTGTTCCCGTCACACCCGGCGTATGCACGGCAAGTGAAGTCCAGAAGGGCGTCAACCTCGGTCTCAAGGTTCTCAAGTTCTTCCCGGCTGAATCATCAGGCGGCGTCAAGATGCTCAAGGACCTCGGCGGTCCTTTCCCCGGCGTCAAGTTCATGACGACAGGCGGTATCAACCCGGACAACCTCGCAGACTACGCAAAGGCAGGCAACGTACTTGCTGTCGGCGGATCCTGGATGGTCAAGGCTGATCTCATCAACAACGAGAAGTGGGATGAAATCGAGGCACTCTGCCGCGATGCAGTCACAAGAATGCAGGGCTTCGAGCTCGCACATTTCGGCATCAATGCAAACGGCAAGGATGACGCTGCTGAAATGACAGAGAAGTTCGGAGCTTTCGGCATGGCAGTAAGCGAGACAAGCAAGGGCTTCTTCATGGACAAGACAATTGAAATCATGAACCTCAACGGCCCCGGAAAGAACGGCCATATCGGCTACAGAGTCAACAACATCGCACGCACGATGGCTTATGTAAAGAAGCTCGGCTACACTATCAACGAATCTTCCTTCACATATGACGCAAAGGGCAAAGTCAAGTTCTTCTACGTCAACGAGGAAATCGGCGGTTTTGCAGTTCACTTCATACAGAAGTAAGCGCATCAGAGCACGCTCAATGAGGTACCTTCGGGTACCTCATTTTCATGCATGCAGAATCACGTCCGGAGAGCTCCTCGGAAAGGCCTGACAGCACATATGAATTTGTCATTATGCCAGGAGTCTGAAGACGGGTACTCCAGCTTCGCCCTTCTTTTGATGTTTGGTATATACCGTTTTCATATTATATTATCCGGATGAAGAAGATAGACACCGGCAATTCATCTTTCGAGAAGCTCATCACAAACGGGAATCTCTATGTCGACAAAACAAATTTCCTCTACAATCTCATAAATGATGGAGGAACATATTATTTCTGTTCACGTCCGAGAAGATTCGGTAAAACTCTGATGATCAACACACTGGAGGCAATCTTCAAAGGAAAGAGAGAACTCTTCAAAGGTCTTTATATTGACAGCGCAGATTATGAGTGGAACGAGTATCCTGTCATCCACCTGGACTTCTCTTTGCTTGATACTTCTTCTGCAAAGCTCCTGAAAATTCGATTCTTTCAATATTCTGAGATTTTTCTATCTTGGTGAAATTGCCAAGGCCATTGAAATATTTGAGGATATCTTCGCTTCAATTTCTTATCACGAACCTGTATTCAACGCAGAGAATGCCTGGCATGCCAGTATGTCCTCAATGCTCAGGCTGATGGGAGCGGATATAAAATACAAATACAGGGCGAATCGACTGTGTTCTTAAATGTCCTGAGAAAATCTATATCATTGAATACAGGTTCAATCAGAGTGCAGAGAATGCTATCCGGCAGATAAAGGAAAACAGATATTATGAACCTTATTCTTCATGCAGAGAGGAAGTGCATCTCCTGGGAATCAACTTATCCACTGGAAAAAGGAATATCATTGAATGGAAGGATGAGAAGTTTCCTTTATAATCATCAGGTTCAATAGTCACCCCCGTCCCCTGCCTTGCGGGGGATTTATGCACGTCTAACCTTGCTGCATGTGTTATCAAAATAACATTTACTAATTAAAAATAACATATTGACTATTTTCTAACAGCCGACTATATTACCATCAACCTACTTGAAACTTTAACCTTTTGGGAGACCAACATGAAAAAACTTATCACCGTCACAATCGCCCTGATCATGACACTTGCCCTCTTTGCAGGCGGAAGCACAGAAACATCATCTTCCTCATCGAACACACTCCGTGTCGCAATGGAATGCGGCTATGCCCCGTATAACTGGACACAGACAACGTCTGACAACGGCGCCGTAAAGATTTCGGGCAGCAAGGACTACGCTTACGGCTACGACGTAATGATGGCTAAATATATTGCCCAGTATCTCGGAATGGAGCTCGAAATCGTCAAGCTCGACTGGGATTCTCTTGTTCCTGCAGTACAGTCAGGCACAGTCGACTGTGTAATCGCAGGTCAGTCAATCACATCAGACAGACTTCAGATGGTCGATTTCACAAACCCCTACTACTATGCTTCAATCATCTGTCTCGTCAACAGCGAGAGCAGGTATGCTTCGGCAAAGGGCGTCAGCGACCTCAAGGGTGCTGTGTGCACAAGCCAGCAGAACACAGTCTGGTACGACCTCTGCCTTCCGCAGATTGAAGACGCAAACATTCTCGCAGCCCAGGAAAGCGCTCCTGCAATGCTCGTAGCTCTCTCGTCCGGAAGAGTCGATGTCGTCTGCACTGACATGCCCACGGGCCAGGCAGCACTCGTTGCCTACCCCCAGTTCAAGCTTCTCGACTTCTCAGGTTCAGGAGATGACTTCCAGGTGAGCGAAGAGGAGATCAACATCGGAATCTCCGTATCGAAGAACAACCCGGAGCTCACGGCAAAGATAAACGAAGCTCTCAGCACACTCACAGTTGAAGATTACAACAGAATGATGGACGAAGCTATTTCCGTTCAGCCGCTTTCACTGTAAGGTATAGCAATGACAATTTCACAGATGAATTTCTTTCAGAGGATGTGGTACATCCTCCAGAGATACAGCCTGTCACTTCTCGAAGGAGCAGCTACGACTATGGTCATCGCCATAGTCTGTACGCTCCTGGGATGCGTGATAGGCTTTGCAGTAGGACTGGTTCAGACGACGGAAGCGAAGAAGCACGCATCGAAACTCTCACGTGCCCTTCTCCGCGTCATCAAATGGATTCTCAACGCCTACGTCGAAATCTTCCGCGGTACCCCGATGATGCTCCAGGCAGCATTCATCTACTACGGAACAGCGCAGCTCTTCCACGTGAATCTGGGAATGTGGAGTGCCGCCATCCTCATCGTATCGATCAACACCGGTGCATACATGGCAGAGACAGTGAGAGGAGGAATCCTCTCAGTCGAGCAGGGACAGAGTGAAGGCGCAAGGGCAATCGGCATGAGCCACTTCCAGACAATGACGCTCGTGGTGCTCCCGCAGGCACTGAGGAACGTCATGCCTCAGATCGGCAACAACCTCATAATCAACATCAAGGATACCTGTGTACTCTCCATCATCGGAACTGTCGAGCTCTTCTTCACTTTCAAGAGCATCTCGGGTGCACTCTATACCTACTTCGAGGCAGCAACGGTGACGATGATCATCTACTTCATACTCACATTCGCATGCTCGAGAATCCTGAGGTGGGCTGAAAGTAAAATGGACGGACCGGCAAACTTCGACCTCGCGACGACAGATACCCTCGCATTCACATCCGGACTCACATCCTATAACCCGAAGACAGGAGGAACACACTGATGGAAACACTTCTCAAGGTAGAACATCTTGTAAAGACGTTCGGAACGAACGAGGTCCTGAAGGATATAGACTTCACTGTCGAGAAGGGAGATGTGATCAGCATCATAGGTTCCTCCGGCAGCGGAAAGAGTACCCTCCTGAGGTGCATCAACATGCTCGAGGACGCAACGGCAGGAAGCATAATCTATGGCGGAAAAAACGTCCTGGACGGAGAAATAAACGAAGACGAATACCGCACGAAGGTCGGTATGGTCTTTCAGTCATTCAACCTCTTCAACAACTACAATGTTCTCCAGAACTGCGTAATCGGACAGGTCAAAGTCCTGAAGAGAAGCAAGGAAGAGGCAACACAGATTGCACATGACTATCTTAAAAAGGTCGGCATGGACGAGTACATAAACGCAAAGCCCAGGCAGCTCTCGGGTGGACAGAAGCAGCGTGTCGCAATAGCAAGAGCGCTTGCCATGAATCCAGAAATCCTTCTCTTCGACGAGCCCACAAGTGCGCTCGACCCCGAGATGGTCGGAGAGGTACTCGACGTAATGAAGAGACTTGCAAAGAGCGGCATGACGATGCTCGTCGTCACGCACGAGATGTCGTTTGCACGGGACGTGTCTTCCCGCGTGCTCTTCATGGCAGACGGCAGAATCGAGGAGGACGGAACACCGGATGAAATCTTCAACTCCCCGAAAAGCGAAAGGACAAAGGAATTCCTGTCAAGGTTCCTTGCAGACAAGTAGGATGAGAATGAGGCCGGACGGCCTCATTACTTTTCTCTCACTCTCCTTTTTCAGCTTCATCGTCGACAATCTTCTCGAGACTGCGTACGGCATTCCTGCTGTTCTTCAGTTTCCTGCTCTTCTTAACCACGGGACCGTGAGCCTGGGCAACGATGAGAATGGCAGAAGCCACGATGAAAGTGCCGATGATTATGACGGCAGACCAGAAGACCGTTGTCCCGATATCATCAGTCTTCTGGAAGCTGTACGGTCCCTCGATAACTCCTGTCCTGTTGAGAATGACAATCAGAGCGTTATAGAGAAGGCCGCAGACAGTTACGAACACAGTCTCCCGCTTTCCGAAGTCGCTGTAGTCACCGAAGCGCGTAAACGAGAAATAAGCAAGAGATGGACAGACGATGCACTCAAGAAGATTAACAGACTCAAGATAGGGACGGAAATCGAAACCGTTGAACGGAAGAAACACCAGGACAGCGACGATTGCCGTCACCGACGAAGCCGTGACAGCCATGTATCTGAAGAGTCTGAATGCGTAGAATGATTTCTCCCTGCCTGACCGGAGTTCGGCAATGCAGGCGGCGACAAGAATCCACGAAGAGAGAAAGAGGCAGAAATTCGCCCAGTCGGGATACCTCAGAAGATACCCGGGATCAAACCCCTTCCCGCTTCTGAAGAGCAGCGTGAAGCACAGCCAGGATTCACAGAGAACGAGGCCCAGATTGACGCAGAGCCATCTGACCTTCTTTCTTCTGTCTTCTGTCATTTCCTTCCACAGCATACAGATTCAGTCTAACCGACAGCTGGAGGATTTCATACACAATACTTGTTTTTTTACATATCACAGCGAGACAGAGGCAAAAGAAAATGGACTCCGGAGAGTCCACCTTATAATCCGCGCTCAAGATTAATAAGCCTTCGAAGAACGAGCCTTCTTGTTCTTGAGCATCTGCTTGCGTGCCATAGCCTTGTCCTTGCGGTGCTGGATAGCGGATGGCTTCTCGAAGTATCTGCGCATCTTGTAGTCTCTGATGACGCCTTCCTTCTCGACCATTCTCTTGAAACGCTTGATAGCTTTCTCGAGTGGTTCTGTTTCTTCAATTTTAACGAATGCCATAATATCTCACCTCCTCTGCCCGCAGGCTCAAGAATCGAATGTACTATATCAGAAGGGAAAGGCTTTGTCACTACCCCGCATCACCGTTTTTCATATCTCTAAAACGTTCGAAACAAACAGGAGAAATCGGGAATCAACCAAGACTGATTTGGTTCAGATATTAATCTTTTACAGAGCTGTGACGATTTTCTTTTCTCCCCTGCATATAATCATTTGCCGTCATAGCCGAAAATTTAAAATCAAGATTGAGAGGCCCTAGGATACAGTCTGATTTGCCTGGCGCTGCCGAAAGCAGATACCAGGGCTACTGCAGAAAATCACAGAAAAGAAAACATTGACTTGTTAAAGTGTCAATTTATATATATTATTTCCAACAAAACAGGAGAAACACTATGAAGAAATCCTTTTTAATCGTTCTGGCAGTACTTCTTGTTGCCGGACTCACATCATGCTCGCAGGATAAACTTGGTGAGGAAATGCAGACAGTCAATGAATTCTACAAAAGCAAAGTGCTTCTGCAGAACGTGTACTATTTGCAGGATGACTCCTACAAGGAAAACAGAGCAAAGACTATCGCAGCAGTTTATCTCGCAAACGACAGTCAGGCTGTTCTGAGTGACTCCGTATCTGCAACCGACTATAACAATGGGAAATGGACAGATTCAGACGACGACGAAACAAAGACTTTCACTGGAATCAGTTTCAAGGCAAGTTACAAGCTTTACGATAAAACCAGCGGAAAAATGATAAAAGAAGTGAAAGACGAAGAATTCACAATCAATAACGGCAGTTACAACCGGCAGTCTGACTCCGGCGTCGAAACAAAAATCATAACAGCTGAAGTTAACGGCGAAAAGTACTCTGTCGAATATACATATTCAAGTGCCGAAGGTTATTCAAAGGCAGTTGTAAACGGAAAGACAGTTAACCTTTCTTTATTGAATTTAGCTCTTGTCGACGAAGAATCCAGCGGTTACTACGAATACTACGCCGACTGAAAACTTTAACGAAAACCAGAACTGCAGCAGAACCGGAATGCCGGCAACGCTGCAGTTTTTTGCATAAGAACCGGGATGCCGTTTCCGGAAAATGACAGTCAGGTACGACTCGAATAAACCAGAAGAACCATACTTTTCCTGAGATGTCTGTTGCGGCATTCTCAAAAAGAATGCGGTTATACTCTATTCAAATAAAGAAGGAATCGGGCTATTCTCAAGATATGTTGAATATAGGTTTCAGAGCACATGACTTCGGTCAGTTTTCATCAGTAGAGGAACTCGGAGCTGTAATCGAGTCGTATTATGACAGGTCAATCATCCAGCTTGCACTCAACAAGGTAGTGCCTTCGGCAAGAAAGTGGGAAGAATGGGATGAAGAGTACATCTCGTCAGTCAGGGACACCCTACTCTCACACGGCGTCAGAGTCGCTGTCGTCGGCTGCTATATCAACCCGATACATCCCGATGAGGAGAAAAGAGAGAGCGAAATAAAGAGGTTCATAAAGGGCCTTGAACTAAATAAGGCATTCGGATGCAGGGTAGTCGCAACGGAAACAGGAACAGTCAACCCCAAGGGAGGATACTCCATCCACACAAGTGATCCGAAGAACCTCGAGATATTCTACTCTTCCCTTTCCCGTATGATCGAGGCTGCGGAGAAGTATGATGCATACTGCACCATCGAAGCCGTCAATCATACACATACGATGACAAGCGTCGAGAGAATGGCGGCGATGATTGAGAAGTTCCCATCTTCTCACCTCAAGGTTCTCTTCGACCCCGTCAACCTTGTTCCGTATGCGGGAATAAAGGAGAAGGACGGAAGCGAGAGGGAGTTCCCGTCACCGGAAGCACAGAAGGCCTTCTACTCCCCCATCCTCGACCTTTACGGCGACAGGCTCGTTGCCATCCACTGCAAGGACTTCCGCCTCAGCGAGGAGGGAGCGAAGATCTGGAATCTTCCTGCACTCACGGGCGTATTCGACTGGCAGGGCTTCATGAGTGAAATCAAGAGAAGAGGAATGGAGAACGTGCCATGGTCCCTCGAGAACATGAATCCCCTCACCGTCCGTGATACGGTATCGAAACTGCAGGATATGTGGAAAAAGGCATAAAAAGAAAAGACACCACTCCTCTGTGAGCACAGAGGAGTTTTTCATCCCTCCGCATCTATCCGGAGGGAAAAACGGACGTTGAGACGAAATGAAAGTCCGGTTTTTCAGGGGCGGGATTCAAATCCACCAAAGGAATTCCCTGACAGAAGTACAGCCCATCACTAACGGATATCCCGGCGGTCATGTCTGATACCGGAAAATCAGCAGTGGAATTCTACCTCAGGTATGTCGGCTCCTTAGTCTTGTCGAGAGTCTCTTCCTTCCATTCGCTTATCTGTCTCTTGTCAGATGAGAAGTTAAGTCCTATTAGGTGAATAGTCTTGTCTGTATTGATGTATCTGTCGTAGTAAGCCTTCTCATGTATCTGCCTGAGTGCCTCATCTGCAGACCTGTCAACCTTCATCTCGACTATATAGACGTCTCTGGAAGCTTTTCAGAAAGCTTTCATAGGTAGACGTACTGATGTCTGCAAAGTTGAAATGAAGCACCGGATATTTTTCAAAAGAATAATCCGTACTGTCTATGTAAAGTCCCCTGAAGAGCTCCCGTTTGCCTTCAAAGAGTGCATGAAGCGTTGCGCACATCAGGCTCTTACCATAACGACGGGGACGGGAGATGAAGTAATAGTTATTGAGCTCACTTTTCACAAGAGAGTAAATATACTTCGTCTTGTCCACATAAATGTAATTTCCCTTTGTTCTTATGTCGGGAAAATAACTTACGCTTACGGTTATTTCCTTCATGACTCTATCTTACAGTACAATCTCATTTTACGCTATCGTTTTCCCCGAGGGTATGATTCCC
>CAVFYD010000033.1:0-22103 GCA_963626615.1 Sphaerochaetaceae bacterium
GTACAGATCATACATATCGTCGATACCGACGGTGCATATATTGACGACAGTGACATCAAAGAAGACAGTCAGGCTCTGCATCCGATATATACAGAAGAAAACATCAGATCTCGATCTCCTGATGCGATATCAAAAAGAAACAGACAAAAGCGAGGATGTATCGACAAACTGCAGTCAACAATGGAACTGTGGAAAATTCCATACCGTGTATATTACATGTCATGCAATCTTGACCATGTTCTCTACGGCTCAGGGAATCTGAACAGAAAAGATAAGCTCATGAAAGCATTCAGTTTCGCAAAAAGGTACTCGGATAATCTCGATGAATTTCTGGAGTTCATCAATTCACCGGTCATAAAAGTTTCTGATGACTATACCGAGTCATGGAACTGAGTAAGAAAAGGAAGGCATTCTCTTTCCCGCTGCAGCAATCTCAGCCTCTGTTTCTCCGGATACGAAAGGAAAGATGACTGCCTTCCCTGATTTTCTCTATTTCTTCCTGAAGAATGCCTGTGTATAGCAGGTGGTGTATTCGGGAGTGATCACGGTGCTGACACCGCCCTGCGGGATGAAGCCGTCACCAAGGATTGCCTCGATATCCTCCCTGACGGCAGTTTCGACTTCGTCCTCGTCATCGTCAAGAATGATGTCAATATCTTCATCATCCTCGTCCGCGCCTTCGTCGATGGCATCGAGAAGATCGTCATCGTCTTCGAGGATGTCCTCGTCATCGTCGTAGCTGAGGTCTTCCTCATCCGGGATGAATACTCCGTCGTTCCATTCGTAGACGATGTAATCGCCGCACTCGGATGAAGCCATCTGCGCAAGGTAAATCTTTCTTCCTCTGATGTTCATTGTGTAAGCCATATCAGTCTCCTGTATACAGTATCGGCGAAGAATCACTTTTTTTCAAACCAGATTTCGTTGATGATGTAATCCTTGTTGATTCCCTTCTGCTCGAATTTGGTCTGGGGTCTCCACGTAACCGGCGGAGCATAGTCGTAGAACGGGTTATAAAGAAGAGGTTCACCGTCCACGAGATGAAGTACCTCATCCGCATACTCCTCCCAGTCCGTCACCATATAGATGTAGCCGCCCTTCCTGAGCTTGGTTGCAAGCAGATGGAGAAATTCCGGGTTCATGATTCTTCTCTTATGGTGCTTCTTCTTCGGCCAGGGGTCGGGGAAGAATATGTGGAAGCCGGAAACGGAGTTATCCGGAATCATGTGATTGAGAACGTCGACAGCGTTGAAGCGCATTATCCTGACGTTGTCGATGCTGTTGTCGCCGAGCTGGCCGAGGAGCTTCACAAAACCCTTGAGATAGACTTCGAGTCCTATATAGTTGTACTCGGGCTTGATGAGTGCCATCTGGGCTGTCACCTCGCCGTTGCCGAAGCCGATTTCGATGATTGTGTCGTTCGTATTGCCGAACACCTTCTCATAGTCGAGCATTCTGTCCTCATAGAAGAGACAGTACTTTCCGGCATAGGCGAGACATACTTCCTTCTCCCTGTCCTCAAGAACGTTGTTGCGGAGAACATAGCTCTTAATCGTCCTTTCCTTCCCTTCCCTGAGTTCTATTTTCCTGAGTTTCCCGAATAATTCGTTTTCTTCCATTTACATTAATCTCCTGAGTGTCTCGAGTATGAGGACCGCCTTGTCCCTGAGAGACACGGTTCCTGTTGAAATCATAAGATGATTGAACTGCTTAGGGTCAAGTTTCACCCTTCCGCTGGAAAGAGTTATGAGAGATACGACCTTTGACGGATTGAGAACTGATACCTCATCGAAGACGACGTCTATCTCTCCCCTGTATTCCTTGAGTGATGATATCCTGAGCTCCCTCGCGACTATCTTTATCTCGGCTATGCAGAAGAGGTTCTCCACTTCCTCCGGTTCGTCTCCGTACTTCGACTCCACTTCGCTCTTGAGTCCGTCAAGCTCCCCTTCAGTCCTGACAGAGGCAATCTTCTTGTAGAGTTCGAACTTCGCACTGGGGTCCTTTATGTAGGAGTTCGGAATGAAACCCGTATAGTCGAGCTGCACGAGAACGTCCCTCTCGATTTCCTCCGGTTTCTTCGTGAGCTTCTCTATCTCCTCCTCGATGAGACGCAGATACATATCCAGTCCGACAGCCTCGAGGTGACCTGACTGCTCGCGGCCGAGGATATTGCCCGCGCCTCTTATCTCCATATCCTTCATGCTGACCTTGAAGCCCGACCCGAGCCCGGTGTTCTCGCTGAGGACCTTGAGTCTCTTTATCGCATCGCTCTTGAGTGACGATCCGTCAGGATAGAAAAGATAGCAGTAGGCCTTCCTGTCGCTGCGTCCCACGCGGCCCCTCAGCTGATAGAGCTGCGCCAGTCCCATCCTGTCGGCCCTGTCGACGATTATCGTATTGACGTTCGGAATATCTATTCCGTTCTCGATTACAGTCGTCGAGACAAGAACCTGCACCCCCTCATATATGAAGCGGTGCATTACCTCCTCCATCCTCTCGGCGTCCATCTGGCCGTGTGCCGATTCTATTATCGCGGAGGGGATGAGCTTCTTCAGCATCATCACGACTTCCTCGATATCCTCGACCCTGTTGTGAAGGTAGAATACCTGCCCGCCCCTCGAGAGTTCCTTCTCTATGGCATCCTTTACGAGGTTTATGTCATATTCCCCGATATGGGTATCGATGGGGAGTCTCTCCCTCGGAGCCGTCGTCAGGAGCGACATGTCCCTTACCTTCAGAAGCGACATATAGAGAGTACGGGGAATCGGGGTTGCACTCAGTGTCAGTGAGTCGATGTTGCTCTTGAGAGTCTTTATCTTTTCCTTGTCCTTGACACCGAAGCGCTGCTCCTCGTCGACGATGAGGAGTCCCAGGTCCTTGAAGACCATGTTCTTCGAAAGTATCTTGTGGGTTCCGAAGAGTATGTCGACCGTTCCGTTCTTCACGCCCTCGAGCACTGCCCTGTTTTCCTTTGCTGAAACAAAACGCGTGGAGAGTCCGCTCTTCACTGGAAAATCGCTGACACGCTTTCTGAAGTTCTCGTAGTGCTGCTGTGCAAGAATGACTGTAGGGGCGAGAAAGGCAACCTGCTTTCCGCTCATCACGGCCTTGAATGCCGCGCGGAACGCTATCTCGGTCTTTCCGTAACCGACGTCTCCGCAGACAAGTCTGTCCATGCACCTCGCGCTCTCCATGTCGGCCTTTATCTCTTCAATGCACTTTATCTGGTCGGGGGTCTCGGTAAAGGGGAATGCGGCTTCGAATGTCATCTGCCAGTCCGTGTCGCGTGCAAACGGGTAGCCCGGAGTATGCTGACGCGTTGCGTAGAGATGCACGAGCTCCTGAGCCAGCTCCTCGGCATTCTGACGCGCCTTCTCCTTCTTCTTCGACCACTCCTTGCTTCCCATATTGTCGAGCCTGGGAGGTCTGCCGTCGTTACCGATGTACTTCTGGACAAGGTTTGCCTGTTCGATGGGAACATACAGGGCTTCACCTGCACTGTAACGTATCTTGATATAGTCGCGTTCGGTTTCGCCGCTCTTGACCCTGTCTATCTTCTCGAACTGTCCGATTCCGTAGTTGATGTGAACGACATAGTCACCCGGCTTGAGGGAGACAAAGGAATCGAGAGGAGACGAGAGAGTCTCCACGACTGTCTTCACCCTCTTCTTCCTCCGGCCGAATATCTCCTGGTCGAGAATCACGGCAATCTTCACGGATGAGAGCATGAAGCCGGTATCTATGGGAGAGACAGATATATCAACGCCGAGGGAACCGAAGACAGAATCCAGTCTCGCCTTCTGGATGGCAGTCGGCGCGAGGATGTAGATCTTCCAGCCGTCCCGGAGCATTGCCGCGGCCTCGTCCTTGAAGAACGTGACGTTGCCGAAGTACGAATGCGACGGCTCGACACCGAAGTGGTGATAACTGTTCTTCATTATCTCATGGACGAGAGTTGCCTTCTTCAGGGAAGAAAGGAAGTCCGGCCAGGAGAGAAGATACTTCTCCGCAGATATCGCATCTGCCTTCTCGCGGTATGCCTCCCTGTAGCGGTCCTTAGCCTCGTTCTCGAGCGCCCTGTATGAGGAATCTGTCTTTTCCGATGATGTTATGATGAAGTAATCGTCAGAGCGCAGGAATTCCGTGACGGGAGCTGTCACCATGTTCTTCATTCCGCCTTCCGCCATGAGAGGGATATCAACCTTGCGGATGCTTTCGCTTTTACTGTCGTCAGTCGGGGAAAGGGAGAGAATCTTCTCTATCCTGTCCCACTCGAGATATATCCTGTAACGTCTTTCGGAGGCAAAGGGGAATATCTCGACAACTTCGCCGCGGAGCGTGAATGTCCCCTCCTCGAGAGCATTCTGAGTTCGGAAATATCCCGATTGAGCAAGAATGGAGGAAAAGGAATCGACGTCGAGGTCCTCACCGCACTTCAGCGTGAATGAAAATGATTTCAGGGACTCGGAAGAAAGGAAGGGAGAGCAGAATGACCTCAGCGACAGAATCACTATTGCCTTTCTCGAGTCGATGAACTTCTCCTGGGCCTTCTTTCTCGTGTAATTCACCCTCTTCTCCAGAAACTCGGAGTAAAGGGTACGGCCGTCGGACGGGATGAAGATAACGCTTGTGTCAGTGACATCAGAGAGAGAGTCATAGAGACCCCTTGCCTCGTCCTCCGTGGCTGCAAGCACAACGGTGCGTCCCCCTCTTCTGGAAGCGATACACTTTATGTATCTCGTGAGGGGGTAAAGTGAGAGTTCATCACAGTCGAGTATTCTCTCGGGATTCTCGAGAAAGGCCGTGTAGCACGTACTCCTCTTGACATATTCCGATATTGCATTTTCAATTAGCTGCATTAAAGGGAAATATAACAAAAATATATGGATATCTCAATCGACCTTGACGTGACTAAGCTGGATTTACTGGAGAAAAAGATAGTTGAAATGGGAAGATGGGCTACCGGGATGCAGTCGTCGCTCCATATCGCCTACAAGGCTGACTCCTCCCCTGTGACGGAAGTCGACCTCGGAATATCCGAGCAGGTGATTTCACTCATAAAACAACTCTTCCCCGGGTGCGGGATAATAACGGAGGAAGAGGAAGTGGAGGAGAAATCCGATCCCCCCTATACCTTCGTACTTGATCCCATCGACGGAACTGACATGTACTCCCAGGGCCTCCCGTCATTCTGCATTGCACTCGGGATTCTCGACAGCACATTCCTCCCTGTTGGCGCCATTCTCTACGCTCCGCGTTTCGGACGGGGAACGACTGAGGGTATGCTCATCCGCCTCAATCCGGGAGAACAGCCGACGATAAACGGAAAACCGCTGACAGTCACAGGTGACAGCACGAAGAAAAAGCAGATCACGCTCTCGGCGTCTCTTCTCAACAGAATCGACTTCACGCACTTTGAAGGAAAGTTCCGCTCATTCGGAAGCCAGATACTCCAGGTTCTCGCACCCTCAGTCTTCATGAACATCTCGGCGTCAATCAACGAGCCCTGTTATGTATGGGACTATGCGGCAGCCCACGCAGTTCTGTTGTCTCTCGGAATGGATCTCTTCACTCCCGACGGAAAGCCTTTCAGGTATTCGCAGAGTTTCCTCTCCCGTAACAGAGCCGGAAGCATAACTTACGGCGGCTACGGCGATACCGTGGAGAAGCTACTCAAGCTCTGTCCGCCTCTCCACCCCGATAAGCCGGTAATCCACTATTGAGTAATGTGAGACGAATGCACTTATGAAAGGACGGCGGAGTGTTATGTACACGTCAACGTCCTTTTTCTCTTTCAGCATTCTGAGTGTCCTGTCGTAGCCGTACCCCTCTATCTCCATTCGTCCGCATTCGTCGAGAAAGACTGCTCCCGACCCGACAGATGAAAGACGCTCGAAGACCGAATCGAAGAGGGATGCGTTCACACTCCATCCCTTCCACTTTCCGGGTAAGATTGTGCTCTGTGACATGAGAAGAGTCTCCTCTCCCGTTTCAAGATTCCTCAGATAGTAATCATCTCCCCTGTGGATGGAGACGAAGCCGACAGGAGAAGAAAAAGACGAGGCAATCTTCATTATAAGGGTTGTCTTACCCTCTCCCTTATCGCCCGTTATTATGTTAAAGCTCTTCATCGAAGAATGCCTGAAGAACTCCGTAAGCCTGGAGTGAGTCCTTCTTCTTTATGATGAATGTCAGGACATTGAGAGTCGAGACAATCTCGTAGATGTTGATATTCTCCCAGGCAAGTTTTCTCGTTGCAAGATATGTGATTCCGGGAGTTTCGAGGAAGTTGTTGTCCTTGAATGAAATCGTGAGGGCGACCATGTCTTCTTCCCGGTTTATGACGCTCTCCCCTCTGAGCATATCCTCAAGCTCGTTGCGGTATTTGTCGGATATCGTGATGACAATCTCATGTTCCCCGATACAGGTGTTGATGAAGTCACCGTTCTCTGTTCTCACAAGTGAATACAGGTCAGACATACCTGAGATGAAGGATGACGAGCGGCGGATGTTGACATCGTAGATGTTGGTCTTCATGCTGAGCTCGTAGTCAATCTTCCCTCTCTTCTTTCCGATGTGATTCATCTTCTTGAGTTCTGTCGTATAACGGCGTACGGCCATGACGATTGCCGCACTCGACACCTCGCTGCCGTATAAAGCTTCGACCTTAGGCTTGATGAAAAGAGCAAGATTCGAGTATGAGATGACTTCCTGTATAAGCATCTCAGATATGAACGGCGAGCGGTTGATGATTTCCTTGACAAAGAATGCAACTGAGTTAGCCATGGATATACCTCCGTTATTTCCTAAACGCCATGTTATTATAAAAACAGATGTAAATCAAGATTATCGGAAAATCACTGTCAAATTGAAGTTGAATATTCTATACTGACTCCATGAACTGTCCGAAGTGCGGTAAAGATCATGATAAGGTACTGGAGTCGAGATCCAACAAGGAAGGGACCTCGATCAGACGACGTCGCCTCTGCCTGGAGTGCGGCTACCGCTTCACGAGCTATGAGCACATCGAGCGTAAGCCCATAATCGTGATAAAGAAGGACAGATCACACCAGACATTCGAACTGGCAAAGGTCGAAAGGGGAATCCGGACATGCACGGAGAAACTGCCAGTGACGCAGGAGGCAATCGACGAGACGCTGAGGGCAATAGAAGACGAAGTCTACTCCATAGCACAGAGCTCGAGAAACACCATCTCGAGCAGGGAAATCGGAGAAATAACCCTCAGGCATCTCTACGGGATGAGTCCTGTGGCTTATGTGCGCTTTGCTGCCGTCTACCGTGCCTTCGACACGCTTGACCAGTTCATCAATGAAATCGAGGAACTCACTCACTGATTCTTTCTGACATCGAACCACTTGCCCGTCTGGCTCTGGTCTATCTCGTCATTGAGATGCTCCGGCCTCAGGATTTCAGTCGCGCTGTCAAGTGCGAAGTTGTCGGTCATGCCGGCAACATAGTCGATGATCATGCGCCTGTCGGAGCCCTCTTGCTCGATATAGACGTTCCTCATCTCCTTGATATGGTTGTAGAAACCTGCAGCCAGCATGTTCCTCTCCTCGGCGTATCCCTTCTCGTCGAGTCCGCAGGATGAGTATATTTCCTCGAGGTACGATGTTATGAGCCCCAGAACACGGCGGAAGTATCTCTCGTAGCCGTCGAGTATCTTCGAGCGGTAGATATGTGAGTAGTTGAATTCCGAGAAGGCTTCGACAGCCTCGAACACGCTGTCGGAGAACCCGATGCCCCTCTCCTCGCTCGCCCCGTCAATGAGGTCCCCGATAAGGGAATTGATTATCTTGCTGTTCGTGTTGCCCAGTCTGTCCTTGACTATGTCGGGAAGATCGTCCTCGCGGATGATTCCGAGTCTTGCGGCATCCTCGTAGTCGCGTCCGAGGTATGCGATTGAATCGGAGAAGCGTACGATGACACCCTCGTATGTTGCGGGGATAAGCCCCTTACGCGATGTGATGGACTCCAGGTCCCTCACCTCGAATGTGGGATGCATGCGCTTCTTGAGGCTTTCGCCGTTATGGCATACGATACCGTCGCGTACGGCATATGTGAGATTGAGTCCCTTGCCGCTGTTGACGAGAAAATCCACGACTCTGAGGGAGTTCACCTCGTGTTCGAAGGGCAGAAGCCCCCTCTCGACGGAGAACTCCGATATTATCCTCTCACCCGTGTGTCCGAAGGGAGTGTGACCCAGGTCATGTCCCATGCCGATGGCCCATGCAAGCTCCGTGTCCAGCCCCAGCGGCCTGCATATCGTGGAAGCGATTGACGCAACATGCAGCACATGCTCCATACGCGTACAGATATGGTCATTCGACGGCGCATAGAAGACCTGCGTCTTGTGCTTGAGCCTTCTGAATGCGGAAGAGTGAATGATTGCGGTAGTATCGCGGAAGAAGGAGCCCCGGATATCCTCCCGGCGTTCTCTTTTTCTTTTTTCCAATAAATCCGAAGATATCCTGTTTTCGAGTTTTTCCACTTTCAGTCGACCTCACTTAACACTATAATACAACATCAAGGAGATTAATTGTGATAAATTTGATTATCCCTCTCGGCGCACTTCTGCTGTCATTTCTTTCGGCCGTATCTGCAATAAGGTTCTTTCTCTCCCGTACCGGCCGCATCTACTGGATAATCCCCTTCATAATCTCCGTACTTCTCTTCTGTCAGAACCTGAAGACTCTGATCACATATGCCGACACTTCTATGGTCTACCCCATCACGTTCGACAGCATGATTCCCCTCGTTCTCGCGATACTCTGGTATGCGATGATCAACGCATTCCACTATGCTCTCAAGACGGAGCGTGAATACAACAGGTACGTCGAGGAATCAAGGCGTACATACACCGAGGCAAGATTCATCACTCTCATGGAGAAGCGTCAGACGAAGAAGGAACAGAAGGAGAAGAAGATTGCCGCGAACAGCAGGGCCAGGCGGCCGTCTGTTCCAGAGTATGACTTCCCCGAGGAAGAGGAATGACGGGATTTTCAATTTCTCAAATTCAGTCTGTCGGAATTTCTCAGGATGATGTATAATTCATCTTTATGAAAAAGAATCTCATCTTCACGGGTATCAAGCATTCGGGTAAGACGACACAGGCTCGTCTTGTTTCCACATTCCTCTCCCTTCCGATCTATGATCTGGATGATCTCATTCTCGAGGACACGAAAGAGGAAAGCGTACGCGACTACTATAAGAACCATGGAAAGGAAGCCTTCATGGAGGAGGAAGTGAAGGTCTGCTCTTCCCTTCTCGAAAAGGAGAAAAGGACGTTCGTTCTCTCCCTCGGCGGCGGCGCATCCGACAACGTTCCACTTCTGGAAATGGTGAAGGAAAACGGCTTTGTAATCTACATAAAGCGCCCGGAAGATGTTCTTCTGAAGAAGATTCTCCGCGGCGGCATTCCCCCGTTCCTGGACGAGAACGACGTTGAGGGTTCCTTCCACGAACTCTATACAAGACGTGACGGAATCTACAGCGAGAAGGCTGACATGACAATCCTTCTCGGAGAGTACTCCGACAAGAGGGAGACTGCCCTCAAGATAATTGAAAAGCTCAGGGAAGAAGGCTATGAGTGGTAATACGTTCGGCCGTCTCTTCACATTCACGACCTTCGGAGAATCACACGGCCCGGCCCTTGGAGTCGTTCTTGACGGCTTTCCCCCGAAAATAAAGGTCGACGAGGACCTTCTCTCTTCGATGCTCAGACGGAGAAGTCCCGGGCAGAGCGCACTCACGACAGAGCGCAGGGAGAAGGACGAATACCATATCCTCAGCGGAGTCTACGAAGGGTACACAACAGGTGCTCCGATAGCAGTAATCATCAATAATGAAAACCAGAGGAGCAAGGACTACTCATCTCTCGAGCACGTGTTCAGACCGGGACACGCGGACTACACGTACTGGGAAAAGTACGGGATAAGGGATCACCGCGGCGGCGGAAGATCAAGCGGCAGGGAAACGGCAGCAAGGGTTATTGCCGGCGCTTTTGCAGAGATGGCACTGCAGAAGGAAGGTATCTCCGTTGATGCCGGAACAGTTTCTGTCGGCAGCGTCAATGCTTCCCTTTACGACTGGAATCCTCCGTTCTCCCCTCCTCTCTACTCTCCCGCGAAGGCGGAGGAGGCTGCTGCGATGACTGACGAAATCGTGAAAGCAAGAAAGGACGGTGACAGCATCGGCGCTGTCATCGAATGCAGAATAAGAGGAGTCGGCGCGGGACTCGGAGAGCCCGCATTCGACAAGCTTGACGCACTTCTTGCCAGAGCAATGTTCTCCATCGGAGCCGTAAAGGGATTCGAAATCGGAAAAGGATGTTCTTCATCCCGTCTCAGGGGCAGCGAAAACAACGACCCCTTCCGTGTAAATGATGACGGAACTCTTGATTACGGGAAGAACAATGCAGGAGGAATTCTCGGAGGAATATCCACAGGTGCGGATATAGTGATGAAGACATACTTCAAGCCAACTCCCTCGGTTTCCATCGTTCAGAATACGGTAACTGACAGCTTCGAGAATACTTCAATCAGGATAGAGGGGCGCCACGATCCGTGTATCGGACCAAGGGCTGTCGTTGTCGTCGAATCGATGGCGGCAGCAGTCGTGCTCGATTCCCTTCTCATATACAGGGCATACAGAGATGGAAAATGTGAATAAACCGCTCATGGTACAGAGCGACAGGACAATGCTTCTTGATGTGCACTCCCCCTTTGCCGATGAGTGCCGGAAGGACATAATAGCGTTCTCGTCGCTGGTGAAGAGTCCGGAGCACATCCACACATATGAACTGACACAGCTCTCTCTCTGGAATGCGGTAACTCTCGGGGAGACTGAGAAGAGCATAATCGGGAAACTCGAGAATTGGTCACGCTACGAACTCGACACTCGTGTTCTCTTCTTCATTTCAGATACTGTCTCACGCTACGGCAACATAATACTCAAAGCCTTCAGCGAGGATGAGTATCTTCTCTACGTGAGGAGCAACCTTCTCTTCCTGCAGCTGGGACAGGAAACGGGCCTCAGGAAGTACCTGAAGCCGTCAGAGGAAGAGCAGTCGTACCTCATAGAGAGCATGTACAGGGGCAAGATCAAGGCCGAACTCATAAAACGAGGCTATCCCGTAGTCGACACGATTCCTCTCAGAAAGGGTTCTCCGCTTGCTCTCTCACTGAGGGACACATTGACTCTCAGAAGCTACCAGAGTGATGCTTCTTCATCCTTCCTCGACGCCGGCGGCTACGGCACAGTCGTTCTTCCCTGCGGAAGCGGGAAGACAGTAGTCGGCATGGCAGTCATGGAGAAGCTCCAGACGAAGACGCTCATACTCTGCCCAAACGTCACGGCAGTCCACCAGTGGATAAGAGAGCTTCTCGATAAGACCACACTCAGAAGCGAACAGATCGGGGAATATACGGGACAGACCAAGGAAATAAAGGATGTCACGATATGTACCTACCAGGTACTTATCTATTCGGTTACAAAGACTGACGACAAGGGGAACGAAATAAAGGAATACCCCAATTTCTCCGTCTTCCGCGAGAACGGATGGGGACTTGTCATCTACGACGAAGTTCACATGCTCCCGGCTCCCGTCTTTGCGATAACCGCAGAGATACAGTCAATGTACAGACTCGGTCTCACGGCGACTCTCGTCAGGGAGGACGGCAAGGAGGACGAAGTCTTCACACTCGTGGGGCCAAAGCGCATCGACATTCCCTGGATTGAGCTCGAGACAAAAGGCTTCATAGCAAAGGCCTACTGCCACGAAGTCAAGATACCTCTCGAGAAGAACGACGAACTTCTCTATGCCCTGGCAACAAAGCAGAACAAGTACCGCATAGCCGCGATGAACAGGGGGAAAATAGAAGTCACCGAAGAAATACTGAGAAAACACGAAGGAGAGCAGATACTCATCATCGGACAGTACCTCGAGCAGCTCGAATACTTCAGGAAGAAGTTCGGCTACCCTCTCATCACCGGTTCCACCGGAAACAGGAAGAGAGACGAACTCTACGATGCATTCCGCCGCGGAGAGGTGAAGGTCCTGATAGTATCGAAAGTGGCAAACTATGCAATCGACCTGCCCGATGCCACAGTCGCCATCCAGATATCGGGAACATTCGGCTCCAGGCAGGAGGAAGCACAGAGGCTCGGGAGAATCCTGAGACCGAAGGAGAAGGACTCGCACTTCTATACGATTGTGAGTGAGTTCACCCTCGAAGAGGAAATGAACGCGAACAGACAGAAATTCCTGTCGGAACAGGGATACAGTTATACAATAGAGAGAGTATGAGAAAACTGGGAGAAAGAGAACTGTCCCTGCTGGGACCTGATGTAACGGAAGAACTGCTGCTGACTCACCTGGGTGCAAATACGGACGCAGAGCTGCTCAGGGAGCTTGGGCTCATCACTGACGGTAATGAAATCTCACCCTCGGGCTGGAAGGTGCTTTCGGCCTACCCGTTCTTCGGAAACGGAGAAGGAAAGAGACGCCCTTATCCGAAGATGCTCTTCTCCTTCCTTCTCTCGCTCTCATCGTCCCTTCCTTCCCCCTTCTTCGATTCTCCCTTCTTCCGTAAGGACGGCTTCGTGAATCTCTTCCCGACAATAGAAAGAAAGAAGATATCACGTATGGCATACCTTGTCGGAAAGGCAATGTACAGCCGTAACCTCTTTACTAAGGACGGACTCGTCGACAGGAACAGGGCAGATGCATTCATGTCGCTCTCCCTCCACGACAGGATGAGCTATATCCTCGCTTCAGTCAGCGACAGCAACATGGAGGACGCAAGCCGTGCGCTCTCACTCGTCGAATGCATTCTCGGCCTCGAAAAGGAAAAACTTCCCAGAGTGAAGAAGGCAATCGAAGCCTACAGCGGCATCGCGTTAGATATGGACCTTCTATCCCAGATCGGACTCATCTACGAAGATGAGAACGGCCTCATCTCGTCGAGGTCCCTCGATGAGAGTGACGAAAACGGAGAAGATACAGTCTACACGCTCTCGTCAGACTATACGGTTACATACAACGGCGGCAGGGACAGGGACATCTACCTCATAGCTGAGCCCGTGACAGCCGACGCCAACACGACGCAGTGGCTCATATCGAAGGACTCCGTCAGGAAGGCACTCGATGCAACCCTCACGTCCGATGACATAATAAGGATTCTCCATGAATACTCATCATACGGCGTAAGTGACACAATCACCGAACAGATAAGAAGCTGGGAAAGGGAGTACAACCAGGTAAGAATCATAAGGGGAACGGTCGTCATCACCGAAGAGCGCTTCTCGTCCCTCTTCTCCCTCCCCGGAATAAAGGAACACATAATCGAAAAACTCGGGGAGAGAGCCTATCTCTTCGACTCCGCATCCTCCCCCGACTGGAGAGCTGCTCTTGAAAGCTACGGCGTTGTCATGCTCGGAACGACGAAAGGCCCCGAGTTCTACTTCGAGTCGCCCTCCTACAGGGTATATGACACATGCTATCCACTGAAGAAATACCGCGAGATACCGCGTCACCGTGAAATAAGATTCGACCGCACCAGCTACGAGAAACTCCTCGGCGAAGCCAAGGATACATGGGAGAAGGTTCTTGTGAAATCACACCTCGTCTTCTCCCCCAGCGGCATGAGATCCTACTCCTTCGTCGACGGACTGGAGTACAACGCAAAGAAGGAACTCATCAGGGATGCAGTAAAGGACGGCAAGGCAATAGTCATGGGGGACACCGAAGGAAACTACTCATTCTGCATTCCCCTGAAGATTGACGGCGACACCGTCACGACGGACAGGGGCGAGAAGGAGATATCGAAGATATGGAAAGTGTCATCAGCGCCGAAGTCAGTCGTCAGAAAGGCAGAGGAACTCTACAGGGAAAACGAAGCACTCTGAAAAGAGGAAGCAGCTTGGGAGAAATCAAAACATACATTCTTGCACAAGTTCATAAAGTATATGGAAAGGAAAGGGAAATTTACGTTTTCTGTTCCGATGATAAGAATGCAAGAACAGGGGCACTAAACATTACACCAGGAATCAGATGCATAAGTCTCCTGTCATCATTTCAATGGCTCAAAATGGAAATTTCATGGACAGAAGAAGAGGCAAGACAGTACATAAACTCATATGTGGAATTCTGCAGACAGAACAGTCAGCAGACATTTCATGTTTATACCTCAGACAAGTCAAATTCAATAATGCACTTTCGCTGTTCACAGGTGCTGCACGAAATATCCGAAGGCAGATATATCCTTCTGAAGAACGGCTTTCTGAAATACAGATTCTGAATCAATGACAAATTATTTCAGCGTAAACGGATCCAGGTTCTTCGGATAATGGTATCCGGTGAATGATTCGAACTGGAGTTTTCCCTGACTCAGGAGCATATCCAGTCCGTAACGGAGGGAGCATCCCTTCTTCTCGGCAGCCTTCAGAAACGCAGTCTTTCTCGGCTCGTATACGATGTCGTATGCTATCTCGTTGCCGGTGAAGACGAAGTCGGGAATCGGACTCTCCTTCTCGTTCGAGAGACCGACCTTTGTAGCCTGGACGATGAGATCAGCCCAGCCCTCGTACTTCTTCGCATTCTCGAGAGAGTCATACTGCGCATTGTTCTTTATGGCAAGGCGCTTCGCCTTGTCGAGTGTTCTGTTAAGAATGGTTACCTTGATACCCCTGTTCGTCAGAGCCCAGCATATTGCATCCGACGCACCGCCGGCACCGATGACAAGGGCCTTTTTTATCCTGCCCTTCTCGATATCCCCTTCGACAGGAGCAAGAAAACCGTAGTAATCTGTATTCGTTCCCTTCCACATGTTGGGAACCCTTATGACAGTATTGCAGGAACCTATCTGCTTGACTTCACGTGTGATATTCCCGAGGTATTTGAGAACATCGACCTTGAACGGAACAGTGACGGAGAATCCCCTCATCTTCAGCATTTCAGCAAGCATCATGAACGAACGGATGGAATCTGAAAGGAAGGGAACATAGACTGCATTGTAGTTTATGGCATGGAAACCGGGATTATGAATCTGGGGAGAAAGGGAATGCATGACGGGATTGCCGACTACGCCGTAGATACCCGTTCTCTCGTCAATCCTGTCGGAGCGGTAGAGCTCCTTGAGCTCCTTTACGGAAATCATACCGGGAGCTATTCCCCTCTTCGTGACTGAGGAACCGAAAGTTAGGATGGAGCCCATCTTCTTATAGAGGATTCTTGTGCAGACACCCCAGTCCCCCATACCGATGACAATCTTCTGGGTATCCCTGAGCTCGTCGTTGATCCGAAAGAGCGTCAGTACATCCTGCACGGAATGCGGAGTCACCGCAATCTTTGCGATGTCGCCCCTCTTCGAAAGACTCATGATATGAGAGAATATATCTTCCGGGACACGTTCGAAATCATGGTAGGAGCGGATAATCTTCACGCCCTTCTCCCTCGCGGCATTCTCGATGTCGTTCTTCTTGACGTCATCCTCGATGTCGACATAGCTGAAGGCGCCGTCCTCGAGGGTCCTGATGATGAGAGCCCTTCTGCTTCTCTCCGTAAGAGAACACTTTCCCCCGTCAGAAACACGGCGGCATGTGAGAATCACGGGAAGGTCAACAAGAGACGGAAAGGAGGACGCCTTCTTCTGCTCCTCGGGAGAGAGAAGATCAAGCCTCAGTTCACAAATATCGATATAAAGTCTGTTATCCCTGAACTCCCTGAGATTCTGCTCGATGGTAGGTCCTGACAAGGTAAGGCAAATCACTCTTAGCTCCTCTCATGAATTTTAGAACAAACCGTAATCTCATTCAACTACAAAGACGAGATTAAAAACAGGAGGCTCCCGAAAGAAAGCCCGAGAGCTCTCACATCAACGGACCTGAGCGTTCAGAAGTCCTCTCAGCTTTCCTGAGGTGTCAACCCGGTTTCCATTATACACGAACAGTAAAGGAAAATCAGGAGAAAAAGAAAGCCGGGAATGCTAAAGCAGCCGCAGTACAGTGAGAGGCTGACAGGATTCACGCTTCTCTTATCATCGGCTCAGATGACAACACGACAGCTCTTTGTCCGGCAGAGTCTGTTCCACAGGCGTATTCTCCAGCTCAGCCATGCTGTCACAACAGATTACGGGTATTCCTCTTGCCTCAGACATTCTCGAGAAAGTTTCTCTGTCACAGCCAGGAATTTCAGTAGCAGCAGTAATTCCACCGCTCCGGCACACCCGAGAGGTACATGGACTTCTTTCTGATTTCCGTACTGATTCTTACCTCTCTCAGAGATGTATCACTCACGGTTCAGCTTCAGCTTCTGAAGAACGCATGAATTGTCATTCTTACGGGTGCTTCATTCTGTATATTACCGTATCTGAATCGCATAAGGGAAAGGAACACACGTCCTCTCACCCCATTACATCTGACTTCGTCTCTTCAGAAGAGAAACATCTCTTCCTCAAAGAGGAATTAACAGCTAAACTTCTTGAGGAGACAATATGAAGAATCTACAGCTGCAGGACCTGAAGCTCTCATTCGGAGAGAGGGAAATACTTAAAGACATAAGCTTCAACATGAACGAGAGGACGAGAGCCTGTCTCTGCGGCTCCAACGGAAGCGGAAAGACAACGCTGTTAAAGGCACTTACAGGAATCATAACTCCCGATTCGATAACACTCTCGATGACGAAGGGATGCCGCTTCTCGTATCTCCAGCAGTCGGATGTAGAGCTGGGCTCCAGCACAATATATGAAATCGCCGAAGAGGGATACTCACGCTTTTCCTCTCTCACGGAGGAACTTGAAGAGGAAGGAAAGAAGGCCGAGAAAGGCGGAGAGGGAGCAATGGCAGCGGCCGTGAGGATAAGCGAGCTCCACGACATTCTCCTTGACAGCGGCTACTATGACCGCAGGACCCGTATCGAAACCATACTCCTGGGGCTGGGCTTCACGAAGAATGACTTTCAGCGCCCATCCTCGGAATTCTCAGGAGGCTACCAGATGAGGGCGGCCCTCGCGAGAATCCTTGTCGAGAACCCCGACTTCCTGTTCCTCGATGAGCCGACGAACTACCTCGACATCGAGGCACTGACCTGGCTCGAGAGTTACCTCAAGGACTTCAGCGGCGGCCTCATGATAGTATCTCACGACCAGGACTTCCTGGACTGTCTTGTAACGGAAGTATACGAACTCTTCAACGGAAAGCTCACCCGCTACAGCGGTAACTACACCAGGTACCTCGCTCTCAGGGAGGAGGAAATCGAGCAGATTAAAAAATTGGCCGAACGCCAGGCTGAGGAAATAGAGAAGACGGAGGAGTTCATCGAACGCTTCCGCTATAAGGCCACAAAGGCAAAGCAGGTTCAGTCGAGAATAAAGATGCTCGATAAAATAGAACGTATCGAAATTCCGGGACACCTGAAGAAAATGCACTTCACCTTCCCCCAGTGTCCCCACTCCGCAAATGAAGTACTGAAGGTAACTGACCTCTCGAAGGCCTACGGAAGCAACGTAATCTACTCGGATTTCTCATGTCTCATCAAGAAAGGCGAGAGACTTGCAATCACCGGCCGTAACGGCAAGGGTAAGTCAACACTTCTGAGGATGCTTGCCGCTGTAGACAGCGCCTACACGGGCGAGATAAAGGAAGGTAACGGAGTAATCAAAGGCTACTTTGCACAGGACACTGAGAACACTCTCAATCCCGATAACAATCTCATCGAGGAACTCGAGAGAGTTGCAACAACCGAGGATCAGCCGAGACTGAGGAACCTCCTCGGGTGCTTCCTCTTCTCCGACGACGATGTATTCAAGAAGGTGAAGGTACTCTCGGGGGGAGAGAAGTCGAGACTGGCACTTCTCAAGATACTCATCCATCCCTCTAACCTTCTTCTTCTCGATGAACCTACGAACCACCTTGACATAAACAGCAAGGAGATGCTTCTCGAGGCAATAAGGAAATATGAGGGGACAGTAGTCTTCGTATCTCACGACAAGCATTTCATACGTAATCTTGCAACCCGCATTCTCTACATATCTGACGAGGGCCCAGAGTTCTTCGACGGAGACTACGAGTACTTCGAGAGAAAAATCGAGGAGAAGGAAGAACAGTGGGCAGTGGAAAGAGAAAAGACGAAGGAAGAAAAAAGCGTCGTCAGAACTCCCTCATCCTACGAAGAGAACAAGGCGAAGAAGAACAGGATAAACTCCCTCACGAGGGAAATAAATGCGATAAGTCAGAAAATCGAAAACCTCGAAAAGGAGATAGCAGCTCTCGAAGAGGAGAGCTCAAAACCCGAGGTCTACTCCGTTGCGGCCAGAATCAGGGCAGTACTGGACGAGAAATCGAAGAAGGAAGAGGAGAAGGACAAACTCGAGGAGGAGTGGCTGGAAAAGGAAGAGCAGAAGGAGGCACTCGAGAATGCTTAACACGACAGAGCCCACAGAGGACGAGAGAAAACTCGGCAGCATCATCTCATCAATTGTACTTGCCTCATCATCCCCAAACAGAAGGAAGCTTCTCGAGAACAGCGGTATTACTGTCACAGTCTTCATACCGGATGCAGACGAATCTACAGAGGGAATGAGTACAGAAGATGCGATGAGGAAGAATGCCAGAGTGAAGATGGAAGCGTACCTCAACTCCCCTGCGTTCAAAAAAGACACAGTCGCAGTCAGCGCCGACACCCTTGTCGAGATAGACGGCACTCTTCTCGGAAAACCGAAAGACAGAAACGACGCAGGGAGAATGCTCAGCCATCTCTCGGGAAGAACGCAGAAAGTATACACGGGCTGCTCCATTTACATTCCCGGGGAAAAAGGGAGCATAACAATCTGCGATGAAGCGGATGTTGTCTTCCACACACTCACCGATAAAGATATAGAATCCTATCTCGATACGGATGAATGGAAGGGAGCCGCAGGGGGCTACCGCCTACAGAAGACAGGATACAGACTTGTCGAGAGAATAGAGGGAGACTGGGCGACAGTCGTGGGACTCCCCATAAAGAGGATTATCGAAATCCTTCAGCCCAGAAGCTCGTCGTAATGCTCGAGCCCGAGCTGCAGTATCTTTGTAATATGATCATCGGAGAGACGGTAGAGGATATTCCTCCCGTCCTTTCTGAATCTCACAAGCCTTGAAGCCCGGAGAAGCTTCAGCTGCTGACTCACTGCGCTCTGACTGATAGAGAGGTGTTCGCTGATGGCATTGACACCCACCTCCCCGTTCGTCCAGAGGTCGAAGAGGATTCTCAGTCTCGTGGGGTCCCCGAAGACCTTGAAGAAGTCCGCCATATCTGTAATCTCTTCCTCACTGATTCTTATATCTTCCATTTGAACCTCACATGCAATTGTGTATATAATACACAGTCAAAATATATCATTTACGAACAAAAAAGAAAATAACGGAGGAAAAGGATGACAATAGACAAGAACAAGGCTCATCTGATACTCGAGGACGGAAGACAGCTTGACCTGGATGTCATCCACGACAACATGGGAGGAACAAGCATCGACATATCGAAGCTCAGGTCCTCCACGGGTTGCATCACATACGACCCCGGTTTCATGAACACAGGCTCCTGCATGTCCTCGATATGCTACGTCGACGGCGAGAAGGGAATCTTAAGATACCGCGGCTACTCGATCGAGGACCTCGTGGCAAAGTGCGACTTCATCGAAGTTGCCTACCTCATGGTGAAGGGCTTCCTCCCAACCCTCGAAGAGCGGCAGCGCTACCAGGAGCTTCTGAACAGACACTCACTTCTCCACGTCAACATGAAGGAGTTCCTCCGTGCTTATCCATCCACAGCGCACCCCATGAGCATACTTGTCGCAATGGTTGCGTCACTCTCCGCTTTCTATCCCGAACTCGACGAAAGAGACCCCGAGGAAAACATAGACCTTACAGTCACAAGACTGCTTTCGAAGATGAGAACAATCGCAGCCTACACATACCGCCAGATGGAGGGAACGGAGTTCCTCGAGCCGAAGTACGAGTATTCGTACTGCGAGAACTTCCTCAACATGATGTTCCACACATCGGTCAACAACTACACCCCCAATCCTGTTCATGTAAAGGCCCTCAACCAGCTTCTCATAATCCACGCCGACCACGAGCAGAACTGCTCGACAACGGCCGTGAGACTTGTCGGCTCGAGTGAGGCCAACCTCTACGCTGCAGTCGCAGCAGGCTGCTGCGCACTCTGGGGCCCCAGGCATGGCGGCGCGAACATGGAAGTCATGAACATGCTGACGAGAATCAAGAACGACAATCTTTCGATTGATGAGGTAATAAGAAAGGCAAAGGACAAATCAGACCCCTTCAGACTTTCCGGCTTCGGTCACAGGGTCTACAAGACGTTCGACCCCAGGGCAAAGATAGCAAAGAAGATATGTCTTGAAGTCATGGCCTCCACACATCAGCACGACTCCCTTCTCGACATAGCAATGGAACTCGAGGAGAAGGCAACGCATGACGACTATTTTGTATCGCGTCACCTCTACCCCAATGTCGATTTCTATACGGGAATAACATTCAGGATGCTTGGTATCCCGGCCAATCTCTACACAGTCATATTCGCAATGGGAAGACTCCCCGGCTGGATAGCACACTACCTCGAGTGGAAGCATGACGAATACATGAAGATCGGAAGGCCCAGACAGGTCTACACAGGATTCCCCCTCAGGGAGGTAACCCCCATTGAAGAACGCTGAAGCAGTAGTATTCGACTTCAACGGCACCCTCTACTTCGACTACAGGGAAAACAGGGATGCCTGGGATGAAATTTCCCTGAAATACAGAAACCGTCATTTCACACCCACCGAGTACGACTCGATGATGGGAATGACGGACTACAGCTGCGTGAGGAGAATACTCGGCGAAAACACAGATGAAGAGACACTCAAAAGAGTCAGCGAAGAGAAGGAGAACATCTATCTCGCACTCTGCAGGGAAAGAAACCTCAAGATAGAGACAGAAGCAAGGGAATTCATCCTCCGCCTCATGAAGGACAACATCAAAGTCCTCATCGCATCATCTGCACCGAAGATGAATATGGCCTGGTACTGGGAGAATGCAGGAATCAGGGACCTCTTCAGGAAGGAATACATAATCGCAGGACGCGAGGACATTCCCTCGAAGCCCGCCCCCGACGTCTTCCGCCTCGCTCTCGAAACGGCACACACCTCCCCCGATAGCGCAATATGCTTCGAAGACTCCCCCAACGGCCTCAGGGCAGGACTGAGTACCCCCTTCAGAAAGGTCTACTGCATAAAGTCCCCCGGCTTTGACGACAGTGAGCAGAAAACACTTGCCCCCGTCATCGACTGGAACTATACACTCACTCATTACGAAGAAGTAATAAGACTATGACAATCAGAAGGGCCGAAAAGAAAGATCTTACCTACATATATAATATATACGAAGAAGCCCGCGACTTCATGCGCACTCACGGTAACCCCGACCAGTGGGGCTCCACCTACCCACCCCACTCCCTTACAGAGGAAGACCAGGCAAAAAGCCGCCTCTACGTAATAACAGAAACAACACCGGACGAAAACAGCAAAGAAGAAGCAGCAAAAAGAAAAACCAGCAGCAGACCAAAAGAAGAAATTCTGGCAGTCTTCGTCTTCACACTCGACGTCGAAAAGGCTTACGGCAATATAGAGGGCTCCTGGACATACGACATTCCCTACGGCGTCATCCACAGAGTCGCGTCCTCAGGGAGAATGAAGAACATAACACGGACGATATTCAACTACGCCTTAACAAAGACAGATTACATACGCATCGACACACACGAAAACAACACGACGATGCAAAACGCCCTCACAAGATACGGCTTCCGGCGCTGTGGTACAATTTATTATACGAGAAACAATTCATCCACAAAGCGGATAGCATTCGACTATAAAAGTTAAGAAAATTTAACAAAACTTAACAAATATTTGAAAAAATCTTTGCTTTGTTGTAATTCGAACAGACGATTGCCGACTATTTCTTTATCTTGCCCTTAGAATTTAAATGAAACTGAAAGAAATGGAGAATACTACAATGAAAAAATCAATTATCGTACTCGCACT
>CAVFYD010000034.1:0-21936 GCA_963626615.1 Sphaerochaetaceae bacterium
ACAACGGAGAGAGGAGCATCTTCGACGACATCAAGCCGGAAGACCTGATCATGGCATTCTTCCCGTGTACCCGGTTCGAAGCATATGTTCCGCTTCACTGCCGTGGCGAGGCTTGTCAGCAGAAGAACTATCCAGCGGAGAAGAAACTTGAACTCTCACGAAAAATCTTCGGTGAAATTAACGATATGTATCAGCGTATCTGCAAGCTGTTCATTGTCGCTCTCCGGGGGGGGGCAGAGGATGATAGTAGAGAATCCGGTGACACAGCCTCACGTGCTGACTCAGTATTTTCCGGTCAAGCCGACATTCGTCGACCGAGACCGCACGATGCGAGGAGACTACTACGCCAAGCCTACGCAGTACTGGTTCGTCAACTGCGAGCCGAAGAACAACTTCTTCTTAGAGGACTTGCAGACGAGCCAAGAGAACATCATGACGATAGCGCACATACCGAGGTCAGACCCGATGAGAGCAGTCAAGAGGTCGCTCATTAGTAAGACATACGCAGACAGATTCATACGGGAATTTGTTCTCGATGAAGAGCAGATAAACACGCAGGAGAGGAAAACGATATGAAGACAGAAGAGAGAATCGAGGACGGGCTGATGAAGTATCTCCCGTCGCTCGATGAAAGGGAGCGGAAGGTTCTGACGCTTCGCTATGGTCTCGACGGCTCTGAGCCGAAGACTTTCAAGGAGGTCGGCACGGAAATCGGAGTCACGGCATCAAGAGCAAGAGACATCGCATCGAAGGCGGTGAGGAGACTCTACTCGTCGCAGAGAAGGGAAGTGTGGCGCATGGAGATGAGAGAGAAGTACAAGGATGACATTCTTCTCGATGATGTGCCGTTCGACATCTATTACAGAACATGGAACGCCCTTCATCTCAGGAACATCTGGACTCTGAAGCAGCTTGTGACGACATCGGAGAAGGCGATGAAGGCTATCCTTCCTGACGACCTCTACCGCTTCGAACTGCAGGTAGACTTGCTTAAGAACGGCTTGGATTACGGCATGAGCGCAGAGGATGCCGACAGAGTGATCAGGAAGATTAAAGACGAAATGGAGGAGACAAATACATGACTATCTATACCAAGAAAAGAGAGATTCACATTTCAGAGCAGAGCGTAGTATGGCGTGCCGTGCAGAGGTTTGCTGAGAACAAAATCGCTCAGCTTAACGAAGAAAAGAGCCGTATCGATTACGAATTGGAGATATGGCATCGTCTTCTTGAACCGGAAACGACAGAAGAAAAGCTGAAATTCGATGACGATACCGAAGAACCGGAAGAAGAAGCTAATAACGAAGCAGTCGAGACTGTCTTGGACAGTAAGACAGAGAGAGTGTATACCGCACCGGATGTGATGCTGAAACTCGGCATCTCTCCATCGACACTGACCACAGCTTGCAAGAGCGGAAGGATTCCTCATGCTAAAGATGAGAAAGGCAATTGGTGCTTCTCCGAGTCACATCTGGAGGCAATCAGGGCGATGGTTAACAGAGGCGAACTCTGTCCGTCAAAGGCTGTGCCGGATGGCTATCTCGGAACAGGGGAGGTCTGTATGATTCTCGGCATCAAGGAACATGAACTGAGGGAACTCAGACAGAGAGGATACATCAACACCGAGAACAAGACCAAGCAGGGAACTCCATGCCTCTACTCGCCGGAAAAGGTAGATGACCTCGCCGTCCTCTTCCGTAAGAAGGGCGGTGCGAGAAACTTCATCGAGGAGGTAACGCATGAGAGGCTTTATTAGGGTGTGGGCTACGAATTGGTGTCAATCAAGGCAGCTGATAGACATTGCCGTCGATGACATAGTCGAGGTTTCCGCTTACGCAAACTACGAAAACGACGAAGAGAGAGAGAATTTTACCGAAATCGCCATGAGAAACGGAACTAGATATCTCAGCGACGAGAGTATCGGCTCTGTTAGGACGAAGATTAATTCGGCATCAGAAAAGCATGAAGGCATCTTTAAGACACTATTGAAAGTTTATGACCTCTGTATGGCACATAACGAAGATTGCAAGGAATGTCCTTTTTATAGCAAGGAAATCAGCTTTTGCAATTGGGAATTCGCTTTCAAGAGTAAGCCATGTTGCACGAATATCTGGAGTCTCGACAGTGCTGTTACTGGCTATGAGGAAGCCGAATTTAAGACAAGATTTCCGAAGGAGGACGAGGACAAATGAAGAACACATACATCGATCGATACAACATTACCGCAGGCATCTTCTGCCGGAGAGAACTTGCGAAGGCAATCAGCGAGAATCCGGGTCTCCCAGTTATCTTCCTGTGCGCATCGGATACTCCGTCGTACTGCGACAGCGACTGGTACTATACGACGGCGATGGAAGTTTCCGTAATCGAACTCTTCAACAGTGATGAATGGGGAGACGACTACATCCTCTCTGACCGGGAAGAACTTAGAGAGGTAATCGAAGAGGAATATTACAACGATTTCTGCAACAGGGAAGGCGACATCTCTGACGAGAATCAGAAGCTCCTCGATGCAAGGGTTGCCGAAGAGATGGCAAGAGTCGAGAAGTATTGGGTCAAGTGCATCAGAGTAAGAGTTGGAGGATGAGAGGCGACAGTCGACAGACCGAAGGAGGAGGTTAAGAAGGATGACGATAATTGAACGAATGAAAACCATTAAGGACGAGTGTAGCAAGGCAAGCAAGTGTGTTGACTGCAGATTTCACAGCAGAGTGAAGTATGTCAACTTCGGCTGTCCGTGGAAGACGGCATTAGACGGGAGTGTTCCGAGATATTGGAAGCCGGAAGTGCTTGAAGAACTGTCGAGAGAAGAGGAGGCGGAATGAAGATGTTTAAGGCTCTTGCAATCATAGTCATCGGATTCATCTTGTGTTTCATCGCAATTGATGTCAGTGCCATCAGACAAGCGGTGTCACCGGAAAAGACAGCGGTCGAGCAGTATATCGAGGAGAAGGCGAAGGAGGTAATCAGCAAGGGAGAATGACAGCTTTCGAAGAGCTTGAGGCAGTCGTCACACGTTGTCGCAATTGCGATTCCTGCAACGACTGTCCGCATTACTGCAAGAAGGACGGCGAGTGTCTGTGGATACGCATCTTCGGCACACCGCCGTACAAATGGGATGTATCAATGCTTGAAGGGATAGTCAGAGCGTATTGATGCATGGGGAACGGAAGAAAGAACCCTGCGGAAAGTATCGCAATTGCGATACCGAAAGCATAAGACCGCAGGGGGGATTATAGGGGGTATATATACAACTGCTATTATGGTTAAGAAAATATCACTGTATGAAATAGGTATGTTCTATAAGGGTATGATAAGAGATTCTATAGCATGGATTACTATGGATATAACGGGTATAAGAGTATTTGCTATAACTCTTAAAAACAAGAAGGATAAGAGTATAGATACAAGACCATACTATGATACTAAGAGTCATATCTGGAAGTGTAATAGTGATTGTAAGCTTATAATGCTTATAACAGGGTTATCTCTTAAGTACATCAACATCCGAGGTTTTAAGACTCACGGAGACTTGGATTTCTCTAAGTGCATAGACTGTGTTGACCAGGACATCATCGACCAAGTCAAGGGCAAGAAGAACACTGAAAAGGCTCACAACCGGAAGAAGGTCATAGCTTTCATGGCGGACGGCTCGACGATACTCTTTGAGAGCAAACAGGAGACGAAGGAGTTTTTCGGTCTTAAGCGAGTTGAGCAAGTCGGGTACTACATCAAGACAGGGTATCCGTTGCCGGACGGCACAACGACGATTGACGAGGCTTTGGAGTGAGCGCAAACACTCAGACCCTTCCGTATGCATGAAGGAATAGGTCTGAATTCCAAATGGCGTAAGGTGTTTTACATTTTCATGCATTATTCTCGGAGCGTGAAGACATTTCCCTCCGAAACCTGATGTCTTGTACTTTACACATTTCCATTGCGGAGGAGGGTTGTTGAAGAAGCAATCCTCCTCTTCTCTTTGTAAAAGCGGAAGAGGGATAGATGTCGAGAGGAGCAACGCAGAGGCATGGCAGGCAAGAAGAGGGAGTTTAAGCCGGAGATATCAAAAGAGTCTCTTCAGAGTCTCTTAGAGATACAGTGTACCCGTGATGAAGTCATGAGGTTTTACGGCTTCAAGTCCAAGAATCCTTTGCAGACATGGGTCAAGGCTAACTACGACGGCAGAACCTTCGAAGAAGTTAAACAGATGTACAGTACGGGCGGTCAGATATCTCTCCGCCGTCGAGCGTACGAAGTCGCCGAGAAGCAACCTGCGCTTATGATTTTCCTTCTCAAGTCCGTATGCCACATGAGTGATGAGCCGACAGTTACCGAAGATACTGGCGACCACAATGTATCGGCATTCCTGTCTTCGATACGCACGGCATCGAAAGCTATATCGAACTGCGACGACCTGATCGCCGGACTCCCGAAGAAGGAGGACGACGAAATCGAAGGCGAGGAAGAGAACGAGGAAGGAGACATCTCAGATGAAGAAGTTTAATCTCGCTCGATACCGCCGTGACTGCACGGAATGGAATTTCTCTCCTCGGCAGCTTGTCAATATGTATTGGTGGTCGAACCCTAAGTACAATCACTGTTCCGGCATCATCGCTGATGGAGCAGTAAGGTCGGGCAAGACCATCTCGCTCGCTTTCGGCTTCTTGATCTGGTCGATGGCATCCTACAATGCGCAAGTCTTCGGAATGGCAGGAAAGACTATACAGTCCTTCAATCGAAATGTTCTCGGTTATATGCGCAAGATGTGCGCTTCTCTCGGCTTTGAGTGCCAGTATTACAAGGCGGACAATGTCTTCGTCGTGTGGACGAGAGACGGGCGGATACAGAATTCATACTATGTCTTCGGAGGCAAGGATGAAGGGTCGCAGGACTTGATACAGGGTATTACACTCGCCGGACTCCTGCTCGACGAGGTAACGCTGATGCCGGAGTCCTTCGTTAATCAGGCTCTTGCCCGATGCTCTGTCACTAGTGCGAAAGTCTGGATGAACTGTAACCCAGAAGGAAGCCAGCACTACATCAAGCGAAGGTTCATCGACAACTACGACAAGCTTCACTTTCTGTATATGCACTTCACAATGGACGACAATTACACGCTCTCAGACGAGAGACGAGCGTTCTACAAGAGGCAGTACACCGGGTTGTTCTATCGACGCTATATTCTCGGAGAATGGTGTCTCGCATCCGGCTTAGTTATGTCGTCATTCAACGCTGAGACGATGACATACGATGAGGATGACCCTAGCGACTGCTACTCTGTTTCGTTCTGTGCAGGCGACTACGGAACGACGAACCCGACCGCCTTCGTGTGGGTGTGCTACAACTACAAGCGGAACACGTTCGATGTCAGAGACGAGTATTACTACGCATCGAGAGAGACGGAGGTGCAGAAGTCTGACAGAGAATACTGCGAGGCTCTGACAGAATGGGGCAGAGGCAAGGAGATACAGAGAGCATACGTTGACCCGTCTGCTGCTTCCTTTGCTGTCGCTCTTAAGCAGGCTCATGTTTTTGCACGCTTAGAGAAAGCGAATAACGATGTGTTGGACGGCATCCGCTGGACGAACTCTCTCTTTTCTCTTGGTCTCATCCGCATCAACAAGCGGTGCAGAAATCTGATAAGAGAACTCGGCGTGTACGCATGGGATGACGAGAAAAGCGAGAAGACGGGCATCGATACAGTCCTCAAGGTCAGCGACCATGCCGTCGATGCTCTGAGGTATGCGTGTATGACAGAGATATACGGCAGACGACCACAGTACGGGCTTAAGAGCCTGAGCGTAGTGTAAGCGAGGTTAGATAGAATTATGGGAATCTTTACGAGGCTGAAGGAGTTTTTTCAGAATATGTTTGTAAGCAAGGACGAGATTAAGAGAGTAACGGGCATCAATCCCCAGATCGGAACGGGCATGATGAGCGAGATAGAGATGTGGCGTGATATCTACGCAGGGAATCCGCCGTGGAAGAAGAGCGACAAGTTCGACAAGACGACAGGATTCGCTAAGACAGTCTGTCGGGATATCGCTACCAAGACGACAGTCGAGGCTCAGATAGAGACAGGGTCTGACGATGTCGATGTAACGCTTAAGCCGTTCCTTGATTCTCTGCCGGACAAGGTCGAGAAGACTCTCGCTCTTGGCTCTTCCGTTGCTCGTCCTTTCTACGACGCAGACCGCAAGGAGATAGCCGTCACATGGTATCCTGCGGACAGAGTTATCCCTCTTGCATGGCAAGGCGAGATTCTCGTCTCTGTTGCTCTCTTGGACTTCGTGACACTCGTCGAGCAAGAAGGGAAGACCTTCGTCAAGGTTGAGACTCATGTGTGGAGTAATGGCACTGAGACAATCACGAGCAAGGCGTACAGATGGACGAGCAATAGCTTTGGCTCAGAAGTACCGCTCTCGACTGTCTTGGAATGGGCATCCATCACTCCCGAACCGATTGTCATTACCGGGCTGAAGCATCCGCTCTTTTCATACATGAAGACGCCGATTGCGAACAACATTGACGGAAGCTACATCGGTTTGTCGCTGTTCGCAAATGCGATAGACCAGTTGGAAGAGCTAGACAAGAACTTCTCAGCGATGTGCTGGGAGCGTTGGGCAGGTGAGAGCCGGGTCTACATTGCTGACTCAATGATTCCTCAGAAGCTTGACGAGAACGGCAAGTACGTTGACGACTTAAATGAGGTCGATCGAAGGCTCTTCAAGAAGCTTGAGGGAGACATCGAAGGGCAGAGGCTCTTTGAAGTCACGACTCCGGCTTTACGCTTCGACCAGTTCACGACAGAGGCGGACGGCATCATATCGATGGCTTGCAAGAACATGGCTCTCGATTCGAAGGCGTTCCTCGTCGACAGGCAGGGCAACCCGGTAACAGCTGAACAGATTCTCAGTGAGAAGAATGAGACATACACGACGATTCTCTCGCTTCAGAAGAATATGCTCATTCCGACGATGTATCATGTCCTTGACAACATCCGAGCGATGCAGAAGCTTTACAACGTGTCTCCGAGGCTTCCGGAGGATAATGCCGACATCTCCATTAGCTTCGGCGACTCTGTCATGATAGACGAGAATACAGAGAAGAAGTTCGCTATTGATGAAGTGTCGAAGGGTGTCCGCTCCAAGCTGTCCTACCTCATGGAGTACAGAGGCATGACCGAGGAAGAGGCAATGGTCGAGCTTGAACGCATCAAGGCGGATACTCCCGTCGTCGATTACTTCGGCAACAATGAGGGATTCTAAGGGATGCTCACGCCGAAGGATTTCTACGAGATAGAGCGAGAGATAACGAGGATGTACTCTAAGGTCGAGGCTGACCTCGTCCGTCGTATCTGTCGTTATCTCTATCGCTACAACGGCAACATTGACCCGACGGACTGGAAGATGCTCAAGCTTGACGGCATGGGCGTACTTGAGAAAGAACTCAAACGGCTCATCGTCCATGATACGCAAGCGATGGAATCTGACCTCGCCGACCTGATCAAGAAGACTGTCGAGAAGAACAACACGACCGATACGGAGCTTCTCGATGCCATCAAGGACTACACTAAGACTGTCGGCTCGGACACGCACAATCTCTCGGTTGATTTCACTCCGTCCTTCATGCAGGAAGCGAAGATGAGAGGCATCCTCGCTAATGCGAAGCGAGGAATCAATCTCACTAACACAAGAGCCTTAGAGGCTTGCCAGCAGATTGTCACGGACACAGTCAACAAGGCTTATGTGTCCGTCATGGAAGGCTCGGAGACGATACGGGATGCCGTATCTAAAGCGAGCCGTGCGTTAGCGAAGAAAGGCATCACAGTCGCAACCTACGCTTCCGGCTCACAGTATTCTGTCTCGATAGAATCGGCGGTCAGACGGAACGTTGTGACGAGCGTATCGCAAGCGACGGCACAGATGACAATAGAGTCCTCGCAGAATGCTGGGGTCGACCTCGTCCGCACCTCGGCGCACATGGGAGCAAGACCGAGCCATGCGCTATGGCAAGGACAAGTCTTCTCGCTCTCTGGCAAGAGCAATAAGTATCAGAGCCTCTCTGCCGGAACGGGCTACGGAACAGCCGGAGGACTCTGCGGTTGCAACTGCCGTCACTACTTCTTCCCGTATGTCGAAGGCTTCGACTCGGCATCGTACGGGCTCGACGATGTAACCGCCGACGAGAACGAGAAGGCGTACGAGCAGCAGCAGAAGCAGCGGTACTACGAACGGCAAGTCCGCTCTTGGAAGCGTGTGAAGGATGTTGCATCCGACCAGAAGAACGCAGAGGAAGCGTCTAAGGCATCTTCACACATCAGAATGTATCAGAAGAGGCTCAGAGAACTCTGCGAAGATACCGGGCTTCCGAGGCAGTACGAACGGGAGCAGATTTGAATTCCAAATGAAATCGCAATTGCGAATCGTGTGCGTGTTAATACTGTAATCAGCCTGTGAGCGGAGGCATAGAATCGCTCTATCTTCAGCGGAGGGGAGAACTCCATAAAACACTCAAGGGAGATACGGATATGGCTATCAAAGGACTGAGCGAACTTCTCGCTAAGTATTCGAAAAACGAACTCGACGACACTAAGTTCGAAGAGGAGCTCGGCAAAGTGCTTGCTACGGATTTCATCCCCAAAGGCAAGTTCAACGAATTGTCAGAAAGCAAGAAAGTGTCCGACAAGGCACTTGATGAGGCGAACAGGACGCTTGAAGAACTCAAGAAGAATGCCGGACTCAGCGACGAATACAAGAAGCAGATTGAAGAACTCAAGACTGCAAATAGCAAGGCTCAGGAAGATTATCAGAGACAGATTAAGCAGATGAAGCTTGATACTGCTATCGACAACGCTCTTACAGGAGCGAAGGCACGGAACAACAAAGCTGTTAGAGCATTGCTTGACACATCTAAGATTGTTCTCGCTGACGACGGCACTATCAGCGGAATCAAGGAGCAGCTTGATGCACTCGTCAAAGATAACGGCTTCCTGTTTGAAGCTTCGACTGACGATAACAATCCTCGTTTCGGCGGTAACAGCAACAGAGGTAACGGAGGCGGAACATCCGCTGATGCGCTGCAGGCTGCTATGTTTGCTGCTGCAGGAATATCGCAGAACACAAACTCTAAGTAAAGAAAGGAGTAAGAGATATGGCAAATTCAATTGCTACAATCACACAGTATCTCGCAACAATTGTTGAAGAGAACTACAGACTCGGCTCTCTCACATCTTGGCTCGATACAACGGGAGTCATCACGGAAGGGCTTGCTAACGCCAAAGAAGTCAAGATTCCAAAGCTTACGCTCGCAGGACTCTCTGACTACTCTAAGGCATCCGGCTACACGGCAGGCGATGCGACGCTTGAGTATGTCACATACTCTCTGAATAAGGACAGAGGCAAGAAGTTCACTCTCGATGCAGTAGACAACATCGAATCGGCAGGAGTCGCTCTCGCACAGCTTGCAGCTACATTCCTCCGTGACTATGTCACGCCCGAACTCGATGCATACCGCTTCGCTCAGTACGCTGCAGGCGCACCGACAGCCAACGTTGTCTCGGCTACGCTCACGAAGGCTACCATCCTTGAGGCTATCGATGCTGCAGGAGTCGCTCTTTCCGAAGCAGAAGTGCCGGAAGACAACAGAATCCTCTTCGTCTCTCCTCTCGTCAACGCTCTCATCAAACAGGCTGTCGACAGTGCGAGACTTCATACAGGAACAATCGTCAACCGCAAGGTCACATATCTTGATGATATGCAGCTTGTCGAAGTTCCGTCCGTCCGTTTTAAGGACAAGGTCACACTCGGTACGAACGGCTACACGAATCCGTCCGGCGCAGTCGGCATGAACTTCATCATGATTGACAAGAACGCTCCGCTCCAGATCGTCAAGCACGCTCCTGCAAGGCTCTTCAGCCCTGATCAGAACCAGAGTGCTGATGCTTGGATTTATGCTTATCGCTGTTACCATGACTGCACTATCAAGAGCAACAAGAAGAACGGCGTGTATGTAAGCAAGCTTGCATCTTCGTGATATAGGTAGCAGGAGGAAAGAATGGCATATCTGACATACAGTGAGTACACCGAGGCAGTAAAGTCTCCCATGTCCGAAGCAGACTTTGATGTCTTCGAAGCAATGGCAGAAGAGGTTGTCGATGCATACACATTCGATGCTGTCGAGCGTTACGGCTTGATGAGCAGTGATATCTATGCGAAGAGAATCAAGAAGGCTGTTGCTTACGAGACGGATACTATAGCGGACACAGACGGCGCAACAGTGACGGAGCGAGAAATTGCTTCACGGAGCGTAACGGTAGGCGAGACCAGCGAGAGTGTAACGTATGTCACTAACGGGCAGGGCGATGTCACAACGCTCGTCAACGGCATCATGCTTTCTCCTGTTGCCCGTGCCCTTCTTACTAAGGTCAGAGCAATGGGGAGGATTGTCCGATGAAGTCCGATTACATGAGGCAGATATTCACGCAGACTGTGATGTGGAGCGAGGTTATCCCTGCCGACTCCTCACTCACGGAAGAGACAGCTGAGAGTCACATTCTCAAGTATGTGCGGATGTCTTCCGAGTCTAATGCGAGAACATCGGATATATGCGGAGAGCGTCTCAATGCAGGTGCCTCTACAAAGCTTTATATTCTTCGTAGCTACTCGACTTGCGACGACAGTTTTGCTCTTCCGGCAATAAAAGTCGGAGACACGATAACGACTGTCGCAGGCAGAGGTATGGTTGTCGAGGATGTGAAGACTCTCTACGGCGTAGGCGGTGAGATTCATCACTTGGAGGTAACTCTGAAATGAGTATCGAAGTTAAGATTAAGATGCCTGATCTCATGTCGAGTCGCTTCAACGGAGCGATAGACAGGGCGCAGTATCTTCTCGATGCGCAGATAGTTCAAGACACGTCGCCCTTTGTTCCGTTTCGCACTGGCACGCTCGACTCATCTGTGTTAAGGGCAACTGACATCGGCTCAGGACAGATTGTCTACGATACGCCATATGCTCGGCATATGTACTACGGGGTACATTACAGGACGGGCAAGCCGTTCAACTACAACAAGTCATTCCATCCGCTTGCAAGCCAGGAGTGGATAGAAGCCTCTAAGGCTGTCTATCTTGAGAAATGGACTACCACAGTACGGGAGATTATGGGAACATGATTATCGATTCGCTGATTAAATTTCTGAATGAGCAGGCAAAGAAAGCCGGATTGCCGTCCGTCATGGTCGACTATCTTGCAGTCAAGGACTCTATGAGTCTGCAGACTATCACACAGCCGAAGCTTGAGAAGGAATACATCGACGGAACGGCGGTCATGCAGACCTCTTTTCGCCTTACACGGAAGAGTGCCGAGAAGACCACATCGGCAGTTCCTGTACTGAAGATAATCTCTTCCCTTGAGGCTTTCGGGCTTCTTTTCGAAGGCATGGATAACTTCCAACTTGACGAGAACTATGTCATCGTCAAGGCAACAGTGTCTCAGCCGTCGATATTAGCCCGTGAGTCCGAGAAGGAAGTCGTATACGGCGTGACAATCAATGTCACATACAAAGAAGAAAGGAGTAACAAACTATGGCTACACTCGCAGTCAAAAATACTCATCGTCAAATCTTTATAGATGTTTCCGGCGGAGCAGAAACAGCGGACTTTGAGCGTCTGGGTCCCGGTGTCACAGACTTCACTCCGTCTGTCAATCCGACAGTCGAGACTAAGCACTACATCGACGCATCTTCGCCGTCGCACAGCATCTCGGCAACCGAGAGGCAGTATAGCTTCTCCGCCGATGTTCTGAAGGGCGACGCAGTCCTCGATTACATCGCATCTCTTGACGGCAAAACGGGCGACGATGTTAAGACATACATGATTGATGTCGATGCATCCGGAACTGCCACATCGGGAGCATATCCGGCAAGAAAGTACGAAGTCATCATTTCACTTGAACAGCCTTACAGTATCGAAGGCGGTGCTAATCAGACGATGAGCGGTACTATCTATACTAACGGAGATGCCGTCGAGGGTACGTTCAACGCCTCGACAAAGACTTTTACAGAGAAGGCATCATAAGGGCTGACATCCATTAGAGAACCCTCGTTTTATCCCTGCCTCGGTTATCATCGGGGTAGGGTTTTATTTATGGAAAAGCTTGAGACTTATAAGACAACACTCATCATCAGGACGGAGACGGAAGAGAGGTCTGTATCGCTTAATACAAGCATCGCTAGGGGGTGGACGGAGCTATCAGATGTTATCGCTAAAGAGAAGTCTGATGCACAAGATGCCTCTCTTCTTGCAAGGCGTGATAGAGGGCTTGCCGGAGGTTTGTGGCTTACAAAGCAGGCAGAGAATGCCAAACTCTATATCGACGCTATCCAAACCGCCATAACGCCGAGCGAATACCACAAGATAGAGGACATTATCGAGTACATTGACCTCAATGGGTTACGGGCAATAGCTGTTGAGATAATAAACAGATATACAGCCTACTATGATTCTCAGACGAAGGAGTTTGCAGAATGAGACTGACCGATAAGGACAATATTCGAGACTTCTCTCTCATCACGCATTCCCTACCTGAATCTGTCAAAGTGAACGGACGGGAATACTGTCTCAATACACGCACGGTCAAGGCTCTGCAAGCCATCTCGATTCTGACAGATGAAGAAGTCCCTGCGTATAAGCGTATAGATGAGATGTTTGCTCTCTTGGTTCGCAATTGCGATGCCATCCAAGACGAAGATGCGGTCGACCTTGAAAAAGAGATTCTCGCATATCTTGGAGGTTATCCCAAAGCCGTAAACGTGCAGCAGAAAACGAAAGAGGTCATAAGCTACATTCAAGACCATGACCTGATCATCTCGTCTTTTCGTGAGGCGTATGGCTTCACGCTTGAAGAAATCAGAGGGATGCACTGGTGGCTGTTTCTCGCTTATATAAACGGGCTTCCGTCGTCTACTCGTCTCTCTAATGTGATACAGATAAGACTCGCAGAGGTGACATCCAAAGATTCGCCCGAGGCAAAACGGGCAAAGATACAGGCTAAGAGAGCGGTCGCTCTCAAGCCAAGAAAGAGAAGCGGAAGCGGAGAAGATGGCTATGACATCGTCTCTATGGGTATGTCTGAAGGAGATTGACATGGCAGATGGCGAAGTAATCATTAACACCAAATTGGACACAGCCGAACTTGAGCGCAATGCAAAAAGTGCGAAGACGACAGTTAACAGTCTCGGCGAAGGTATGCAGTCAGCAAGCAAGAAGAGCGACTCGCTTGACACTGGTCTCGGCAAGATAACGAAGTCACTCAAGACTCTTGAGACGATAGCGAAGTCGTCTGTTATCATCAAGATAGCGCAGAAGGCTCTAGGTGCGCTCTCCTCATGCTCGGCAGAAGCCGGAGTGCTGACGGAGAAGCTGAAGGGAGCAAGCACGCTCTACGGCTCTGTCGCTGTCGATCAGGAGAATCTTATCAATAGCCTTTATAATATCTCGTCGCAGACGGGCGAGAGCCTTGAGACTCTCGGGCAGTCTGTCTACGATGCTCTCTCTGCTGGAGTTGAGCCGACGAAGGATATGGGTAAGGTCTTGAAGGTTGTCACTTCTTCGGCAAAGCTTGCGAAAGCCGGATTCACTTCGACATCGACGGCTCTCTCTGCAACGCTTTCTGTCATGAATGCGTATAAGCTTGACATGGAAGAACTCGACACTGTGCAGTCGATGCTCCTGCAGACCCAGAACCTCGGCGTGACGACAGTTGACGAACTCGGCTCGGCACTTGCGAAAGTTACTCCGACTGCTGCCGCCTTCGGGGTCGGATTTGCTGACATCTCAGCATCTCTTGCGCTCATGACCAAGCAGGGAACGAAAACTGAGGTTGCTACGACTGCTCTTTCGGCAGTTATATCTGAACTTGGCAAGAGCGGAACGACAGCAGCAGAGAATCTCGCTAAAGCAGCGGAGTCTGCCGGAAAGGACGAAAAGTCCTTCAAGGGTTTGCTGTCTTCGGGAATGTCTCTCGGCGAGATTCTTCAGCTTATGAGCGAGTATGCTGACAAGAACGGACTAAGCATGGTTGATATGTTCTCGTCCATTGAAGCCGGAAGGGCAACGCTTCAACTCGTTGGCGACAACGCACAGGATTATACCGATATTCTCGGCGAGATGAAGGGGGCGGCAGGGCTTGTGCAAGAGTCCTTCGAAAAAACTGTTGACCCGGTCGAACAGCTTTCTGCAGCATGGTCAAGCCTCAAGACTAGAATCGGTCAAGACTTACAACCTGCGCTTTACACGCTTGCTTCTGTCGGAACATCGGTACTTACCGCCATGACAGGGCAAGAAGTGTCGGCGGACGACCTTTCGTCGGCTCTCACGATGCTCGAGACTGCTTCGGACAACGCCAAAACGGCACAGGAAGAACTCAAGGCATCCCTCGACGATACGACACGCTCTTCGTTTTTCGAAGGGCAAACGGCTCTTTATACGGCGATAGGGCAAGTTGCGACGAGCTATGAGAAAGCAGCCGAACAGATGAAGAAGTATGAGACCGCATCGGCTACTGCGACACAGACTTTTGCAGGAAATAAGCGGAGAGCGGGAGAAGCCGTGCAGCAGACAGGGCTTACGCTCGAGGAACTGTATGACCGCTTCCTGCTTTGGCAAGCCGGAGTTCTCGATGTTACCGAGGTTCTTTATAAAGGAACAGAAGACTACAGAACTCAGCTTCTTGAGTCTGTCGGAGCGTATTATGAGACGATGCAAGCAGCGGAGACCGCCGAGGCGAAGGTTGCATCGTGGCAGGAAACGATGGAAGGCTATGTTGCTACGCTTGCAGACCTTGTTAAGTCCGGTTCTGTCTCACTCACAACGCTCTCGCTCTATTCCGAAGACCTTGCACGGGCTGTCAATAAGTATCTTCAGACACATACGGATAGCGTAGCGAAGACAGTCGAGGCTGTCGAAACAGTCGTTGAAGCGCAGGAAGACGAGGTCGAAGAAGTTGACTCGGCAAAGAATGCTTACGAAGAGATGGAGAAGGAGTACAAGCGTGTCGTCGATGAGCAGAATACCCTCATCGCCCGCACAAATCTCCTCGGCATCGAGAAAGCGACAGAGGAGGACAAGCTTAATGCTCTCATCGACCTCTATAATGATATGTACGACAAGTACGGCGGTAATTCTTACGCTTGCCTCGTTCTTGCTGGAAGAATCCGTGATTTAAACACCTCGATCGAAGACGAAAAGAAGAAGGCAGAAGAAGCTCAGAAGGCTCTCGAAGCTAAGACGAAGGCAGAGGAAGATGCTGCCATAGTTGCAGAGAAAGCTGCGGAAGAGGCTCGGAAAGCTGCGGAAGAAGAGCAGAGGCGCAATCAGGAACTCGTCGACCTTTCCAACTGGATGGCTCTCGATAAGGAATATGAGAACCTCATCAACTCAACAGATGCACTCGGTAACGCAAGGGCAACAGAGGAAGATAGGATAGAGGCTCTTAATAAACGTTACATCGACCTTGTCGACATATACGGCGAGGCGGACGGCAGATGTCAGCAACTGAAGAAGCGTATTGACGACCTTTGCGAGAGTGCCAAAAAAGGCGACGGAGCATGGGCAGACTTCGTCGACACGCTGCACAACATGGATAAGTCCTCCGCCACAACAGCCATGAAGGGCATCGGCTCGGCAATCGAAGAAGCTTGTTACGAACTTCTCACTATGAAAGAGACTCTCGCAGAGATAGACGGCGAGATAGCTGAAGTACAAGCGGACGAAGAGTCAGCTATCTTAGCAATAGAGACAGCGCAAGAAGAACTTAACACGGCAACAGCGAAAGGCAACGCTGCTTCTATTAAGAGTGCGGAAGAAAAACTTGCAAACGCTCAGAAGGAACTCAAAGCTCTGCAAGACGAGAAGAAAGCCCTTGAAGCGAATCGCAAAGAAACAGCATCGGGCGCAGATGCATGGAAGTCTGCCGGAAAGATAGCTCTCCAAACTCTTGCAGAAGTTTTGGAGTCCGTCGGTGCGCAGCTGGCAGCGCAGGCAGTCGTCAAAGCTATGACGGGGATGTGGGCTTCAGTAGCTATAGCAACGGCAGGCTCTGTAGCAGCATATGCAGCAGCAGGCGCAGCTAAAGCAGCAGCCAACAAGTATGAGACGGGCGGTATCGTACCCGGGAACAGCCGTCACGGCGACCGGGTGCTTGCAAGGGTTAACAGTGGCGAGTTAATACTCAACACGGCTCAGCAAGACAATCTTGCTCGACTTATCGAGGCTTCGGCATCGCTTGCGCAGTCGGGCGCATCTGGCGTCGGAATCCATGTGCATTTCGACGGAGTATCTTTCTATGGACTCGACGAGCCTGCAGTCGGAAAAGCCATCTACGACAACCTTAAGACTCTACAGTATGAGGGAGTTATCTGAAAGGAAGGGATATGAGTAAGATACATGTATACATCAAGGAATATTCCGATACACTGTGGACGGACATCTCTGACAGAGTCGTCAATGTTGGCTTCAAACTGAGAAGAGGCTTTTCGTCGCTTGGGGCAACGCCTAACCTTAACAAGCTTGATATCACTTACCGAGCCTCCGACCTCGCCGTAGCAGCCGTTTTTCACACGACAGCGAAGCAGATTCGCATCGTCCGTGACGGCTCTCCGGTATGGGAAGGCTACACTGAAGGGAATGCGAGCGTGACCTCAACTCCATCCTCCTCTCTCGCATGGGTCAAGATGTCGGCGTATCCGTACATCCATGCTCTTGAGAAGATAACATCAACAAGCGAAGAGGTTTTGTATAACGTGTATATGTCACAGCCACAGCAGACAGCCTCCTCGCTGTTGCATCTGCTCTGGAACAAGGCTGTCGCTCTCTGCGAGAGTCCGTTCAAGGAAGCCCTTCAGTCGCTCTATACGATTAACTTCCCAGCGATAGCAGTGCAGAGAAGCATCGTTGTCTTGCCGGAAGGCACGAACTATCTCAACACATTTCTCGAGATACTAAAACAGTATTGCTACGTTATGACTTTCGACGGCTTTGTCATCGACTTCGTGCAGCCGTACGCCGACGACTACAGAACGCTCACGACAGTGCCGTATACCTCCGTACAGTCCGCTCCGGCTATCAAGACTGCTCCGTACCGGGTCGAGACACAGCCCGTCGTCACTCTGACGAGAATTATAACTAAGAATGACTGTCAGCTTTTCTCTCTCGCCGAGGAGGGCGAGAATGCCGGGCAGGAACTCTATATCGGCGCATCGTACCCAGAGGAAGGTGACTACGAAGAAATCAGCTATAGTAACGACTCGATCGAGAGTGATACTTGTAAGCTTATCTACGCAAGAACTCCGGATATGACTTACGTTGCACGATATAGCGATAACTCCGCCGACGCTCCTCTTCGGATTGACAGAAGCGAACTCGGCGGTACTTCGGGCAAGATTAAGCTCACGAACTCATCGACAGTTCTGTCTGTTTTCTTAAATCAACTGTGGATTAAGGCGGAGATGGCTTACTTCGAAGACACTTCCGTCAAGGTCACGACCGTCCAAGTCAGTAAGGGCGATAAAGAGGCAGAGACTACCACATGGCTTTCCGATGAAGAGAATGCGAGGCTGTACTGTCTTGCCCTGATCTCTCAGCAGAAAGCCGACACGGCATCGCTTACTTTCTCATCTGGAAAACTTGAAGGCATCGAACCGAACTCGCTTATCAAAGTCGGGAACATCTCGGCGGTCTACATCGTCAAGCAGATAGAGGAAGACATGATGAGCGGAGAGAAGACATACACTTGCGCTGTCTTCAAGCTCACGCAGTCGACGAAGGAAGTCTACTCCAAGAGCGGAGCGGTAAAGAATAGAGGAACGAAGGGTGACACTTATCAGTTCGTTATCGACTCCACCGCCGGAACATTCTTCCGTGAGACGAGTGATGTAACGATACTTATCTGTCGTATCTACAAGAACGGCTCTGAGGACGACAAGGTCGGAGCATACAAGTATGCATGGACGAGGTCGCTTCGTGACGGCACAACCGATTCTTCGTACACTCCGGAACAACCGACAACGGAACAGCTTACCGCTCTCGGCATCAATCTCGATTCCTTCAAAGCAATCATTGTCCGCTCAGCTAATGTCGACGAACTCAATACTTACTCATGTATAGTGGAGAATTAATAGATGGCAATTCTTGGAAAAGCAAATATCACGATAGCACAAGTCAGAGACGGCGAGCCTCGTCCAATGTATTTTCAGTGGTCTAAGTCCGAGAGAATCTTCGCTCCGAAGGATTCGAACTTCTGGATAAAAGGCTCTGCGTTCATTTTCAGCGGAGGTTCGCTACTTGGCAACATCCCGTATCAGTCGGGATGGATTTCGGACTGGTCGGAGGTTGCAGACGCCAAGAGTGAGAAATATCGGCATCTTTGGTGCAAGCTGACAACAACCTCCGAGCCGTTCCTCTTTACCGGGTACACAGGACAGAAGGCTTTTACGCTTACATCAGACAGGGCGACATACATAATCAACAGAAGGCTCGGTATGATGTCTACGCTCGTCACGCTGACTGTCGGCGGAGGTTCTTACAATCCCGACTCTCTGACATGGACTCTCAACGGAGAAGCGTTCACGCCGACTCAAAGCGAGACGGACTCCTCGGTTTATCTTTTCACGATTCCGTATACAACGACTGTTACGACTTACACAGTCTCGGTTGTGCCGTACATCGACGGCTTGGCTATCGACGGAGTCTCGGCGTCTCTTACGCTGACGGCGAAGGACGAGACGGATTACTACTCGTTCATCGGCTCTGTCACATCCCTTCCAACGAGCGGTGACTATATTAACGGCGACTCCTGTTTCTACTCAACAGAGAATGCTATCTATGTCTACGACGGGTCGGCATGGGTAGCATATGACTCCGCTACTCTGTCGGATGCTGAAAAGGTCACTATTCTCGCTAAGGCTCAGAAAACGGCTTTTGAGTGGGCAGAAGATAACGGACTCTCGCAGGATTACGCATACATCTCTACACTCATCACTAAGTATGTCTACGCAAGAGCAATCGGCACAGAATTGCTCCAGCTGCAAGACAGCGGGAAAATTATCGGAGGCTCGCAGGAGACAGATACAGACGGCTACCTTAAGGCTCTCGGTGTCTATATCGACTCGACCGGACTTGCACGTTTTACGAATGCAAAACTCAATGACTGCGACATCAAGGGCGGTAACATCGATGTTCTTGAGATTTCCGGTGAACTTCATAACGATGTACTCTGGACGAACACAAGAAACGAAGCCGGAGAGGCGCAGACAATCGGCTCTGTCGGTTCTCAGCTTTACTACAAGGGCAGTGAAGCAAAGACGAAGATAAAGGGGCTTCTCGCATCTGAGAATACTGTCTACAGCTATTCAGGGCAGTACGCCGGAGTAAGTTTTGCCAAGCTCTTCAAAGGTTCGTCAAAGCCGTCAATCGGATACTTTAATGATAATGTTATATCTCTCGGACAAGTCGCTGGGGGATGGAGCAAGAGTGTCGTTTTCGGCGAAAACTGTGTTATAAGATTCTCGACATCAGCGCATACTTTAACATACGAAATGAGCCGGGATATGGTGAATTGGCAGACATATTCCATGCCTTATACAACTGAAGGCACACTTGCTCCCTGTTGGGCATATTGCTACGGACAATTTCATCTTGTGAACACGCAGCGGAATACATACTATGTCTCATCGGACGGGATAACATGGGTCGAGAAGAGCCACAGTCTCAATCTCGGCGAAAATCACTACGCATGGCTGACGATTGTCAAAACATCGTCGACCGCAGAGAAACTCTATCTATTTGATAACGATATCGCTAATGATGTGTGGAAACTCTACGAGATTAGCACAGTGAGTACGAACCTTGTGCTGTCAGCATCGACTGCATCTGTGTCGTATTATGGTTCTACTCTCAATTCCTTCAGCACCGCCTCTGGCGGTAATGAGGGAACATTCCGGCAACTTGTGATGATAGGCAACCTTGTAGGGATAGCAAGCAAGTACATACATTACTATCGCTCCGGCACTTTGACATACAAGACAGCTAATGTGCCAGAGAACTGCATCACGGGTTCGATAAGATGTTGTGACACGCTCTTTGTCTGCTTAACGAGAGATTCCTCCGGCACTATCTCGCTATACTCATCCTTTGCAGCTTATTACATGGTAGGACAACCGCAAGACCTGTCATGGAGTCTGACATATACATTCCCGGTAAAGTGTTCGATGACGAATTACACGGACAACTATCTGAAAATCGGAACTTGCGGGGTGGACAACGTTTTCGTCAGCATATACGACGGCTCAGTCTGTCATCTCTATATGACATCCGCAGATTCGATGGATGATGTTAAGGAGATAGCTACTTATCCTTATATTGCTACTAATAGAGATATATATCCTGTTGGAGCATCGAAGTTGGCGCTTACTGACAGAAATGGTCTTTCTGCTACTCCGCCTCATTATCTTATTACGATAAGCAAGAAATCATGGCAGAAGGGTCTCAACTTCCTCAATAGCAATTTGCAACCTGTCGCATATGAATCTCAGCTGACAGATGCCGTCACAGATGCAACAGTATCCATCAGCGACGGAACGACCTCGCTTCTCAATCTTCCGACGACGATTCCAAGTGATATGAACACATACCGCAGAATCCCGACACTGTTCGACGCCTCGGCAATCTATCGCTCGATACAGTCTGTTGCAGTTCCTGCGTATACTATCTTTGACCCGTCGCTCAATGCGGAGCGTACTATCTCGGCAGTAACGAGCGGAATCAAGGTCAGCGTGTCGCCGGACAGCTTTAAGGTTGACGATGTCGAGAAAGCGAACTCGACTTGGTACATCAAGAATGCGACAGTCATCGCTATTACGTTCACTCCATACGCCGTAGCTGCAGGAGTCGAGACAGGCAGCATGAATCCGAAAGAAGGGCTTAAGAATGTCACACTCGGTGCTATACGCCCGTACAAAGCTGTCAGAGCAGAGCAGATACAGGGCGATAAGTTCGAAGGCGTATATCCTATCGGAGCGGTCTACATCTCCTCCTCTGCGACAGACCCGACGACCTTCTTCGGCGGTACATGGCAGACTGTGACCTCGTCGCTCTCGCTCGGCGGAATAACGCTCTATATGTTCAAGCGGACGGGTTGATGAAGAGAGAAAAAGAGCGAGCTGAGAAATGATTTTGTAAAACTATATATTTAAAGGAGATATAAAGAATATGGCTTTAACAACAGAAGAGCTTCAGCAAGTAGAAAACTACTTGTCTGACAAGGGCATCCATTGCGACATCGAAATGTCGTATCCGGCATCCGACGATAAGTTCCTCGTCATCGGAGCAGACGGAACGGGAAAGTATATCGAGACAGACAAGCTTGCCGAGTACCTCAAGACTCATGAAGCAAGCCCGTCGAGGGCAGCTATCCTCGACCTGATCAATCGTAATGAATTCAAGAATGTGTACAAAGTCGGCGATGCAATCGTTGAGACTTACACAGTCGGAGACAAGGTCTACCAGTACCCGATGATAGTCGCTGACAATAGCCGTGATGTCGTCTATGCTGACGGCACAACGGGAGCGCATAGAGCTATCATGATGCCTCTCTATACACCTCACTGCTCGATACAGTGGTCTCAGTATCGTGCCTTCCTGAAGTGTCCGGAAGGACTCGCAAAAGGCTCTTACAAGGTCAGCTTTGCACAGACATGGTCAGCATTAAAGAGTGATGAACTGACATGGTACTTCACGCTCACTCACGCAGTTCCGGCAGGCGGTCGTCTTAACGCCTTCCATGTTTTCGCTGACAATCACAATGACCTCAGCGTGAGAACGTACGACAACAACGGAAAGCTCCTCTACACAGATGCGACTGTGACAAGCACGGCAATTG
>CAVFYD010000035.1:0-21350 GCA_963626615.1 Sphaerochaetaceae bacterium
GTATAAAGGTAAATGATGCATTTAACGGGATTATATCCTTCCTGGAGAAGCTAAGACTTAGAATCTAAGGATTACTACTTCATCCCGAAAAGGGAAATGCCATCAGGAAAAGGATATGCAGACTTTGTCTATCTTCCCCGTCTAAGGTACGTTGCCGAGTACCCGGCACTTGTCGTCGAACTCAAATGGGATAATAGTGCAGAGAGTGCCATCAATCAGATTAGAGAAAGAAAATGTACCGAGAGTTTAAAGGAATACACGGAAAGCATTCTTCTTGTCGGAATCTATTACGATAAGAGAGCAGAACGTACGAGTGCACAATCGAGAGAGTTGAAAAGCAGGAATCTCTGTTCGGGGAAAAGACAACGGCCGGTTTCCCGGCCGCTGCTGTTTACTTCGTTTCCTTTTTTACGGGAATGATGAGATTCAGGATGATTCCCACGAGTGTTGCGAGTGCAACGGAGCCGAGTGAGAATTCCAGGGACGAGCCTACGTTGAACTTCAGGATGCCGCCGCCGATGCCGATGACGAGTATGATTGAAGATATCGTGAGGTTACGCTTGTCCTGATAGTCGACGCCGGATTCTACGAGGGTTCTGAGGCCCGAGGATGCTATGACGCCGAAGAGGAGCATTGAGATTCCTCCGAGTACGGGGTTCGGGATAGTCTGGATGAGAGCGCCGAACTTCGGGAAGAGCGAGAGAAGCACTGCGATTACTGCCGCACCTCCTGTAACCCATACGCTGTAGACTCCCGTGATGGCGAGTACGCCGACGTTTTCGCCATATGTCGTATTAGGTGGTCCTCCCCAGAGGGAAGCCCAGGCTGTTGCGAGACCGTCTCCGAGAAGTGTTCTCTTGAGACCGGGATTCTCATAGAAGTCCTGTCCGACTACACGTGATATGCAGAGTGTGTCTCCCAGGTGCTCGCAGATTGTTGCGAACGAGACGATTATGAATGTCAGTACTGCTACGAGGTTGAACTTCGGAAGAGTGAATGAGGGGAAGCCGAACCAGCTTGCCTCGGCTACTATGGAGAAGTCGATTATTGCGTAGGAGGGGAAGAAGAGTCCCATTACAAGGGTGAAAATGTATCCTGCGGCAAGACCGAAGAGAATCGGGATTACTGAAAGGAATCCCTTGAAGAATACATTGGCAATGACTGTAACGGCGAGTGTCACGAGTGCTATCGAGAGATAGACGAGCGAGTATGTCGATGTATCGCTCGTATTCGTGTACATTGCCATGTTCATGGCTGTTGGTGCAAGATTGAGTCCGATTACGATGATGACTGAGCCGATGACGACAGGGGGAAGCGCCCTGTGAATCCATCCCGAGCCGCAACGCGAGATGATGAATGCGACGAGCGCATACATAAGGCCCGATGCGAAGGCTCCTCCCATTGCGTACGGCCAGCCGTACTGAGAAGATATCGTGATGAGCGGTGTGATGAAAGCGAATGACGATCCGATGAATGCCGGCACCATTGCCTTAGTCAGAAGGATGTAGATCAGGGTTCCCGTTCCTGCCGTGAAGAGCGCTGTCGTCGGATCCAGTCCCACGAGGATGGGAACGAGGATTGTCGCGCCGAACATTGCGAATACGTGCTGGATCGAGAGGGGAATCCACTCCTTGAGTGGCGGTCTGTCCGCAGGACCGTAGTGGGGTGTTTTTGTATCCATTATTTTCTCCTGCGCTCTATATTAGAAAGAACACTGTGAGAAAATGAAGAGGGTTTCGGAAAATAAAAGTACAATTTTCGGGCATTGAGGCGGTTTATTCTGTTTTTTCTTTCCCGATAAGGGTATTATGAAATGGAAAAGGAATAATCAATGGAAGATACAACTCTTGAAATAGTGAAAATAGGTGATGACATCCTCAGAAAAAAGTGCAGAAGCGTCGATAAGTTCGACGATGCGTTCCGCCTTCTGACATCTGCCATGCTCGATACTCTCGAGGAGGCCGAAGGCGTAGGACTGGCCGCTCCGCAAATCGGTGTCGACGGCCGTTTCTTCGTTGTCGACATCCGCGACGGGAAGCAGTATGTCTTTGCCAATCCCGAGATACTCGAAACAAGCGAGGAACTGGGCCCCTACGAGGAGGGTTGTCTCTCGATTCCCGGCGTCTATCACAACGTGATGAGACCAGTGAGAGTGAAGGTCCATGCACAGGACGAATACGGCAAGGCATTCATCCTTGATGCCGACGGCCTTCTTGCGCGTGTAATACAGCATGAGAATGACCATCTTGACGGCCATCTCTTCATAGATCATCTCTCGGAGGATGAGAGGGAGAAGCTTCTCAGAGCCTACGAGAAGAAGAACGGCATAAGAAAGCCGAAGAGGAAGAAGAATTGAAATTACTGTTCGCTGCAACGGATGCAATCGCCGTACCGCTTCTTGAAAAGCTTGACGAGAAGAAAATAGTCACTGCTGTTTTCACGACACCAGATGCCCCCGCTAAGAGGGGAAAGGGCTTCGTTCCGACTCCGGTGAAGGTGAAGGCCCAGGAGCTCGCTCTTCCCGTCTTCACTCCCGAACACCTCAACAGGGAGGAGAGGGAGACGGTGAAATCCCTCGGAGTCGATTCGCTCCTTTCATTCTCCTACGGCCGTATCTTCGGGCCGAAGTTTCTCTCGCTCTTCAGGTACACATTCAACGTTCATCCGTCACCGCTTCCCTCATACCGCGGCTGCAGTCCGATTTTCAATGTGATAAGAAACAGGGAGAAGGAGACTGCCATCGCTGTGCAGAAGATATCGCTTTCAATTGACGAAGGTGAAATCTACGGCATGGAGAGTCTTCCTCTTGACGGGACGGAGACAAGTGAGTCCCTCGAGGCCGTTATATCTGAAATGGCACCGTCTTTCGTCCTCTCGATTCTCGAAAGTGTCGACAACATAATCCCGTACCCGCAGAGAGGGGAGGCAAGCTACACGAACTTCATAAAGAAGGACGACGGCAGGATAGACTGGAATGAGAGTGCATCCTCCATTCATGCCCTCGTCAGGGCATGCTATCCCTGGCCTAAGGCATGGTGCCTTTATAAGGGCTCCCCGTTCATCATAACCGGCGTTCATTCATCTTCGTTCCTTCCCTTCGAGCCCTGTACGGAGAAACCCGGCACCGTTGTTGCACTCGACAGGAAGAAGGGCCTCAGGATTGCCACGGGCGAGGGCTACCTCTACGTCTCCCGTGTCCTTCCTCCGATGAAGAAGGAAATGGATGCCGCATCTTTTGTCAACGGTGCAAGGGATTTCATCGGGACAGTCCTGGAGTAGCGAATCCCCTGTAAGTCTTTGCGATGAAGACTGCAGTAATCATGAAGGTGAGAATATCTGCAAGAGGGAATGACCACAGAAGGCCGTCTAGTCCCATGAAGATGGGAAGAAGGACGGGAAGGAAAACGCCGAAGATTATTTCTCTCGTGAGGGATATTACTGTCGACTGTACGCCTTTTCCCAGTGCCTGGAGGAATATGAAGGTTCCCTTGTTCACTGTTGCCAGCATCATCATCGAGAGATATATCCTGAAACACCTGACAGTGAAGTCGGAATAATACGAGCTTTCTCCTGCAGCACCGAAGAGGGATGCTATCTGTAGGGGGAAGACTTCGACGATTATGAGTGATACAAAGCCGACGGCGGCTTCGGAGAGCAGTACGTATGAGAAGAGCTTTTTCACTCTGTCTTCTCTCCCTGCTCCCCTGTTGTAGCCTACAACCGGGATGGCGCCTGCCGCAATGCCGATAGAGACGGAGATTGCTATCTGGAAGAACTTCATTACGATTCCGAGTACGGCAAGAGGAATCTGCGAATACTCGCTCTGTCCGAAAACCGGATCGAGAGCACTGTACTTCATGCAGGTGTTCTGGACGGCTGCCATGCTTATTACGAGAGAGACCTGACTGAGGAAACTTGTCAGTCCGAGGGGGATGAATCTTCTTGTTACGGAGATGTTGAGTCTGAAGTTCCTTTTCTCAAGTTTGACCGCCTTCATGTGAAAGAGGTACCAGAGAGCCATTGCCGCAGTGAGCATCTGACCTATGACAGTGGCTACGGCAGCTCCCGTCATTCCCCATCCGAATGCATAGATGAAAATCGGGTCGAGAATGAGATTCGTCACTGCTCCGGCGACTGTCGACACCATCGCAAAGCGCGGTGACGAGTCACTCCGGATTATGGGGTTCATGGCCTGACCGAACATGTAGAAGGGAAGACCGAGTGTAATCCAGAAGAAGTATTCGCGGCTGAAGGCGTATGTCTCTTCGTTGACCGTTCCACCGAAGAAGGCAAGAATCGGAGATGAGAACACCAGATAGACGAGAGTCAGGATGACGGATGACAGGAGGGTGAGTATGACGGAGGCGGCAACAGCATCTGATGCATTATCCTCCTCCCCTTTGCCGAGGGAGAGGGAGACGAAGGCGCAGGTTCCGTCTCCGAGCATGACGGCAATGGCCAGAGCAAGGACGGTCAGGGGAAAGACTACCGTGTTTGCAGCATTTCCATAGGATCCGAGATATGGGGCATTTGCGATGAATATCTGGTCGACGATGTTGTAGAGCGCTCCGACCAGGAGAGAGATCACGCACGGCAGAGAGAACTTTCCGACAAGCTTTCCGACTTTTTCCGTCAGCATGAATGAAGTTGATTGAGTTTCCATTTTTCTTCCTTTCCGTGCATAAAGAAACGACACGGAGTTATCAGCTCTTGTGTCGTATCGGAAGGGAAGACCTTCTTGTATCGTATCGTGTTTGCCTCAGGATTATTAACAGAAAAGGGTGGAAAAATCAAGAAATGGGACGCATGTGCACCTTCGCTCAATAGATGTCGTACCCAGGAGAGAGTCCCCTCTGCTTTCTCCATTCTGCGATATATTCCGTTACGGTTTTTCCGGGCTGTCTCTCTTCGTTCTCCCTTCTTCCTCTTTCTCATGACTGATGCGTTGTCTACCCATATCGCGGCGGGGAGTGAGGAGTACTTTGAGAGAATGGTATCGAAGTACTCTGCACACAGCGTTTCTCTATTCAGCACCGCTTTTCTGTTCCATGACCTCGGCCTCGTCATCTTTTCCTCCTTTTTCATGATGACAGCAGTTGAAACAGGAACAGAGAGTTCAGAAAAAAGGTTATAATCGTCACATGGACATTAAGCTCAACTACGAAGAGAAAGGTGAGGGAGAAGTTCTCATTCTCCTCCACGGTAACGGTGAGGACCATACCGGATTCAGAAAGCAGATAGACCATTTCTGCAGAGAGTACAGGGTGATTGCACTCGATACCCGCGGCCACGGTCTCTCGGAGCGAGGCGAAAAGCCTTTCACGATAAGTCAGTTTGCCGACGACCTCCATGATTTCATGTGTGAGATGAAAATAGAGAAGGCGAACATCCTGGGGTTCTCCGACGGCGGCAACATTGCACTCATCTTCGCCCTGAGACACCCTGAGATGGTATCGAGACTCATACTCAACGGCGCCAATCTCTTCCCCTCTGGATGCAGGAAGGACGTCAACAGATGGATAGAGAACGAGTACCGAGCCGCAGTTGAGAGAAAAGACGAAAAGACGGCGTCGCTCATGAGGCTGATGATGGACGAGCCTGATGTACACCCTGAAGAGCTCTCCGTTCTCGATATGCCGACTCTCGTCATTGCCGGAACACACGATATGATCCTGGGCTCCCACACGAGGCTTATCGCTTCTTCGATAAGAAAAAGCAGTCTTGTATTCATCGAGGGTGACCATTTCATTGCCTATAAGAATCCCTATGCCTTCAACGAGGCTGTAGATAACTTTCTCAGGAACAGTTAGGATTGAGTCATGTATTCCAGCTGGAACAACTACCGCGATTATCTGGAGAAGAAGTACGGCGGCCCCTTCTACAGGGTAGGGGTTGACGGCGGCTTCAACTGCCCCAACAGAAAAGATGACCACTCAGGAGGATGTACGTTCTGCGACGGGACGGGAAGCGTTGCCGTCTATCAGAGACGGAGCGAGAGCTCGTTCACCCGTTCCTCAGCATACGAGGAGAATACCGCAAAGACCATCACGACACGTTACGGCCTGATGGAGAGCCAGATTCTGAAAGGCCTGGAGTTCATAAAGAGACGTTACAGGGCCGAGAAGGCTGCTCTTTATTTCCAGAGCTGGACCAACACATATGACACAGTCGACAATCTCAGGGCAATCTATGACAGGGGACTCTCGTATTTCCCCTTCAGCGAACTTATAGTGTCGACACGCCCCGACTGCATGGCGGATGATGTATGCGCACTCCTTTCTTCCTACATAACTCCCGAGAGGGAAGTCTGGGTTGAACTCGGGCTCCAGAGCTCGAATGATGAGACGCTGAGAGTCATAAACAGGGGACATACTTCTCTCTGCTATAGCGAGGCGGCAGAGCGGGCGAAGAGGTACGGCCTGAAGGTATCGACGCATATAATACTGGGGCTTCCGGGAGAGGGACCGGAGGATTACATCAATACCGTGAAATGCGTGAACGCGAGCGGGGCCGATGCCGTCAAGATACACAACCTCCACATCGCGGGAGGAACGAAGATGGCTGACTTCTTCTATGACGGCGAAGTTGTCTCCTCCTCCACGAGAAGACACCTCGAGAACTCGGCCCTCGTTCTGAGACACCTCAGGGGAGATATCATCGTACAGCGTCTTGTCTGCGACACTCCCATGCACCGTCTCATCGAGCCGAGGCACTTCATGGACAAGTCCCTTTTTCTGAAAACCCTCGATGATTACATGATGACGATGGGATGGAGGCAGGGGGATTTATATTCTCCCGATCAGATCCCTCAGTTCGTCATATGATGAAACGGACCATGTGGCAAGGTCTGATTTTCTTCCGCTGAAGTTCAGGTAGATGCTGTCGATTCCGGCATTGACGGCGCCCTGTATGTCACTGTGTTCGCTGTCACCTATCATGACGCATTCGTCCTTCGTCTTTTCAATGGCCCCGAGTACGGCGTCGAAGAGCTCCTTCTGGGGCTTGTGTGGTCCGATTTCGCTGCTTATGAAGATTCTGTCGAAGTACTTTTCACAGCCTGTGTCCTTCAGTCTCTGACGCTGTATGTATGATATTCCGTTCGTGACGAGTGATTTCGGTCTCTCTGTTATGCTTTCGAGAAACTCCACTGCTCCCGGAAGCATCCTTCCGTTATGGGCAAGTGCTTCCCTGAAGGCGGAAGCGGCATCCTCGGGCGAGAGATCCTTTCTTCCGATACGGTCGAAGAAGAGACGCCAGCGTTTCACTTCGAGTTCGTCAAGTGTCAGACTTCCGTCCTCGTACTCCTTCCAGCAGAGGAGATTGCCGACCATGTAGGCCGCCTTCATTTCCTCGGAAGACGGAAGAAAACAGCTTTCGAATACTTTTCCTAATCCGATTTTCTCTGTAGCATTGAAGTCCCAAATCGTCTGGTCTGCATCAAAAAGCAAGTAGCGCATGTGGAAAGTTTATCATAAATACATGTTTTTTCTACACGTTTTCTCTTTTTGATATCATATTTAAGAAGAAGGAAAAATAAAAAATGAAAAGTGCACTCATTTTCTGGCTCTTCGGTGTAATAACACTGCTTTTCGGCGTATTCGTCATAGTTCAGCCGGCAACCGTTCTCAATATTGCGGCTGTCGCTTTTTCAATCATCCTTGCCATCCGCGGCTTGAGGAAGCTCATCGATGCTCTCCGCTTCTCCCGTAAGGCGGTAAAGGTCTCTGTCAACGGTTCCTCTATCGACAGCGGCGTGCAGAAGAAGATCAAGTTCACGATCCTCATCGACGGCATCATATCTGCAGCATTGGGTATCCTTGCACTCGCCTTTGCTCTCTCGTTCCTGCAGAGCAGGAGTGACGGAATCATGAAGGTTGTAATCTACATAATCGCAGCAGGCTTCTTATATACGGGTATCGTGAACATAATCGAGAACTACCGTCTGAAACCGTACGCCGACCTCAGCAGTGTCTTCAACGGCAACGGACTTGTCTACATCATCGCCTCAGTTCTTCTCTTCATCTTCCCGGCATTCGTGGGACAGACTCTGATGAACATCTTCGGTATTATCCTCATCGTTGCAGGTGTATGTATCTTCGTCTGGGGTATAAGGGTATGTGTTCTTCTCGTTCAAACGAGGAAAAAGGACAAGGCTCAGACCGTATCTTACGAAGAGGTCAAATAACTCTTTTTCATCTATAGAATTCATTATTCGATTTCCCTCACTGTTTCTTTCTCCTGTCAGTTGACAATCGCTTTGTAAAAATCCGATACTGACAGAAATCAGAAGATTCAATGAGGGAAAAATGACGATAGACTTCTCAAAATACAAGGACGGTCTGGTTCCTGCAGTCATCCAGGATGCCGTCACACGCAATGTCCTTACTGTGGGCTTCATGAACGAGGAAGCCTATAAGCTCACGCTTGAGAGGGGGCTCGTCACATTCTATTCACGCTCCAAGGGCCGCATCAGGGTTATGGGCGAGAACAGCGGCAACTACATCAAGGTAAGGGAGATTCTCGTCGACTGCGACGGTGACACCCTCCTTATAAAGGCAATGCCGTCAGGACCTGTATGCCACACGGGAAGCGACACCTGCTTCGGCGAGGACAACCAGCCCGGAGACTTCTCGTCCCCCGAGTTCCTCTTCTATCTTGAATCGGTGATTCATGACAGAAGGCTCAACCCCAGTGAAGGAAGCTACACCAACCACCTCTTCTCGCGCGGACTCAACCGCATTGCCCAGAAGACGGGTGAGGAGGCTGTCGAACTTGTCATCGCCAGCAAGGATGACAACAAGGATCTCTTCCTCGGAGAGGCTGCCGACCTCATGTACCATTTCCTCGTGCTCCTTGCACAGAAGGACTGCACGCTCGGCGAAGTCGTCGATGTCCTCAAGGACAGACATTCAAGATAACTTTACGTCGGTACTGCTTTGTTAAACCAGAATTTACAAATTTCTGTAACTTATTGTTTTAATATTAGTTTATAATGTGTTTCGGAAGGGCACCGGGTGCCTTTTAGAGTAGGAGATAAATTATGAAAAAGTTAGGTATTATCATTCTCATCCTGGCACTTGCATGCACAGGTGTATTTGCTTCATCTCATGTTTTCCAGATCGGTGCTACCGGCAGATTCGGCGGCGACATCACAAATATTGAAGACTACAAGAACATCGAGAACTATGACTTCGGTGCTGATGCAAGACTCAACTTCGGTTTCTTCGGCGTTGCAACGAATGTCCTTTTCGGAAAGAACGAAGGCAATACAGTACTCAATACAATCATCACGGCTAACCTCCGTGCTGACCTCAACGTCGTCGACCTCGCTTTCGGCGTCGGCTACGCTCTTCCGATTGAATTCGGAAGCGAAGGTGTCATGGTAGACGGACAGCCCGTAAGCCAGACATTCGATGTTCTCAAGAACTCCCAGCTTCTTGCACGTGCTGCTGTCGGCGTCAACATCGGTGCCCTCGGCCTCAGCGTCGACTACAAGATTCCCTTCGATACACTTGTTGATTATTTCAAGGGTGATGACCTCAAGAACGTAGAGTCATTCAAGCAGGGCAAGCTTGCATTCTCTGTCCTCGTCAACCTCTTCTGATAGAGTCTGACGACAGATTGAACCTCCACTTTCGCCGGTGGAGGTTTTCGTTTTATAATAGCCCCATGATAGACAATAAATACGTTGATTATGCAGTAGAAAAGGCTCTCTCACTCCTCAGTGTGGACAGCCCCACCGGCTATACGGAGGAGGTGGCAGCTCTTGTCAGAAAGGAATTTGAATCTCTCGGCTTCAAAGCCCGGATGACGAACAAGGGAGGTGTCATCATCGACCTCGGCGGAAAGGATGACACAGACGGCCTTGTAATCATGGCGCACATGGACACCATCGGTGCCATCGTGAGTGAGATAAAGCCGAACGGACGTCTCAGAATGGATATGCTGGGAGGCCTCCATCCGGTAGGAATCGAGGGCGAGAATGTCCGTATACACACAAGAGAAGGGAAGACTTTTGAGGGTACCATCCAGATACCAAATCCCTCAGTTCATGTAAACGATGACTTCAATAACTCCCCGCGTACGTGGAGGGTCCTGGAATGCTTCATCGATGAGGATGTGAAGAATAAGGATGACGTGAAGAATCTCGGAATCGAAGTGGGGGACCCGGTGTGTCTCTTCACGGGAGCCCATGTGACTGAAAGCGGTTACATAAAGTCCCGCTTTCTCGACGACAAGCTTTCCGTCGGCATAATCCTTGCGCTTGCAAAATACATTTCTGACAATAAAATCAATCTCTCACGCCGCACCTATGTTCATATAACGGCATACGAGGAAGTCGGACACGGGGCATCGTCCTCCGTTCCCGAAGGCGTCACCGAAGGCCTCTCCATCGACATGGGATGTGTCGGAGAGGGATGTTCCTGCACTGAAAGGGAAGTCTCCATCTGTGCAAAGGATGCCAAGGGGCCGTACAACTACCGCATGGTCGGTGCTCTCATAGATGCAGCAAAGAGGGAAGGAGCCGATTATGCAGTCGACACCTATCCCCATTATTCGTCCGACGTTGAAGCCGCACTCTCAGGCGGGGCCGACATACGCCACGGCCTCATAGGTCCCGGCGTATTCGCTTCCCACTGCAACGAGCGCAGCCACAGAGACGGCGTGAAGAACACTCTTCTCGTTCTCAAGGGTTTTCTGAAGATCTGATTTTCTCGAGTGCGAGGAAGGCCTCCTCTCTCTTTCCCGCACTCCTGACTTCCCCTTCGACGAAGCGGTCTATTGCATCCATTTCCCGGTGTTCCAGAAAGGAGTAGTAGGCCGTGTCTGAAAAGATGACGTGGTCGACGAGGTTGATTCCGAGTATTTCGCCTGAAAGGGCGATTTTTCTCGTCACCTGTCTGTCCTCATTGCTTGGCACAAGCAGACCCGAGGGATGGTTGTGGGCTATCGCAATGGATGTTGCCCGTTTCTTCAGGGGTTCAGAGAACACTTCCCTGGGGTGGAAGAATGCCCTGTTGACGAAGCCTATCGTCGCAACTGTGATATCCAGGACTTCCTTCGCTCCGTTGAGCGAAAGCACTATCAGATATTCCTGGCTGTTGCGGTTGGCGTAGTGCCTCACTTCCTGGAAGATATCTGTGGGATGAAGAATCTGTCTGGGTTTCCTGGTATTCTTTCTTCTCCCGAGTTCAAGGGCTGCGAGTATCGTCGCGCCTTTGGCTCTTCCGACTCCCGGAATGTTCATCAGCGATGCAAGAGGAAAACTTGTTCCCCTGTCGAGTAGGGACAGTACCTCATTGCTGATTTCATCAACACTTCGTGCTGCATTGCCCTGACCGAGAAGTATCATCAGCAGTTCCCGGTCGGAGAGCGCTCTGACTCCCAGACGCTCCAGTCTTTCTCTCGGCTCCTCGCCGTCTTTGAATATTGCTGTTTTTTCTGTACTCATATTTATAAAGCAGAATTTTTCGGGATTTTGTCAAATTAATCGTACATTATTGTGAAAATTGTCTGATTTTCCGTATTTCCGGTTGATAAAACCACATCTGAGGATTAGTAATGCCTGCTTTTCAGGATGCTGTTCCTTCCTCTGCCGTACCGTTGAATCTCAAATGACAGATAGCAGATGTGGAGAGGGGCTCAGCTTCACTTCAGCGATGGGATATTCCGATTGCCGGGTATTCTTTTTTTTACTTTTTCTCCCGAGAATTGAGTTTCGGGCGTGTTTTTCTGTAATTCATTTCTGTGATTCAAGTTATTGTTGATACTTCCGGAAAATAGTTCTGCGACGTTCTAAAGTACAATGAGAGCCGGGACTTCGCAGAAAGGGAAGACGACAAGCCTGAAACGGGTACTTCTATCGCATCTTTTCATATCCGGAGGGAATGGAAGCTTTGGCGGCGGATGTGATTCTTGTACTTTTATCCGGCCTGTGATTGTTTTTTTCCCCATCCGGGATAGAATGTCATTCTCACAGCAATATAAGGAGATAATGAATGATAAGAAAATTAACTGCAGTACTTCTTGTCCTGCTTCTTGCGTTTGGCTCAGTTACCGCTCATCCCGTGAAAGAGATGACGGCCCCTGTGACGGCAGTTACGCTTCCCGTGGAAGAAGCCACGATAACGGCATTCGAGAAATACGGCCATGCAGCACTCGATCTTACAATCGAGAAGATTCTCGCGGACGGATATGAACTGGGTGATACAGTCGACCTGGAGTTCAGCAACGGCTACAGGTTCGAGAACATTCCGTTCTTTGACGGCTACTATGTGGCAAAGGGCGAGCCTCTTCTGAGGGCGTATCCGGGACATGAGACAGTTGCCGCATGCATCAACTACGGCAAGATCTACGAGGTTGCCGGCCTCAGCGTCGGTGACAGTGTGAAGATAAGCCTCAACACAAAGGGAGCTGCTCTCGATACCGAGATTCTCAACTCTCTCCACTATACGGCCTCCCGTGAAGACTACGCTACAGATGAAGCATATGCAAACTTCCGGGAAGTAACGGTCGGTGACATTGCACCGGGTAAGCTTTACCGATCATGCTCACCTGTCAACAACGAACACAACAGGGCAGCCTGGGCTGACAGACTCATTGCTTCTGCGGGTGTGAAGTCCGTACTCAATCTTGCTGACTCGGGTGAAGATATCGCATCCTACTTCGCTGAGGAAGGATTTGACAGTCCCTATTACAGATCCCTTTATGAGAACGGAAAGGTGACAGCACTCAACATGAGCGTTGACTTCTCCTCATCGTCGTTCCGGGAATGTCTTGTCGGGGGAATCAGAAAGATGGTGGACGGCGGCTACGAGACTCCGGTTCTCGTTCACTGTACTGAAGGAAAGGACAGGGCAGGCTTCACATGCGCACTCATCGAAGCCCTGATGGAAGCCGATTATGATGAGATAGTCTCCGATTACATGAAGAGCTATGAAAACTATTACGGTGTCACTTCTTCCGACAGAGAGCGTTACAGCGTAATCGTGAAGAACAACATCGACGAGATGCTGAAGACCATTGCAGGAGTTTCTTCCGTCGAAGGTCTGACGTCTTCCTCTCTATCTGCCGGAGCAAGAGCATATCTTCTTGGCGGTGGAATGACAGATGCGGAGATTGATGCCCTGATTTCTGCACTCAGATAATCTCCGGGTATCTGATGAAATGATGAAGAGGGTGTTACAGAATCGTCTTTCTGCAACACCCTACCAATCTGCTGAACCGCTGAATTACGGTAATATGAATCACATTATCAGAAGAACGCTCTTACCGGCCGTACGCAGAAATCGTACTCACGTATGCCGCTGTCGTCATATTCTTCTCCTGATCTGACGCAGAAGTAATATGCATGCTCATAGTCTTCTTCGCTGCTTGTCCAGTAGAAATCATCGCCCAGTCCGGCTGCATCCCTGATTTCGTACAGGGAATAGAATTCTGCGTAGCTCGGAAGGAACCAGTCACTGTATGTGATTCCCGTTTCCCTGTTGGTGTATTCCCAGTCCGAACATGCCCTGGCTGCGTATTCACCCCTTTCGCTGCCTTCCAGAGTCGTATAGGCTGTCTTGTCATTATAAGCATTGACGAGACTGGACGTATTCTCTCTTCCGCTTCCGACGTCAATTCCGGTTCCGACCCACTCTGCCTTGCCGTTCGGTCTGTAATATCCGAAGGAATAGCAGTCCAGGTCTTCCGGTGCCGCCTCCAGATAACGCCACAGGTAGGAAACGGTATTTCCGAATTCATCTCTGTACCTGGAAGTCTGCGTGCTTCCGGCGTCATAGAATATTATACCACCCGCCGGTCCCCGTTCTCCCACTTTATAGGTCTTCCTTTCCGATATCGATATGGACGGCAGTGCGGCTTCCGCCCCGGACAGCTTCACCAACCGGTTTGTACTGCTGTTTTCACAAGATACGAATACCGCTGCTGTTACGAGTGCTGCAATTATGAGTGTTGATAACTTTTTCATTTTCTTTTCTCCTTGTAAATCGGGTTTTCCTGACCCGAATGTACTTCTTTAACAGAGATATGTATATATAGTTACGTTATTATCTATATATTTTTATTTATTCTTTGCCGTATCTTTGCCGCACAAGTTTCCTATATTTTTTCTCTTATTAAGGAGATAAGAGAAAAACAGGAATGATTGCGGATTCGTATTTAATGATTTACCCCGGTTGATTCTTTGATTGTCTGAGCAGCATTCGTATTTTATTCCGTCAATGAAGCATGTGCTCACTCTTATATCGTGCGGGACAGAAATCAGCTCTTGCAGCACAGCAGAATATCTCAATTGCATTCGGTTTGATTACCCGGCTTATGAATTATGAGAATGTCATACAGGACGGAGTTTGTACATAAAACTCAGGTCATTCCGGCATCTTGATCCGGGCTCCCGAGAAGCCTTTTCTTCGTTGAAAGCCATATACAATCGTCTAAGGATTGAACCCGTATCCGTTCTATACTTTCAGGTAATTTCCGATACCTACTTGTCAGTAAGAGCTCTTAATGCAGGATCTGAATCCTTGAGGGTGTTTTCCGCCCCTGACGCCCGGACATAGCATAGGGCTGGATGATGACGCTCGTCTTATCGACATGCATCGTCGGGGAGTTCGAACAGGGAAGTGTCAGTACGGGTATGATAATGGCCGTAATATGCACTCTCTTCACTGTGACATCACTTCCTGTCCTCAATGCCGTCATGAACAGAAAGAAGAACTGAGACTATGGAAAAAGGCGGAAGTAGACTATACTGTCCTCATGAAGAAACTGTTCCGTATAGGTGAGATTGCCGCACTCAGCGGTCTCACGCAGAGAACCATACGCTATTACATGGAGCTTGGCCTCCTTCCTGAAGAGAGAAGCAGCGGCGGCCAGAGAAACTTCACGAACAATGACCTTGTCTATCTCAAGAGGATAAAGGAGCTCAAGGCCCTGGGGTTCTCTCTCGAGGAAATCGGGAGAATCATAAGTCTCCGTAAAGAGGACGAGAGCGGGAACATAAGGCGTACGGAACTTTTGAGACAGTACCGTAAGAAGCTCAGTGACGATATTGCCAGAGTGAATGATCTCAACAAGCATATCGAGGAGCTGGAATGGCATATAAAACAGCTGGAGGAGGCAGATAACGGAACATTCCGCGACTGTCCGGGCTCCAGCTGCATAACCTGTCTCTACAGGGACAAGTGCATATTCTTCAAGAGTGAGGATTAGTTCTGTGCGTTGTACACATCAAGCGCATTCTGCACTGTCTCTGCCATTTCCTTTACGGCTTCATCGACTGTGAGGCTGCCGCTGACTGCGTCCAGCACGTTCTTCTGGAAAGAGTAGTAGATTGTATAGGCTGACGGGAGCCATACGTTGACCATCGTGTCGTCGGATGCAAGGAGGTATTCGAGCGCCGTTCTGTAGCGAGGATTCTCCTCGAGGAATTCCGTGTAGTCCTTATTCGTGTAGGTTTCCGTGTTGACGGGAACGTACCCTGTCTCCTCACTCCACTCGGCCTGTACATCCGCACTTGTAAGATACTCGAGAACAGTCTTTACCTCATCGCTCTTTGTGAAGGAGAAGAGTGCGCCACCGGAAACTATGGCCTTTCCGTTTGATGTACCGTTCACAAGAGGAACGGTGCTGACACCGACTTCGAACGAGTCTCCGACGGAAGAGAGGATCTTCGTGAGATTGGAAGATGATGCGAGCATGCTTGCAGTGCGGCCGGAGATGAAGTCATCGCTGACACCGCTCGAGAGAGCATCGCAGCAGCCTGTGTCGAAGAGGGCCTTCCACTTCTCGAGAAATTCCCTGTAGGTTCCTTCATTCTCAAAGAGAACTTCCGTTGCTGCTCCCATGTGGCCGTTTTTATTGTTGACGAGGTATGTGCCGCCTCTCTGCTGCGAGATGAAGTAGCTCAGTTCATACGTTGTCGGAATACCAGAGAATGCAGATAGTGTCAGATTCCCGTTTCTGTCCTTCTCTCCGATGATGGGGGCTATGTCCTTCATTTCGTCTATTGTTGTGGGTGCGGACACTCCTTTCTCGTCATACAGGGTCTTGTTATAGTAATAGAGGAGAGCCGAAGCATTGAAGGGAAGGGCTATCGTACCCTTTTCAGATGTGAATGAGGCAAGTGCCACGGGGAGAATCGACGACGTGTCGAATCCGAGTTCCTCGAGTGTCACTATTTCTTCAGTGTGATTCATGTCGAGTGCTGCAGTTGCGTCCATCATCGCGATGTCGGGGAGAGTGCCGGTGCCGAGGGAGGCGTTGACCTTTGTCAGCACATCATTTGCCTTACCCTGATAGACGGCATCTATCTCGATTTTCTTCTCCTTTCCGACTGTCTCGTTGAATTCTTCGACGATTTCTTCGAAGGCCGCAAGTGCCGTTCCCTGACTCGAGTGCCAGATGGTGACACGTGTGGTGTCACTTTCCTTTGCACCTCCGGCGAAGAGGAATGAGACAGAGGATAGAAGAGCAATAATAGTTGTAAGCTTTTTCATTGTGTTCAGCTCCTTATTTTCTTATGAGCGTTTCCTCGATCCTGTCCTTCATGAGGGCGAGGATGACGAGGAAGGGTAGTGTTATTATGCAAATTGTGGCGGCGAGAGCGCCTCTCTCCCCGCTCTCGGCAAAGCCGAGCATGTTGAGTGCTGTCTGGATGGTTCTGGTTCCCGGTCTGTTGGTCACCAGAAGTGGCCAGAGATAGCTGTTGAATGACGTGATGAGCGTCTGTATGAATACCGTAAGGATTACTGATTCGGAGAGCGGGACGAGAATGGAGAATATGTATCTCACATCTCCCGCTCCGTCGATGACGGCAGCTTCATAGCATTCCTTCCCCTGGGAAGTGAAGTAACCCATGAGAAGAAGCATCTGCGATGCGCTGAAAAGTCCGGGCGCGATTATGCCCAGCCAGGTGTCCGTGAGGGCTAGCGAGGCGACTGTCCTGTAGTTCTGGTAGAGTACGGCATCGGAGGGTATGAATAGCGTTATGACAAGGACGGCGGTGACAAATGTCTTGCCTTTGAACTTCAGATGGGTGATTGCAAATGCCGCGAAGAGCGTGACGATTACCCTGATTGATGCCTGGAGAACACTTGTTCCGACTGAATTCAGAACATATGAGGCAAAATGTTTCTCTCCGAGAGCCTTCGCCCAGTTCGACCATACCGGCTTTGCCGGCAGGATACTGAGGGCATTGTAATCCTTCTGACTGAAGAGTGAGGAGGAGAATATGTAGAATATGGGAAAAATGATGATCAGGGAAAGGATGATGAGCAGAATGACTCTGACGACCTTCCTTATTCTGTCTTCAGTTCTCATTTCTCTTCCTCCTTGACCAGATGACCATGAAGATAATCACGGTATAGAGAATGACGGACGACAGGGCGTTCTGAACGGCCCTGTTACCGCTGCGGAAGGCTTCCGTATAGTAATAGAACATTATCGTCTCGGTGCTTCTGTAAGGGCCGCCCTCCGTCAGTATTATCACCGGAGATGATATGAGAAGTGCATCTTTGAGGGCGAGGAATACCGTGACTGCGACTGTATGAATCACCTCGGGCAGTTCGATGCTGAAAAAGAGCCTTCTTCCTCCCGCTCCGTCCATCCTTGCCGCCTCGATTACGCTTCTGTCTATGCTTCTGAAAGAACAGAGCAGGAGAATGTAATCGAGTCCGAAATCGAGAAAGATTCCGAGTACGACAAGCGTCAGCATGGCTCCCTCCGGCGTTGTTATTCCGCTCAGTGAAGTATGTAGAAGACTGTTTATTACACTGCTCTTTCCCCGGAAGAGTTCCTTCATTATGAGGCTGTATGCCGATAGCGATACCGCCAGCGGCATGAAGAATATGTACTCGACAATCCCCGAATGTCTGCTCTTTCTTCTTGTGAGAGATGCCGCAAGCAGCGTGAAGAAGGTGTTGAGAGGGACAAAGAGCAGTACGAATATGAGAGTGTTCTTCAGTGCATTCAGGAATGCCGGATCGGAGAATAGTATTCTGTAGTTATCGAGAAAGGCGAAGCCCCGGATTTTTCCTCCGTTGCTGATTGTCATGAATGATTCCGCTACTGCGGATAAAGCCGGATAGATCGAGAAAACGAGGCTCAGCAGAAGTGCCGGCAGAAGAAAAAGGTATGCTTTTCTGGTCTCTTTTCTCATAACGTTAAAGAATATAGAGAGATGAAAAATGGAAGTCAAGGGGAAAAACGAAAGTTAATTACTTATTGTGAAAGAAAATAGTTAACATAATAAAATCTAACGTTAATTTAATTTACGTTAAAGATGCAAAATAAACCTCCTTAATTTCCTGATTTTTATTGTAGATACGTAACTTCGGCTGTCGCTTAGATTTACATTGCACCTTTTCAGCACTTCCGGAAGGTTTAAACAGCGGTTTTCCTGCCGTTTTCCAATGTAAAAGTAACTTCGGCCGTCGTGTACCGGCAGCACTTCCGACTCATGAAAAAAGCTCGTACCTGACAGAATCGAAAGCAACGGGAGATTTTCCGAATATGAGGAGTTGCTCTTCCGGCTTGGAGACGCGATGCTTCTTAACCTCTGTTACAGGTGCAATGATCCTTCTCACAAAATCAATGAAAGTGCAGTGAAACCGTACCTTGTTGATACGGGGCTCCTGATAAGTCTGACTTTCAGCGAGAACGAACTTTACAGAGCTATTCTCAATGACAAACTTTCCGTCAACGGGGGAATGCTCTATGAGAGTGTGATTGCCCAGATGCCTGCGGCAAAGGATTTTTTTTGAGTTGTTTATGCCTCTCTTTTGTTATATCCTTCTGAAAAAGAAATAAATTAAAGGGGGAAATGTCCTCATGAAACCTACTCTTCTTGTCATGGCTGCCGGAATGGGCTCCAGATATGGCGGCGTGAAGCAGATTGATGCTGTCGGAATGCACGGCGAATGTCTTCTGGACTACGGTGTATACGATGCAAGGCGTAACGGCTACGGAAAGGTCGTCTTCATCATCCGTAAGGATATAGAGAAAGACTTCAGGGAACGTCTCTTTGACAGAGTCGCGAGAAACATGGATGCCGAGTATGTCTTCCAGAGTAAGGAAAGTCTCCTGACTCCCGAAGAGCTTGCTCTTGCAGGTGGCAGACAGAAGCCCTGGGGAACAATCCACGCGGTGCTCTGCGCCGAGAAGGCAGTGAAGACTCCGTTCACAGTTGTCAACGCAGACGACTACTACGGCCGTTCGGCTTACGAGACTCTGGGGGAGTATCTGTCCACAATCGATAATGATTCGACGTCTCATGCAATGGTCGGCTTCCAGCTCGACAGGACGATGTCCGTCAACGGAAGTGTCTCGAGAGGCATCTGCCGCGTTGATGAGAACGGCATGCTTCTCAACATGGTCGAGAACACGAAGATAGAATATACCGACGGGGGAAAGAAAATTGTCTCCCACATGGATGACGGTGACCACTATCTTACGGGAAAGGAAAGCGTGAGCATGAATTTCTTCGGTTTCTCTCCGAAGGCATTCGAATTCTTCAATTCCTACTGGGAGGACTTCAAGAAGAAGAGCATCACCGAACCCAAGAAGGAGAGCCTCCTTCCGAACGCTGCAGGCGACATGGTAAGGGAAGGCAAGGGAACAATCCGCGTCTTCACGAGCCAGGAAAAGTGGTTCGGTATGACATACCCCGAGGATAAGGCTGCTGTAATGACAGCTCTCAGGGAGAAGATCGAAAGCGGATATTATCCGGAGAAACTCTGGGAGAACTGAAATCTTTTTTACCTGTTATGAAGACGTCACTCACTGTTGGGTGACGTCTCTGTTATCTGCCAGCACATCGATGGGGGAGTATCCTTCCCCCAGTACGTGATAGGTGTCCTGAACGATGATGAATGCGTTCGGGTCAGCGCTCTTCACCGAGCGTGTGAGCTTCGTGATGTCCTTCTTCGGAACGACCGTCATCAGCATGTCCTTGTCTTCTCTTGTGAAGAGACCCTTTGCACTGATTATCGTACCGCTTCTGTTGAGGTCTTTGAGAATGAAGGCTCCGATTTCGTTGATCTTCGGGGAGATTATGAAGACGCTCTTTGCATAGTTCGTTCCGAGCGGAACGATTACCCTGTCGATTATGAGTGATATCATAAGAGAGATTACATAGGAGTAGAGTGCGTTCTCGATACCGAATATGAATGCAGATACGAATATGATGATTCCGTCGACTATGAAGAGAGCTGTCCCGAGTGCTATTGGGGTGTAGCGTGCGATTATCTGGGCGATGATATCTGTTCCTCCGGTGTTGGAGCCGGCCCTCATCACAAGCCCCATTCCGACTCCGTTCGTTATTCCCGTGAAGAGCGTGCAGAGCCAGAGCGAGGAATCCTTCGTATAGTCAATCACGCCGTTGGGAAGAAGAATATCGAATAGGGTGGTGAAGAGTGACAGAAGCAGTGTTCCCATCAGTGTCTTTAATCCGTATTCCCTTCCGAAGAGAAGAAGGCCCACGAGATAGATGGGAATCGAGAAGCAGAGCATTATAAGGCCGAGGTCCCATGCCTTTCCGGTGGAATCGATCATAAGATGGTAGACGAGGGTCGCAAGCCCGCTCACTCCGCCCGGGGCAAGCTTTGCCGGATTCATGAAGACCGAGATCCCGAATCCCGTGAGAGCCGTGCCGATTACGATGTATGCATAGTCGCCGATCAGTTCCCTGGTTCTGTATTTCATAGCTTATCTGGAAGCTCCTTCCTGTCGCTGAAGAGTCTCTCGAGAAGCTCTGCCGGGTCGTCGGTGACGATGAGCGCCTCCCTTACGGCGGGAGCGAGGAAACCTTCCTCCACAGCCCTGTCGAGCAGGGTGAGGAACGGATTGAAGTAGCCGTCCACGTTGTAGAGCGCGATGTTGGCCTCTGTGTATCCCAGCTGTCTCCAGGTATATATCTCGCAGAGTTCCTCCAGCGTCCCGATTCCTCCCGGCATTGCGATGAAGCCCTGGGAGAGGTCGTACATCATTTTCTTCCTCTCGTGCATGTTTTCGACGATTATGGTCTCGCTTGAGGCTGTCCCGTCGGTGACACGGCCAAAGTTCATGGCCTTCGGCAGTACTCCCGTGACGCGGCCGCCGTGATCGAATACGGCATGTGCGAGGACGCCCATGAGGCCGCGGTTGCCGCCTCCGTATACGAGGGAGATTCCCCTCTCTGTCATTTCCGAAGCGAGAGCGAGTGTCTTTGTACGGTATATTTCCTTCTTTCCCATCGTCGAGCCGCAGAATACGGCAACGGTTCTGTTATCTGTCATGGTCTAGTTATTACCATAAAGGGGAAAAATACTCAATTAAATGTTACTGCGGTAACAGAAAAGCGAGAAATA
>CAVFYD010000036.1:0-21017 GCA_963626615.1 Sphaerochaetaceae bacterium
TTATACCAAGCCAGTTGATACGCGAGGCTCTCTCGATATTTCTGAGGAATAATGGGTCAGAGAATGTCCTTTGAAGTCGGTTCAGAACAGCAGAAATGTCTTTTTCTCTCATCAGAGAATCGTTGAAGATGTAAGTGCTGAGGCACTCAATCAACCGTGAATCATCAAGCCGTTCACTGAGGTAGTAAAGGTCAAATATGTCTTTGTAGCGTGTTGTAAGAGGACCGAAACGGAGAAGGGATTTCAGCTTTTCGGTGAAAATCTGCTCCTTTGAGTTGACCAGGAGACTTGCCCCCACATCATCGAGGCAGACATCAAAGCAATACTAGTCCTGTCCGATTGACATATGCTTATGAACACCAAGGTCGATTTTGCTCCGAAACGAATGCCCTGTGTTATCTTCTATCACTACAAAAACTCTCTTGCCGTTGTATTCCTGCTGTGACAGCGGTGTGATTTCTCCATCGATGCGGATTGTTATTCCGTCAATGCAGTTCAGCTTCTCTATAAAATCCCGGATTGACTCATCGGACAGCGAGTATCTTACGAAATCGAGATCCATGTCCTGTGTGGCACGTCTTGCACTTCCCGACAGACTCCGCATGACGACACCGCCCTTGATGGTGACATTATTTCTCAGACTGCTCAGTTATATGGCCTTAAGGATGATATCCTGACATACCCTTGCTTCAGTATTGAAACCGTAATATCCGTCATTTCTGATAATAGAGGCAAGTTCTCCAAGATCGGTCATTAAAGCACCTCCGTCTGCAGCATCTCCCTTATTCTATTACACCTTGGAGCATACTGGATACATTCATCCAAAGCTTCCAAGTCAAGTTTATCAATGATTTTCCGATATTCTCTGAGAACTCCCTTATAGTAATCGTAAGGAAGCTTGTTCTTGTATCTGAGAAGTTCCACCAGCATCCTCTCACGACTGTAGATTCTTATAGTGTAGCCGTTATAGTCCACAGACTCTGAGCCCTTCTCAAAGAGGCGTGAAGGTATGAAATACTGTCTGACGCATGAAGAACGTATCTTTGCCCCGTCCCTGTCTGTTGCAAAATCATAGATGTCCGGAATAACATCGGTCAGACCATGGATGTAAAACGCGGTTTCCATAGTCACAACTGCCTTAGGATACTTATAGGCAATGATGACAAGTTCGGGAACATAGCGGCTTTCAGAGTAGAGAGCCCTCCCCACTCTATAGAGTTCTCCCTCTTCAACCTTTTTATTCACCAGATAGTCGGAGCCGTATTCGGCAATACAGTCCTGACGGCTTTTCATTCCCATTGATTTGTCCACACTTGAATATTCTCTTCAGAGGACAGAGAAGTCAAGATAAAATTTTGATTTTAATCCGCATTTATACATTTATTGCGGATTATTTTCGAAATGCTACTGCAGAAGAGAAAGATGACTTCATCACACCTGGTGGCACAAAATAGGAAAGGAAAGGCAGGACGAGAAAACGGGGCATTTCGAGACTGCATACCACAAATTCAAAATATTATAATATAAACAGATATTGAACAACCAAAACAATCATCCTGTCACTCACGAGGGAGAATTTGGCACTCGAAACGGGGAGTTTGGCACTCACAAAAAGATAAATGAGAATCAAGATTCCAATGAGCAAGGGAACCCCAAAGATTTAAGCAATCATATTCTTCACATGATATCAGAAGATAACAAAATATCGAGAAAAAAGATGGCAGAACAACTTGCGATAAGTGAAAGGACTGTTCAGAGGATACTCAACACATTGCCTTCAATACATTTTGTCGGCAAAGGAAAGAACGGCCATTGGGAGCTTACAGAGAAAGAATAATCAGTGCCGTCTCAGCGTAATCTTGTGGTATCCGGTATGAAGGGAGAAGAGGGGAAGGACACGGGAACTCATCATCACGGACTTATGTTCTTTCCCACATTCTCTCCAAGCATAACCCCCAGCCGTTTTGGCAACACTTTTTTTACATTATTATCAATGTTCAGGACATCGTTTAAGGATTTGCAAAATCTGTTGACTTATTATCGGAGTAATACCATTTTCTGCTTTTACGATGCTGTTTCTTACCTTCGTTATGGGGGACTGCTGATTACAGTTTTCATCCGCAGTTCTTTCACTTTTACGGATAGTTTTCGAAATCCGTCGTGTCTTCGATTTTTCCACACGCCGGACTGAGAAGAGGTTAAACTGTAGGCATGGTAAACAACACTGCAATCGAAAAGGGAGAAAGAGCGAAGGCCTGCCTTGAAGAGGCGGAGAGGGCTCTGGACTCGGCATCGGGATGGGGACTCTTCGATATCTTCGGAGGCGGGACAATCACGACGCTCGTGAAGCACAGCAGGATTGAGAAGGCAAGGAATCTGATTTATGAGAGCAAACAGTACCTCTGGGAGTTCAGACGGGAGATAGCCGCTGCCTCTGACTGCAATATCGAGATAGGGATGCTGCTGACATTCGCGGACTTCTTCTGGGACGGTCTTCTTGCAGATATCCTTGTTCAATCGAAAATCAGCGAGGCAAAGCGTCAGGTATCATCCGCAATCAGAGAGCTCGACAGGGCTCTCTCGAGACTGCGTCTTGTCTGAAGAACCTCTGTCGTTTTGATACGATACGGGGCAGAAAAAAACAAGTGTTTTCTCCCTTTGGAGCACATCATATCTTTTTCCGTTGAATATACAGTTCTGTTACAGAACGTACGTCGCACGCGATGCTATATCACACTCCTTGAAGTATTCGTTCTCGAGGGGAATCCACTTCGTTCTGAACATCTCGAGCTTCCCGGGAGACCGCAGGGAAAGACGCCTGATCTGCTCGCTGCCGTCTATGGACAGGAGGAAAGAGACATCCCAGTACGGGGTGAATTCCGGATGGAGCGCGTAGCTTCCCTCGACTATTATGATTCCGTCTTCCGGAACACTCACCTCCCCATCAAATGAGAAAGTGCGGCATGAGAAACGGCGGTATGTAAAAGGCCGGTGCTGAGAAAGGGGTACAATAACCTCTTCGATGAATCTCTCGTAGTGAATATTTCCGCCCTTCTCGCTGAAACGTTCGGGTGTTCTCAGCTCTTCCGGGAGGAAGAAATCATCCATGGAGATACGGGTAAAAGGCAATTCCTGTTCCAGATCATCAACGAGCGTGGTCTTCCCCGACGCACAGGGACCGTCGACTGCGATGATGTATCTCTTTTCTCTTTTTATGTGTGACAGTACAAAATCAACTCTTTCCCTGCGGCCGCTTATCATCAGAAAACTCCGACAGAAAGCATAACAGATTAGGAGATTAAGAAAAAGCATGAGATTATCTATGGAAAAAACGGCTTTTAGGAAATACACTGTATGTACTTATGAATAAAGAGACCGGATTACCGAAACTTGGCATGCACAAGTTCATCACTATTTTCTATCTTCCGATTACAATCGCTTTCTACTTCTATGTAGCCGTAGGCAACATCTACGACATTGGAAGACTTACATTCACTTCCATTGAAGGCTATATCGACGCCTTCATCCTGATGTTCCCCTTCGTCACCGTCATTCTCTTCACGGTAGCTCTCGTCGGGCTCTTGGGACTGACGCACTTCGGACGCAGGGCAATTCTCTTCTCCACGACATTCCGCATTCTGATGATGCTCATCATCATCTTCGGCGAGATGACATACGGCAATTCTCTGATGGCTGCTCTCTATACTGCAGCATGCGTTGTGAATATCCTCGTCTTCGCATATTACAGAAGGCGCGAACTCTACTTCGTGAAGGACGGTCAGACTCTCGCCGAAGCATATGCGATGCGAAGAAGAAGCCAGATGCCTTCTCCTGTAAGAAAAAGCACTACCTCTCCCTCTCCTGCACCTGAAGCAGAGACTGGCGAGGAAAAGACTGAGGAAGAAGAGAAGCCCGCAGAAGAGGAGAAGAAAGATGAGGCAGAGGGCGAAATCATCGTTGCCGTCAGCGATGTTTCAACTGAATACACATCGTCAGAGGTTGTGAAGAGGTGCACTTTCATCTACACCCCGGAGAGAAAGAAGGAAGTCAATCTTCTCTCTGCTTCTCTCGACATTCTCAAGGGAAAGACCATCGTCTCCCTTGAAGTCGAGAACACCGGCGACAAAACCTATACAGAATCGGACTGGCTCTTCATGACTGACACAAAGTACACATCGAAGACTCCGGTCAATAAGGGTAAGACTGTCATAAAAGCCGAGATAAATCAGCCTGTTGACAGGATATCCATCACCCTGGCAGAAGTAAGATAAGACAGAAGGATACACAGCGGGACACGTGAAGAGCGTGTCCCTTTTCTTTTCTCAGAGCACAGCCTGGGGATCGACGTCTATCTCGAGGTGTACGGAGTACGGTACCTTATACTGACTGACCAGTTCCCTCGTGAATGCAAGAAGCGCACCGATGCGGCTGCTGCGTAGAAGCACATGGTAGCGCCACTGCTGCGCCTGTTTCTCTATGAGACAGGGAGACGAGGAGAATATCTCGATATCATCACGGCCTCCGGAGAGGGAGACGGCAAGCTTCTCGAGGCTCTCGGCACTCTCCTCCGCTTTTTCCTCACTCTTGCTGCGCACTGTCAGATTCACAAGCCTCGTATAGGGCGGAAACATCGTCTCCCGTCTCTCAGTGAGTTCACTGTCATAGAAGTCCTCGACCCTGTTCTCCGCAACACGGCGGATGGCAGAGGCATTGGGCTGCCTTGTCTGGATGATTACCATACCGTCGTCCCTGTAGCGTCCGGCTCTTCCTGCCACCTGGTACAGAAGGTCGAATGTCCTCTCACCTGCCCTGAAATCGGGAAGAGAAAGAGTACTGTCGGCGTTGAGTATTCCCACAAGTGACACGAGAGGAAAATTCAGGCCCTTTGCTATCATCTGGGTTCCGAGGAGGATATCTATCTTACCTTCCCTGAAGTCCTCGAGAATCCTCGCTGTCTTCTCCCTGTCTCCCTGGATGGAGTCGGTGTCGAGTCTCTCGATACGTTTCGTGGGGAAGAGCTGTCTCACTTCCTCCTCCGCCATCTCGGTACCGAAGCCGGAGGGTGTGAGATCACGGCTGTTGCACTCCGGGCACGTCTTAACAAGAAGCGAGGAGTAGCCGCATGTGTGGCAGACAAGCCTCCGTCCCGTCTTATGGTATGTGAGTGAGACAGAGCAGTTCGGGCACTCGATTACATGGCCGCAGGAAGAACAGACATAGCCGTATGAGAAACCTCGCCTGTTGAGAAAGAGTATGATTCCCTTCTTCTGGTCAAGGGCCTTTCTCATCTCGCTCTCAAGAGCGGGACTTATGTTTCTGTTCTCTCCCGTCATGTCTATGATGGAGACCTTCGGGAACTTTCCTTCCCCGATGCGGTTACGCATGACAACTGCCGTAAGCTTCTGCTCCCTCATGAGTCTCCAGGCTTCCAGGGAGGGGGTGGCAGAGCCCATAATGAGCTCGGCCCCGCACTTATGTGCCCTGTACTGGGCAACCTGACGCGCGTGGTAACGCGGGGAGGAACCCGACTTGTACGCACCCTCATGCTCTTCGTCGATGATTATGAGCCCCAGGTTTCTGAATGGAGCAAAGACACTGCTTCTTGCGCCGATGACGATGTCAACCTCGCCGTTCATTATCCTCAGCCATTCCTTGAGCTTCTGTGACGGTGTAAGAGCCGAATGAAGGACAGCGACACGGCCGCTGAAGCGTGAATAGACTTCGCCCGAAAGCTGATGGGTGAGGGTTATCTCGGGAACAAGATACAGTACCTGCCGGCCTTCCGCTATTATGTCCTCGGCCCGCCTGAGGTACACTTCACTCTTACCCGAGCCCGTTATTCCGAATATGTAGTAGATGCCTTTGCTTCCCGTTCTAAGCTTATCGAGAGCACTCTCCTGCTCTTCAGTCAGATGCTCGACACGCGAGAATGAAGATATCGTATTGAAGGGAGAGTATTCACTCTCCTTCCTTCCTGACGGGATCATACACGAGAGATTTACACCCACAGGGGAAAGATACATCTCATTCATCCACTCTGCAACGTCGAGAAGCTCCTCTGTGAAGACCTCCGTCCTGTCGACGACTCTTCTCACGGCCTTTATCTCGTAGTCAGTTTCTCCGATTTCCTCCATTTCCCTGACGACGAAGCCAGTCTTCTCTCCCCTGCCGAAGGGAACCATGACACGACGGCCGAACCGGCATTCATCTTCGAGGCTTTCGGGAACGGAGTATGTGAAGCTCATGTTGAAAGGAACGTTGACTATGACCTCAACCCACTTCACGCCTTCTCTCCCCCGCCGCTGACCGCATCCCTTATGTATTTGAGATCCTCCCATATCTTTGCCCTGAGACCTCTGTCCCTGACAAGGGAGGAGGGAGTGTATGTGCAGAATGTCGGAATGCCGTTTACACGGTATGTATGGAGGCGCATGGTATCGAAATCATAGCTGCGGCGGAGCATGTAGCGTGCGCTGTCCTCACCAAGGAGTATGATTGCCCTGGGATTTATCCTTTTCATCTCGCTGCGAAGCCAGTCCTTGCATACATCGGCCATCTCCCTCGAGAAGCTCTTCACAGGACACTTGATCAGAGCAGAAAGTGCCGCATCCTTCATCTCATAGCCCATGGCTGCTATCCACTTGGTATAGTAGGCGTAGGATTCGGACGAGAGAAGAGTATCCCCCTCGGGGAAGGGAAGAACAAAGAGAAGAACACTCTTCGAGCCGACAAGGGGCTCAGCGTAGACACGGCGGAGAAAGCATGCGTCACACTTATGGCATGACTCGATTTCGTCGGAGAATGTGTCATTACCCTTTTCCGGAGCCGTTATGGTATAATCATACTTTTCGTGCTCTTCCATGAGACTGTCGCCGGAGAGTGCGGCCTCGGCTTCATCGAGAAGGGTGAAAAAACATTCCTTAGTGAGATTCTCTTCCATCGCTCTCCTCCTCGAACCAGCTGTACTCATTCTCATCATAGCTTATTCGGGCAAGATATAAACCCTCGCCCGGGTATGTTTTGAGTGCTTTCTTCCTGTCCCTGCTTTCAAGCCTGAGTCTGAAGTCATCCTCACTTTCCCCCGCCAGGGCGCACTCGACCATCGTTCCCACCATGCTTCTCACCTGATGATAGAGGAATGCGTTCCCGACAACACGGTACTTCAGGAAAGGAAGCGAGTAGCTGTCCCTCTCTTCAGTCCACAGAGAGACATAGATATCTCTCATCTTCGACGGACACATGTCACGTGCAGAGCAGAAGGACGTGAAATCGTGGGTTCCCCGGATGACGGCAGCATAGGAATTGAGAAGAGCTATGTCGGGCAGTCTCCTCACTGCCGTGAAGCGGCCCCTGTCGAAGGGGAGCATATCGTCCCAGCGCTTTATGAAGTACCAGTACTCCCTCGCCATTGCGGTAAAGCGGGAGTGGAATACGCCACCTGCCTCCTCAGACGAGACTATCCTGACGGAGGAAGGAAGACGGGAGTTGAGTATCACGGCCCACTTTTCGGGCTCGATGGACGACGTGGTGTCGAAATGCGCAACCTGCCCCAGGGCATGGACTCCGGCGTCCGTACGTCCCGAGCCGAAGAGTTCGACGTCCGTTCTGAGGATATCTTCAAGTTCCTTTCTTATGGTTTCCTGGACTGTGAGAGCATCATTCTGTTCCTGCCAGCCGTGAAAGAAGGAACCGTCATAACTGACGGTCAGTCTGATTCTCTTTCCCTCCTGAGGCATTTCAACAGATGGTCTCTTCCAGTCTTTTCTACTCATTTTCAATTACAACAAAAGCGACGGAGTAATCACCGTCATGCGAAATCGAAAGGTGTGCCCTTTCGTCCCTGATGCCACGGCAGAGTATGTACGGCATTCCCTTCCCGTCATTTCTTATTTCGACATCACCGGCACTGACGGGACCGAATCCCGTACCGAGAGCCTTGACGTAGGCTTCCTTGGCGGCAAAGCGCGAGGAGAGATACTCGTCTCTTCTCGCTCTCCTTGAAGCTTCTTCAAGCTCGAAGGGAGTGAAGATTTTCCTCTCCACTCCTTCCGTCAGTTTCCCGAAGCGTGAAATGAGGGCGATGTCTGTCCCGATACCGGCTATCACTGTGCGCTCTTCTCCTCGAAGAGGATACGTACCGTCAGAGGCGACGAGGCAACGCTGAGGCCGTTTGATGTGAAGATATCCCTGTCGTACTCGAGGCAAACCGAACGACGTGATATCCCGGCCGATGCGACATCGGAGAAGTCGACGCTTGCCGTGATGAGCGACGGGTCTACAAGATATATGACATCCTCGTTTCCCGTTATGACGACATCAACCGATTCGGGTATGAGAGATACAGCCTCGTAGGGACTGTTCTCGTCGAATGTCACCGTAATGGGTATCGTGACAGTTCTGTCCGTGGCATTGAGGAACCTGATTGAAACGACCAGGGCCAGGGCACAGATGAACGAGAGAATCTTGACGACCCAGTTACCGAATATTGCGGAGGTGAACTTATTCTGTGACTGCACTGTCTTCATCCTCCTTTGTCTCTATCTTTATATCCTGCGGAACGACATCCCTGCCGCTGAGGAGCATGAGAAGCATCTCCTTCACGACTGCGACGTCGAGATTGTAGTAGATGTTCGCATTATATGCGAGAGAAATTGCACCCGTCTCTTCAGATACTATCAGAATGACGGCATCGGACTCCTCGCTCAGGCCAAGGGCTGCACGGTGTCTTGTACCGAACGTGTCCTTGATTGATGTCTGCTTCGAAAGCGGAAGGTAGCATGCGGCGTATGTGCACTTTCCTCCCTGGATTACGCATGCGCCGTCGTGAAGCGGCGTATCGTGATCGAAGATCGTGAGTATGAGGTTTGCCGAAAGATCGGCGTTGATCTTCGTTCCCGATTCGTAGATGTTCTTGAGGTCCGTATGGCGCGGGAAGATTATGAGGGCCCCCCTCTTCTTCTGCACGAGCGTCGTACATGCCGTGAGAACACTGTCCAGCTGTGACGCCGATGTCTGTGACGAACGGAACAGGGAACGCCTGGATGTTCCCGTGAAGGCTCTTCTCAGCTCAGGAGTATAGAAGACTGCAAGCGCCATCACGAGAGGAACGAAGAGCTTCTTCATGACCGTCAGGATAACCTTCAGTTCTAGAATGTATGCAAAGCCGTACAGGATAACGACAGAAGCAAGAATCGTCGCGAGTTCCCTCGCCCTTGTCTCCGACACCGCCATGTAGAATTTGTAGATGACGTAGGTCAGTATAAGTGTTTCAAGTATGAGTCTCAGGTAATCGGCGACCGAGAGACTGTTAAACAGATCAAGCATCAATCATTCCTCTTCAGCCTGCACCCAGTCGAGTGTACGGCTGACTGCCTTCTTCCAGAATCCTACCTTTTTTTGCCTCTCCTTGTCATCCATTGTAGGTGTCCATCTTGTCTGTTCCTTCCAGTAGGAGCGGAGTGAGTCTATATCCTCCCAGACTCCCGCCGTCAGTCCAGCGGCATATGCAGCACCCAGTGCCGTCGTCTCCGCGATTACCGGCCTTATTACGGGCTTTGCGAGAATATCACTCTGGAATGCCATCAGCGGCCATGAGTTCGTCATGCCGCCGTCGACCTTGAGGGAGGAAATCGGGACACCGCTGTCCTTCTCCATTGCAGAGAAGATGTCATAGGCCTGGAATGCCGTCGCCTCGAGGACCGCACGGCAGATATGCTCTCTCGAAGCGTATCCGGTGAGACCGGCGATGACACCGCGTGCATCGCTTCTCCAGTAGGGAGCAAAGAGTCCCGCAAATGCCGGTACGATGTATACGCCGCCGCAGTCCTGCACGGACATGGCAAGTTCGTCAAGCTCTTTCGCCGACGTGACCATCTTGAGATTGTCCCTGACCCACTGTACAAGGGAGCCTGCGACAGCAACAGAGCCTTCAAGTGCATAGACAGGCTTCTGGCCCTCGATTCTGTAGCCGACAGTCGTGAGAAGCCCGCTTTCCGAGTAGCAGATTTCCTCGCCGACGTTTGCCAGCATGAAGCATCCCGTGCCGTATGTGCACTTGCTCGAGCCCTTGTCGAAGCATGCCTGGCCGAAGAGTGCGGCCATCTGGTCACCGAGTATTCCGCATACCGGAACAGACGCCTTGAACGGACCGTCCGGGTCAGTATAGCCGTAGATAACACCGGAGGAGGACACGATTTCAGGAAGACACTCCTTCTTGACTCCTATAAGGGCAAGCATCTCGTCATCCCACTTGAGAGTGGCGATGTTCATGAGCATGTAGCGCGAAGCATTGGTGACATCAGTCACGAGAGCCTTTCCTCCAGTGAGGCGGTATGTCATGTATGTGTCTATTGTTCCGAATACGAGGCGCCCCGTCTCCGCGTTCCTCTTCACAGACGGAACGTTATCGAGAAGCCAACGGATCTTGCTTGCAGAGAAGTAGGGAGAATACAGGAGCCCCGTCTTCTGGCGGATGTATTCCTCGCTGACGGTCTTCGAAAGGACGGTGTCGATGAACTCTGCCCCCCTCAGATCCTGCCAGACTATTGCATTGTGATAGCTCTTTCCTGTCTCGCGGTCGAATGCGATGACGGTCTCTCTCTGGTTGGTTATTCCGACAGCGGAGAGATCCTCCCCCTGGAGTCCCGCCTTTTCGAGAGCGGAAGTGATGACGGAACAGGTGTTCTTCCAGATTTCCTCCGGATTGTGTTCGACCCAGCCCGGACGGGGATAAATCTGTCTGTGTTCAAGCTGACTTGTCGAGACGATGTTGTTCCTGTCGTCGAAGATGATGAATCTTGTGCTTGTTGTTCCCTGATCGAGAGCTCCTATGTATTTCATGGCTGCCTCCACTCTAGATTGTACAACAGTTTCCTTTCTATCTGTTAGAAAAAGGTAGTTTTATGAGCCTGAATTTTTCACGGCTCTTCTTTGCGTTTCTCGTCGAGGAGAGCACGGTCACTGCAGTGTCGCCTTCCATCAGGGAAAGAAGCTTTTCTCTTGCCCTTTCGAGGTCGGAGAGAGTTGAAGTGAGCATCGCGTCCTTCAGCCTCTTTCTCAGATCGTCGGGAATGCCGTAGAGATAGCGCCTGAGGTCCACGAGTCCCCTGCTCTGGGGCCCTGTGGGCCTGACATCCTTACTCAGGGCCCTGAGCTTGGTGTCCTCGAGCTTTTCCTCCGTGAGAACCTCTTCCCTGACAGAACGGACAAAGTCTTCAAGTGACGCATCAAGCCTCGGATCACGGTATGTGTAGAAGTAGCATATCTCCTCGTTGATGTCGAGGGAGGCACCCGAGCCGTAGGCCCCGCCCTTCTCGCGCTCGAGCGCCCAGAGGGATGAGCGCGACAGAAGCGAGAGAAGCACTCTCAGCGGGCCCGTCATTCCGTCCCCGAGCTCGGGGGACTTGAAGACGAGGGCCGTGTAGTTCACGGGAGTGGAGAACGTGTAGCTGAGCTTTCTCTCTCCCTCGAACGGTCTCCTCACGGCTCTCTCACCCCTCTCCCCGAGGGGGAGTGAATCTGTGAAAGAGCGTGTGACGGAGAGTGCTTTTTCCCTGTCACACTCCTCGCATACGATATGAAATGTGATTCTCGACTGTGTGAATATCTTATAGGCAACAGCCCTGATTTCTGCTGCAAGCTTCTTCATGTCACCTCTGAGGAGTTCTATTACCCTGAACCAGAACGAAAGGCCCTGTGTCCTTTCCGCCGCATTGAGGGACGGAGAAAAGAAGCGGGAAGCGGATGAGAGTGCAAACATGTGAGCCTGCGTCTGAAGCGACGACTCATAGTCGCTCTGTATGTCTCTCAGCGCTGCCTTAAGCCTCTCGGGGGATGTGAAGTCACCTTCCGTTACGAGCTGTCTTACAAGCTCCAGACTCTCGGGATAGTAAGCCGAAAGACTCTTGAATCTGATGATGAGGGAGTCCCGCTCCTTTCCCTCGCACGTCATTCCCGTCTCCAGAATGGCGGAGAATGCCCCGGTGGAGAAGCGGAGTTTTGTCAGGAATTCCGAATATGAGAGAGAGCCGACATTCGTCATCGTGAGAAGCCTCGTCAGAAGCGAAGAATACTCCATCTCCTCCATGCTGAAATCCGTACAGTCGAATGCGATATCGGCATAGACGATGCCGTTCGTCGTCATCGGGGAGAGAAGAATATTGTCATGCACTTCCCTCGGGATGGTTGTCATCACGCTGGGAATGTCGGAGAGAGAAAGACGTGGAAGCGTAGCCTTCGCCTCCTCCCCATCTTCGCTTTCCTCGAATTCCTGGTACTTCCTTTCCTCCTCTTTTTTGAACCGGAATGCGTATTTCTCTCTCTTTTCCCTGATTATCCTCTCGCTCTCGCTCATGTTGTTCTCGTCCATGACGACAAGAGAGAGAAGACGATGCCTGTTCTGAATGATATTCTTCTCTATCCAGGCCTCGAGATAACGGGGATTCTTCCTGATTGATTCCCGGATGGACGCCATCTCGCTCCTGGGAGAGAGCATGGTGCCGGGGTTGCGGCCGTAAGCCCATCCCTTGTCTATTCTGCCAAAGAAGATTCTCGAGCCGTTCGGAGCTCCTTCCTTTATCTCCTGGAGACGGAACTCCATGCGTCTTATCGAGCCTTCGACAAGGACGGGATCGAGACCGTCCGAGACTATTTTCTCAAGGCTGGAGAGAATGACCTTCTCCACCTTTTCCGCATCATTCCCGTCGACGCCGACAAGACCTGTGGAGAAAGTAAGGGATGAATACGAATCGTTCATTCCCCCTTCGTCGGAGATATCACGCCCCACACCGGAATCTATGAGCGCCTTATATAAGGGGCATCCGGGATTTCCGAGAAGTATGTCGACGATTAGCGAAAGCGTCGTGTTGAGCATCGGGTCCGATGCGTCCCCGAGAAGCCAGCTGAGGCTCACCGTCGTTCCGTCCTCGCCTTCCTCGGCGTCGCTGGTCGCCCTGACGAACCTGGGCTTATTCCACGGCTTCTCCCTTTCGGGACGCGGGATACGGACACCGCCGTCACGTGAGGAAAGGTATTCCCTGTCAAGAAACTCGAGCTTCTCCAGGATATCGAGATCGCCGTAGAGGAAGAGCGTCATGTTCGCAGGAGTATAGTATTTCCTGTAGGTTTCGACGAACTTCTCATACGTCAGATCCGGAATGAAGCGGGGGTCTCCTCCCGATTCACAGCGGAAGGGGGAGTTTTCGGAAAAAAGATATCTGTTGGCGGTGTTGAACACGACACTCGAGTGAGATGACACGTCGCCCTTCATCTCGGAGAAGACGACACCGTCGAAGCCGTCGGGAGAGAGTCTTATTCCCTCCTGCATGAACGATTCCTTCCTCAGAAGGGGGTTGAACACGGCATCGGTATAGACGGAGAAGATATTGTCGAAATCCTTCTTCACGGGGCTTGCCGCCGGATAGTACGTCCTGTCAGGCCCCGTCATCGCATTGAGGAATGTGTTGACGCTGTTGCGGTCGATATCCATGAAGGGATCGCGCACAGGATAGCGTCCGCTTCCCGTAAGTACGGTGTGTTCGATTATATGGAAAACGCCGGTGTTGTCCTCCGGCGGAGTATATACGTTGTAGGAGAAGAAGCACTCGCTGTCCGCAGTGGATAAGTAATATACTTCGAAACCTGTCTTCCTGTGTCTGAAAAGATAGCCTTTTCCGCTGTAGTCGGGACATGGTGTAATGTCAATGAGTTCGAATGAGGAGTAGCTCTCACCTTCTTTGAGTTCAGGGTCCATTCGCTGATTATACCTTCAAACCGCTCTGTTGTAAAATGGTGTGTCTTTTACAACACGGGGAAAAGTATTATCCTCACATTCATGTTATACATAGGTCCTCATGTTTCAATATCTGAATCGATTGCCTTGTCAGTCGAACGTGCCCACGCTCTCGGAGCAACAGGCTTCGCTCTCTTTTCGAAGAACCAGAGAATGTGGAAGAGCGCACCTCTGAAGGAGAGCGAGATTCTCTCGTTCAGGGAAAACATGATGAAGTACGGCTACAGAATCAGAGGTGTCCTGCCTCACGCAGGCTATCTTATAAATCCGGCATCCCCGGATGTCGAACTCAGAGTCAAGTCACGCGCTCTCTTCATGCTCGAGATGGAGAGACTCCATGCCCTGGGACTCGATGTGATCAACATCCATCCCGGAGCCTACAAGGAAGGCGACAGAAGCGACGGCATAAAGAGATCTGCAGAGATGATAGACTATGTTCTCCAGGCATGCCCGGACATGAAGGTTGCAATAGAGAACACGGCAGGAGCCGGAACCATCATAGGCTCCTCGTTCGAGGAACTCGATATGATTCTCTCCCTCATCAGGGAGAAGGACAGAGCGGGATTCACGCTCGACACGGCTCACCTCTACGGCGCAGGATACGACGTGAAGGATGATGTCGGCGGCGTTCTCGATTCGTTCTTCCGCCGCTTCGGAGAGGACAGGCTCTACGGCATGCACCTCAACGACTCGAAGGTTCCGCTGGGATCGAACAGGGACAGGCATGACAATCTCGGAAAGGGACTCATAGGAATGGAGACCTTCCATGAAATAGTCAGGAGAAAGGAGGTCCAGGATATTCCTCTTATCCTCGAAACTCCAGACGAAACGCTCTGGGAGAGCGAAATAAGGGAACTTCTGAATGTTCAATAACAGCGCACATAATCTTGTCCTGGGACACCGCGGTGCCCCTCTCAAGGAGATAGAGAATACCGTTGCGTCGTTCAGAGAGGCCATCTCAGACGGCGCTGACGGCGTCGAACTCGATATCAGGCCGACGACGGACCACATACTTGTCATCTCGCACGACAACTCTCTCGAGCGTGTCTACGGCACAGAAGTAAAGGTCGAGGAATCGACATATGAGACAGTCAAGGCCGCAGCTCCAGAGATAGCAACGCTGAGCGAGGTATTCGATGCCCTCGGCCCCGTCTATTATGATATCGAGATAAAGGCCGACAGGAGCGTCGACTTCAACAGAGAAGTCTGCACACTTCTCATGGAGGAACTTGAAAGGAGAAAGGAGCTCTGGCCGAAAATCATGGTATCTTCATTCAATCCCCTTGCGATGCGTCTCTTCAACAGGATAAGCGGGGGACAGTTCGAGATGGGGATAATCTACGACGGACCTCCGACAAGCCTTCCTTTCTTCTTGAGGCACGGAGAGGGACGATTCTTCTTCCCCTGCACTTTCCTCAAGCCAAAATGGGATATCGCAGCAGGAGAAAAAGAAAGGAAGAAGAAGTATGAGGTTTCCCCGTGGACTGTCGACAGTGAGGAAGCGGTACTGGAGATGCTGAAGCTCGACCCGCCTTTCCTCATCACGAATGATACCGAGAAGGTCGTCAGAATTCTCCGAGAACAAAGGAAACGGTGAGTCTTATCTGATTATCGAGAGCGGCGGTATCATCAGGTGATTCGCCGTCGTTTGAAGTGGAATACTGCATTGTCTTGTACTCCTCGCTCGTTCCCTTCCTGTTGTCTATTTTTATTATCTTTCCCTCGGTCTTGGTGTACCAGGTACCGAGAGTATGCACCCTGTCGACGATTCCTATGCGTACCATGTAGACGACAGGAGTTGACGAATGGGCCTCGCTGAGGAACGAGAGAGCCTCCTCCTCGTCCTCGCCTTCCGCTTCGACTATTTCCACGCTGCCGATGGCGAGAGAGTGACACATTTCCGATACTACATCACAGGCGTGCTCTATCTCTATCCTGCCGCCGTCATAGCCGTAGAGTGCAAGTGCTATGACAGCTTCGCCAGGGGCATAGGTTTCGCTCTCACTGTATTCCGCAGAGAAGACCTTGGATGAAAGAAGAGACTTGAATGAAGAAAGAAGCGACTCTCCTCCCTTTTTGTCTATCCTTCTGATGACATCCTCATCAACAGCTATGGTAACGCTCATCGTTCCTTTCTTGAGTGAATAGGCATTCGTCCTGTTGACAATGACTATTCCGTCTTCGTCGGACTCGGCGTCGTAGGGAAGAGTGATAACCTCTCCCGTTGCACTGAGAGACGGATACATCACGATAACGTCGGCATTCTCGACGGAGGGATGCATGATACCCTTGTTGCGGTAGATTCTGAATCCTATTTCCCCGCCAGTCTTCTTCTCTTTTCTGTCGAGGAATTCGAATTCGATCTGACTTGTGTACTTCTCGAGCCTGGAGATGAGAACATCAGTTGAATAATCGGCATTCACGATCTCGCCCTCAAGGGTTATCTCAATGGCCTCAAGGAGGGCGTTGATGGCCTTCACGTCCTTGTTGTCCCTGTAGTATGAAAGAGACGCGTCGACCTTGTTCTTCACCCTCTCCTCGCGTTCGGAAAGAACAGAGTAGTCATCCGCTGCAGTCTCCTCGAGAAGAAGCGTGTCTGTAGTGGAAAGCATATAGGAGTAATACACCCCTTCCACTTCGGTGCGGTATTTCGTCGTGATGACGGTATCGAAGGAGGAGATCATATCTCTGGAGGAGAGCTCCTCATAATATTTTTCCGTATAGTCGACTCCTGCCTTCTCGCTGATGGAGGAAAGGATAGAGATGTATGCGCTCCTGTCAGCCTCTGCCTCACTTTCCCCTTCTCCGCTTCCGACTATCACTGTCGAGAGAAGCGAAGAGGGAGGATTGTCGACCCAGGAGGGTCTCTCCGAGTCACGGAGCGTCGAACACGAAACTGTAAGAAGAAGGGCAAGAATAATCGGAAGAAGTTTTCTCACAGCTTTCCTCCCACCGTCAGAGAGATGTAATCATTTCCGCTGTATCCCGTGATTCCGACTGCAGCGGAAAATACACGGCTGAATGTCCATCTGAGAGCAAGGCCGTATTCACTCGAGAGTCCGAATGAACCGTTGTATGCTGCCCCCAGGGCAAACTCTCCCTCGATGGAGAGATTCTTCACGACAGGAACCGCCGGCCAGACAGAGGAAAGGGAGAATGAAGCGGAAAGCCCGGCATCGATGTGGTACGCCGTCTTTCCGTCCATGATTACCGCAATGCTGACAAACGGCGTCACAGGATAGCAGAATGTGGAATAGTAGAGAGAAAGAGAGCCGCCGAAGCCGGTGAACCTGAATGAAGACAGGGCTCTGAGGGAAAGCGAAAAATCGTTTATCCTCTCAAGTTTCATTCCCGGAAGCGGAGACGAAAGGAAGTACGGCTTCAGTGTCACGGCATCCTCATACACTCTGTCAACAATGAAGAGTGCCTCCGTCTTTCCGCTGTTTCCCCTGAGTGCGTAGTTCTGCCCTCTCCTTGCACCATCGAGTGTCACAGACGAGAATGACGAGCGGTATATGTAGTCAAGTCTCTCCCCTTCGCAGAAGAGGGTCTCGTCATAGAAGAAGACAGCCTTTATCTCAGACTCGAGATATTCAGACGGAGTGGTAACATTCACGCTCTTTCCCGAATATGAAAGAGTGAACGAGAGAACATCATCCGAAGATGAATAACTATCTGCAGTCACCTCTGTTTCTTCGCGGTCTCCGACAGCTTCGACAATCGCTTTTTCAAGCCTTTTTTGGACATCATCGGGGATGTCAGACGAAAACACGACTGACGAAAAAAGCGGTATCAGGGCAATCAGAAGAATAAGAAAACAGAGGAACTTCTTCACTTCAGGTTATTTTTCACTCCAGTACTGTGCAATTCCTATACAGAGGTTAGTGCTTCTGTTCATGGCATCCAGAGCCACCCATTCGCTCTTTGAGTGGAGGTTATGGCCGCCTGTGAAAAGGTTGGGTGCGGCAACACCGGTCTCTGCAAGTCTTGCACCGTCCGTACCGCCTCTGATGAGTTCATCATGAAGCTCCAGGCCGAGCTTCTCAGCTGCAGCATAGACGGCCTCTGTCGAAGACGGGTCGTTTCTGTTGGCCTCGACCATGTTGCGGTAGGAAATCTTCGTTTCGATTTCGACTTCAGCGCCGTATGCATTGCCAACGGTCTTTGCAATACTCTCGGTATTCCTTATTCTCGCTTCGAACTTCTCTCTGTCAAAGTCCCTGATGACGACCATGAGTTCCGCTTCCGCCGTACCTCCCTTGAAGGAGTACGGACAGTAGTAGCCGTAGCGGCCGTCCGTTGCCTCCGGGCTCTCCGCCTGAGGCAGCATGGAGACGATCTTAGAGCCGACTGTCACTGCATTGACAAGCTTTCCCCTTGCATCTCCGAGGTGTATAGATACTCCGTGTATTCTGATGAAGACCGATGCCGCGTTGAAGCACTCCGTCTCGAGCTGGCCCTCCGGTCCTCCGTCGACTGTATAGCAGCATGTGCTCTTCATTCTCTCGTGCGGGAAACGGTCCATGCCGCATCCCGTCTCCTCATCGGGAGTGAAATATACTTCGATGGAAGGTCTCTTCACCTCCGGATTCGATACGAAATACCTCAGCGTCTCCATTATGATGGCGACTCCGGCCTTGTCATCGGAACCCAGAAGCGTTGTTCCGTCACTTGTTATGATCTCCCCGCCCTTATAGAGGAGAAGGTCCCTGTCAGTCCCGGGATCGAGAACCGTACCGCCGTCAAGAACGATTTTTCCGCCGTCATAGTTCTCCCAGACCTTTGCCCTGACACCGTTGCCCTCACAGTCGGAGGCAGTGTCGACGTGGGCCATGAAACCGACAGTCTTTGTACCGCTGTTACCCTTGAGCGTTCCCATGACGACCTTCTCTTCTCCGTAGTATGTCTCAAGCCCCATTTCCTCGAGTTCCTTCTTAAGAGCCAGAAGCAGGACTTCCTGACCGGGAGTCGAAGGACGTACCTTCGCCGCATTCCCGGCATCCGACATCGTGTCGTAGACTGTGTACCCTATAAACCTTTTCCTGAGAGATTCGTTGAAAACAAGCATCGAGTTTTCCTTCCTTAATCATTCTTTTCCGGGCGGAAGGATAAATTCCCGTTCCGCCGCCACCAGAGTCATGCGTACTCTTAACCCGTCAGACGTTCACTGGTACTTTTCATTATATCCAAATGACGGCGGAAATGAGAATCTGAAATCAGGTTTTCCAGTTGTAATTCTTGAGAATCTTCTTTGTGCTGTCAGTTATCTGATAGATTGCGAAGACCGCAAGAATCAGAGCTGCGACGACAGGAGTAGTTCCTGCTGCAGTCTGCGTCGTGATTACGCCCTGCGCCAGAGCCCAGGCCGCAACAGGCTCGCTTGTGACGTTGTCAAGCCAGTCCTTGAAGGCATTCTCGTCATGCTGCAGATCCTTATCTGACCATTCGATTATCGTGATGATTGTGCTCGCGACGATGCCGGCAGCAACCGAGACTGCAGTTGCCGCACTCACCTTGCCCCAGAACACCACCTTCGGGATGATGGCATAGACCACGGCAGCGGTAAGAAGAACGACAGACTTCACGGTGAGGGATCTCAGGTCCTTGTAGAACTCCTCCTTGTCAGAGGGATTGAGCGCTCTCGCGATTCTCTCCCCTTCCTCCGCAAAATGTGTCTCGATGTCGGCAGCCTTTGTTCTCAGATCCGTCAACTGCTCATCGGTGAGGAACTCTCCGGCTGCATTTATCACGTCATCCGGGTCCGTTGCATTCTCCGCCAGATACAGAAACTCGAGATACTTCTCGCCGTCTTCCTCTCCCTCGAGGGCACGCGTGATCTCCTCACCCGTCAGTGTGCCGTAAGAGGCTATCTCCTCTTCGGAGTATTCTCCCTCGCTGATGAGTACCTCTCTTACCTCCTCGTAGTACTCGTCAATCATCCTCGCACTCTCGCTCATAAGAACACTCTTTCTGACTTTCGTCTGAGACGTGAGTGCAGGGGAACAGGATGAAAAGAGCATCAGAATGACAGATGCCCAGCCGACAACTCTGTTGATAAGTGTTGCTTTCTTCATTTATTACCTCCAAATGTAATTCCGATGAGAAGACTGATTCTTGACTCGGAGAACTGAGGAATGCTCTTTATCCTCGCCTCCTTCACATCCTCCCCGCTAAGGGAGGAGCGGTACGTGTACTTCGGCCTTATGTAGAAATGGCCGAAGACGAAATCCCAGCCCACAGACCCCTCTGCCGCAAAATAGAGTCCCTCGTCGGGGGCATAAAGTCCCCAGAGATATCCGACCTTCACAAGAGAGGCCTCTGCAAAGAGTCCCAGTCCCTCCCATGGGTGGACGGAAACGAGGATTCCGGTCTCGATGAGAGAAAGGTCATAATCATTACAATTTCCATACCTAACTGGGATGACAATATCGAAGGAATCAAGCCCGATTTTAACCTCGGTGTCGATTCTCATCCCGTCGAGGAAGAAGGCGTCAAAGGAGCGCAGGTCAGCGCCTGCACTGACGGAAAATGCAGAGAGCGAAAGGGCTGTAAACAGGGTTAAAAAAATAGTCACGAACTTCTTCATGACTATATTGTTTCAGATTTGAATTGTAAAATTTGGCCAGAAAAGTGACACTTTTGGCCCTTTTTCACCACCCGAGGGCTTTTCTGAACTCCTCCTCGCTCTTTTTGAGACTCTTCGATGCAATCTTGACTTTGTCGTCAGAATTGTTGAGAGAAAAGATGACTCCGTCGTGTTTGTCATCGACTTTTTCAAGTGAATACGACTCAATCTGAGAAGTGAAAGCCGACCAGATGGGCATGACGCCGCCGAGGTAACGCTTACGGCGGTAAAATACGATTTCGCTTCCCGTAACGACGAGAGCTCCAGAGATGAGTTCCGTCCCATTCTCGGAGACTAGACCGCCTCTCGAAAAGAAGAAATCCTCGCTTTTCCTGTTCTTCTTTATCATACCTCTCGTGACAACGGCCGTGCAGACATACCAGACGGCAGTTAGGATGATGAGGATGGGAATCATCCAGATGTGCACCTCTCCCCTGAATGCTGCAAAATACGAGAAGATGCCGACAACAATAACGAGTACAAGAAGAAGAGGATCAAATTTTTTCATCGTTTACTCCGACAACATGATAGCAGAAATACAGCTTTTTTCAATTTCCAGTTCCCTCATGAAAATGTACAGTCTACTTCTATTGACTAGTACAA
>CAVFYD010000037.1:0-20832 GCA_963626615.1 Sphaerochaetaceae bacterium
TAGTATTCAAGGATTTGTGCGGTGAGACTTAACATAACGTTTCACTGCACATAACGACCTGCCTTGCCCCATCTATCAGAAGTATTTTTTCAGACTCTGATTTAAGTTGTTCCATTATATAGCTTTTTATCTTTCTGAACATTTTTCAGCACACTTTTCCGTAAATTTAAAGATGTGAAAAAAACACTTTTCCATATTTTCCTGTGTCTGAAATATACACTTTTTCCTGTCTAAAAGCAAGTCGGAACACTTTTCCGTATTTTGGAAAGGTTAAAAAATACATTTTTCCATCATTTCAGCATATAAAAAAATACACTTTTCCTATTTCTCGAGAATGGCGAGCGCTTTTTCGTAGAGTTTTCTCTTCTCTTTCCATCCGGGGGAAGGCTGTGCCATCCTTGTTGCATCCGAGTTGTGTCTGAGGTCAGCAATCTTGACAGAACGGGCAATCGGGTTTGTCCTGATTCTCCTCACGTAGTCCAGATAAGGCTCTTCGGGAGTATGGGTGAGAAGAATGACGGCTTCGATGACGGGACGGGGAATTAAGGCGTCTTCAAGGTCCTTCACGGTGACGGAGGTGTCCTCAAGAGTGTCGTGGAGGAGAGCGGCGGCTGCAGCATATTCGTTCGTCTGACGGGATGCCACCTCATATGGATGAAAGACGTATGGAACGCCTGCCTTGTCCTTCTGGTTTTTGTGTGCCTCGAAAGATATCTGGAGAGCCTTTCTTGTGAGATCTGTGTATATCATAATGGGAACCTCCCTTTGAGTTTTCTTTTTCTTCTTTACGCCATTACTTTAGAAAGAAAATGAAAGCGTGTGTTAGCCCGGGAGGCTACATTTTCAGAGCAGCGGTAGAGAAAGGGAGTCGAGTGTCTCGTTGATGAGGAAAATGTCCCATTTTCCGTTGATTATGAAATACTCGACGACGATGTCTCTTCTGTCAGCATGGGTGAATGCGAGTCCTGCAGTCCTTAAGAGGTCCTTTGTCTCGTCTAGTGTCAGAGAGAGGGCAATGGAGAGCGCGAGTGCCGTCTCCTTTGTCGGCTGATAGTCTCTGCGGCTTCTTATCTTCGAGAAGTGCTGGGGCGTGAGTCCCGCTTTCCTGTAGACTTCGACTTCGCTAACTTCCTTTTCCCTGATGAGACGGAAGAGCATCTCGGAGAAAGACTCGTTCTTCTCCTTTTCGAGAAACTCGTCAAGTGTGCTGCTTTTCGCAGCATCGTGAAGGGGATGCGGTTCGTTATCTCTTATGAATTCGAGTATTTCATTTTCTGTCATTCTTTCTCAATTGTAGCAGAGAAAGGAAAAAACTCGACATGTTTTCTTCTCTTCTGTTGTAGAATGTTCACACGACGGAGACTATAGGATGCTTTACGACATAACACTTGAGATTACTCCTGATATGATACACACGGCCGGAAATAATGAAAGCAAGGCTCTTTCGGGTCACATAGGCACACATTTCGATGTGATGGACAGGACATTTCCTCTTGAGTATACAAGACTGAACGGGGTTGTCTTTGACTGCCGCAGTATCCGGGAGAGGGATATAGAGATAAGCGATGTAGATATGGAGAAAGTGAAGAAGGGGATGGCCGTCCTCTTCTGCACAGATTTCATCGAAAGAGTTCCGTACGGGGAAAGAGCATATTTCAGGGAGCACCCCGAGCTTTCTTTCGCTCTCATCGATGCTCTTCTTGATAAGGGAGTGGCAATCATCGGAATAGACTTCTGCGGAATAAGGAGAGGAAAGGAGCACACCCCGCAAGACCAGAGGGCTGCAGACAGGGGATGCTTTGTAGTCGAGAATCTCTGTAATCTTTCTTCTCTTGTCGGGAAGAAGAAAGTCATGGTGAATACATATCCTCTGAAGGTCAGGGGAATAACGGGAATACCGGCGAGAGTCATAGCTGAAGCTGATGAATCGGGAAAGGAGGAAACATGAATCCTGAGAATACCGCCCGGAATCTGGACATACCTGCCTCCTGTCTCGGTGTAAGGGACATACCGTCACTCACTCCAGAATCCCTCTATGAGAAGTACGGTATCATTGAGGCCGATGTCAGTAGTCTTCGGAGGCTCGATACTCCTGGGTGGGGATGAAATGCTGTATATCATCGTCGAAGGAGAAGGACATACGACAGATACTCTCAGACGCAGGATGAATGAGGAATATCCCGAGATAGAGACCTCCGATTCTACCGAAGCGGAGTGCTATGCAGAATACATCTCACATCTCTATGCTGTGAAGGCGACTTTCCTGAAAAATAGTCCACGAACTGCAACAGCAGCATCACTTACCTCATTGAGCTTCTCGGAAGAAAGAATATTCCCCACAGGAGTGTAATTCTGACTCAACAGCAACGATGGAGAGATGAATGGATGCGGTATTGCGTAAGTCTGCCGATAAGGATAGTCTCATCATCAGCTATTCGTCCTACAGGACATCTGTTGTATCTACACTGAGAATCTCAGAGTTGTTCATGAAATATTGAGCATGGACCGCTACATAAAGCGAGATACCCCGCCTCAGGGATGATGAGAACGGCTACGGCCCGAAGGGGAGGGCCTGGATTGCCTATGGCGATATCCCCCGGGAAGTCGGAAAGGCATTCTCCGCCCTGATGGGCGTTTACGGAGCCGATGTCAGACAGGAGGATAATCGTTATGCCTCCCGGGAAAGTGAATGGAGGATTAATATGACCCAGAGCGAAAGAAGAATTTATCTTATAAAAGCACTTCTTGAAGAGAGGAACGAATACACAGAGGGATGTATTCCCGGATCCGCAGAGAAGCAGAAACAGCTCCTGAGAGCGCTCATGAATATAAGAAAGGCGAAGGAAATCAGTCCCGGTTTTCTCGCTGTCCAGGATGAATATCTGAAGGAAGAGATAGAGAAGAAGGGTATAGTCGATGCATCACTCCTACCTGAAATCAGAAATGGGATAACGCTCTGGCAGGGAGATATAACGCTTTTGAAGTGCGACGCCATCGTCAATGCCGCAAACAGCAGAATGACGGGATGCTACAATCCGAATCACAGGTGCATAGACAACTGCATTCATACCTACGCCGGCATACAGCTGAGGCTGAAGTGCGCCGAACTGATGATTGCCCAGGGGATTCCCGAACCGGCGGGAAAAGCGAAGATAACTCCCGCCTACAATCTTCCTTCAAGGTATGTAATCCACACGGTGGGACCCATTATTATGGGCGATGTGACACCGCTTGACGAGGAGAAACTTGCTTCATGCTACAGAGCGTGTCTGAAGTCGGCTGAAGAGAACGGCGTCAGAAGCATCGCCTTCTGCTGTATCTCGACAGGTGTCTTCTCTTTCCCCCAGAAGCGTGCGGCAGAGATTGCCGTGAAGACTGTTGAAGATTATCTGGGGGAAGACTCCTCGATAAAGAAGGTTATCTTCAATGTCTTCAGGGATGAAGACAGGGAGATTTACAGTGAACTTTTATCGAGATAGATACTCTCGAGAAGTCTCTTTCCCGTCTCCGTTCTGAAGACCTTTTCCCGCATTGATCTTATTGTCTCCTCTTTGTCGCCTCTCTCGTCGGCGTTGACAAGATAATCCGCTTCGAGAAGAATCTGCCAGTCGGGAGCGTTCACGTCGGTGTATGTGTGATGCCGGCTGACGAGAAAGGAGATCCGTTCGACATCCTCTTTTCTCACATCAAGAGAGGAGAAGAATGACGAGATGAGTGCCGGACTCTCCTCTTCCTGATGCTTTCCGTCTGTATTGCCGTATTTTTCCCTGCAGAGCGGGCATGAGATATCGTGAACGATTGCCGTCAGTTCGAGAACGAAGAGTGCATGTTCATCCAATCCCTCTCCGAGTGCTATCGTTCTTGTATATGACCATACTTTGAGAAAGTGGTTTATGTCCCCTGTGTTGCCCTTTGAAAAGGCAATCATCTTTTCCGCTGTTGAAGTAATGAGTGCTCTGTCTTTCATAAGACAAGAATACATCATCCGTAAACGGCAGAAAACAGGAATTACAGATTTCCGGAATATGTATTGAAAAAATAAATGCAACAAAGAAGAATGGCACTATGAACAGATCCTACCTCATGAGCATTACGTCAATGCTCATATTCGGAACAATCGGAATCTTCCGCCGCTATATACCGCTTTCTTCCGCTCTTCTTGCATTCTCCAGGGGAATACTGGGAGGTCTCTGCCTTCTCGTTTTCATGCATCTCACTCACAGAAAGAAGGAGAGAGTGGGAAAGAAGAATCTGATTCTCCTCATAATCACCGGGGCACTGATCGGCCTCAACTGGATCTTCCTCTTTGAAAGCTACAACTACACGACTGTGTCGGTTGCCACGATGTGCTATTATATGCAGCCGACAATCGTCATACTTGTTTCGCCTTTTTTCCTGAAGGAGAAACTCACGCCGAAGAAGCTCATATGTGCCTTTTTCGCCGTAGTCGGCATGTTCCTGATATCGGGAATGGCGGACGGCGGAGGAATAGACAGGAGCGACATGACGGGAATCCTCTACGGCCTCGGAGCTGCGGCTCTCTATGCGTCAGTCATAATCCTCAACAAGAAAATCAGCGTTGAGGATGCGTATCAGAGGACAATGATACAGCTCTTTGCCGCATCCTTCACAGTTGTTCCATACATTCTCCTCACAGAAGATATCTCCTCTGTTTCACTGAGTGCAGAATCGGTACTGATGGTTCTCATTGTCGGTATAGTGCATACCGGTATTGCATACGCAATGTATTTCGGCTCCATGAAGGGCCTCAGGGCACAGTCGATAGCCGTCATAAGCTACATAGACCCTGTCTTTGCCCTCATCCTTTCGGCCCTGGTGCTGGGGGAGACTCTGACAGCATGGGGTATCATCGGAGCTGTACTCATCATGCTTTCCGCTCTTCTGAGCGAAAAAGGGAGGAAATGATGAGAGTGCGTCCCATAAAGCGGAAGATGACAGAGCGCTCGCCCGGATTATCAGATAAGCCTTCGTCATTCATCATCTCGATATCCCGAAAGCGGCATACTTCGATCCTGAACTCGACCGTCTCTCTTCCTTCTGCAATGCCTTTCCCGACAAGAGAAGCTATCTCATTCAGGAAGAGAACGGCCGGGTTAGGGGAGGTGTCGGCGTTGCCGAATTCAATACATTCCCTCATACTGCCGAAATGCAGAAACAATACCTCTCGGACGGAGTGAAGGGTAAGGGATACGGAAAGCTCCTTGCAGCCGCAGCTGAGAAGGAAGCTGTGAGACTGGGTTACAGGAAGCTCTATATCGAGACGCACTGCCGTGAAGATGTATACATATCCCTCGGCTTCGGGAGAATAGAAAAGCCATCATCCGTGCAGCATGATACCATGAACACATCCTTCATCAGAAAACTTAAACCTGGTGATGAAAACCGAGAATCCGGAAAGTGATTGTTTCACCGAAATCTTTTATGTTTCATCGCCGATGGTACAGGAGAAGAACATTGAAAGAGTGGTCCTGTAATTAAAAACGGATACACGAGAGTTCCTGTGTCTTCATGGATGAACTTCCTCTTCTTATGTCGCCTTGCCCTGATATAGTCAATTCCAGGACACTTTTATCAGCTGTTCCTGTATTCCTTCGGTGTACACTGATAGAAGCGTCTGAACTGCTTGGAAAAGTAGCAGGGATAGTCAAAGCCGCAGAGGGAAGTTATTTCGGCGATGGAGAGTGCAGGGCTGTTCTTCAGAAGTGATGCGCTCTGCATCAGACGGTATTTCAGAAGGTACTGGATAGGCGTGTCGGAAATTGTGCGACCAAAGCAGCGAAGGGCTTCTCGTGTGCTGAGAACTGCGCTTGATGCTATGTCTTCAAGTGTTATGTTCTCACTGTAGTGAGTGTGGATGAAGTCAAGCATCTTCTCGATTCTCTCCGAATCCGCATCCTTTGCTGCCGGGGAAAGTGTGAGGGTGTCTTCCTTATCATGATAGAGAGAGAGCATAATGCGGGACAGATTCTCCCTCACGGTGAACTCGTATGCAAAGCTTTCGTCTTTCTGGGCTTCGTATGCCTTTCTGAAGGACTCTCTGTCGCATTCGTGCTTCGTTATCCAGATCTTGAAGGCCGAATCGATTACGGGACGTATGTATTTCCTCGAGAATGCAGAATCAGCCGTTCCCGTGAGGAGAAGAGGAGAGAAGACGAAGGATTCGAGCTTGAAGAACGGATCACCTACTATATAGTGGAGGGTATTGGAGTTGATGACGGCAGTATCTTCTTCCTTTAGTGTGTATTCTTCCCCCGGAACCTGGACCCTGCACTGTCCCTCCTTTATGTAGAGTATCTCGAATTCCTCATGCCAGTGCCATGAAACGGCATCGGGAGAGGTGTTTCCTCTTTCGGAGTAGTAGACGGCAGACGGAAAGTCCAGAGTGCCGTGGGCCTGGATCTCGCGCATGTCCCTGTTTGTCCTGATTAAGCATTTCTGAAGACTCATATATTATCCTGTCGTTTTTGTTACATAATTCGGCGATATCTTATTTGCTATAATCTTATATCTGTCGATATTATTTAAACAGTCAGTAAAGGAATTGTCAATGTTCAATCTTCTCCTTGTCATAATCTATCTTTCGTTCATATCACTCGGACTTCCGGATTCTCTTCTGGGCTCGGCATGGCCGAAGATGTATCCCTCTCTCGGAGTGCCTGTCTCGTATGCCGGGATAATCTCGTTCATCATCGCACTGGGCACAATAGTTTCGAGTCTCTCGAGTGACAGACTGACAAGGCGTCTGGGGGCGGGGAAGGTTACAGCATTCAGTGTTCTGATGACGGCCGCTGCTCTCTTCGGCTTCTCCATAAGCTCCTCATTCATCTCTCTCTGCCTCTGGGCAGTTCCCTACGGCCTCGGTGCGGGGAGTGTCGATGCAGCACTTAACAACTATGTTGCACTCCACTACAGGAGCAGGCACATGTCGTGGCTGCACTCAATGTGGGGAGTGGGGGCATCGGTCGGTCCCTCGATAATGGGGACTGTGATGACGCTTGGCGGAACCTGGAAGGGTGGCTACAGAACGATATCTGTAATGCAGATAGTGCTGAGTGCAATACTCTTTTTTTCTCTTCCTCTCTGGAAGAGGGAAAGCAGTGAAGATGATGGAAATCGTGCGGCAAAGCCTCTCACATTCCGCGAGATACTCTCCACGAAGGGAGTAAGGGAGATTCTTCTCTGCTTCTTCTGCTACTGTGCCCTCGAGCAGACGACGGGACTCTGGGCTTCCTCGTTTCTTACTCTTTACAAGGGCGTTCCGGCTGAGAGGGCGGCATCGTTTGCCTCTTCGTTCTTCATCGGCATAACAATAGGAAGGGTATTCTGCGGTTTCATAACGATGAAGCTTGATGATACCCAGATGGTGAGAATGGGAGAGGTAATCACTTCTCTCGGTGTTATAATACTTCTCCTTCCTTTCTCTTCGACTGTATCATTAGTTGGGTTTGTAATGATAGGACTGGGCTGTGCACCTGTTTATCCGAGCCTCATACATTCGACTCCATCCCACTTCGGAGCTGATAAGTCACAGGCCATAATCGGCATCCAGATGGCGTCTGCATATGTCGGAACATGCCTCATGCCTCCGCTTTTCGGCCTTCTTGCCCGGCACATTTCGGTTGCGCTTCTTCCATATTACCTTGCTCTTTTCCTTCTTCTGATGATAGTCATGCATGAAATGCTTGTGAGAAAGGTCGGAAGAAAATGAAAAGACTGATTTGATTCTGTAAAAAAGAATGGGAATGATGCTCTATCATAGGCATTTCTCAATGCCTGAGTCTCAGTCATGGAGTTCTCTGTAATGGTTGGTGTCCCCGATGAGCTTTTTAGTCATGGGAAAAAGGAAGCGTTTAACTTCTTCCATGTATCGAATGAAAACAACGAGTTGATTATCCGTATTCCCCTTCGTTAGAATATGCGCTGTGGAAGAGTTTCAGATGAAAGAGAATATGATGACAGAGAGAAAGGGCCTCAGCGGCAACGCCCTCAAGTTCATCGCAATCCTTGCCATGACAGTCGATCACCTTACCTGGGCCTTCTTTCCCGGGCTTGGCAGAACCTGGTATGTTCTCCTTCTTCACATAATCGGACGTATCACCGCCCCGATAATGTGGTTCTTCATCTCCGAAGGCTGTCACTATACCCGTGACAGGAAGAAGTATCTCCTGCGGCTTTTTGTCTTTGCTGTAATATCACACTTTGCGTACTGCTTTGCATTCGGGATTGACATCTATCCCTTCGCGGGAAGTCTTTTCAACCGTACGAGTGTGATGTGGTCGCTCTTTCTTGCGGCTCTCTCCGTGTTCGTACTCGAGAAGGAAAAAAGAGACTGGGTACGGATTCCCTTCATCATCCTCGTCAACGTCCTGGGCTTTCCTTCTGACTGGTCAAGTGTTGCAGTGATGGCACCGCTCTTTCTGTATACCCACCGCTCTGATATGAAAAAGCAGAGCGTGGATATCATCTTCTGGACGTTTCTCTATGCCGCTGTCTACTTTTTCTTCCTTGACAGAATATACGGGGTATTGCAGATGTTCACGTTCCTCTCCATTTTCTTTCTCCGTCGTTATAACGGGGAGAGAGGTTCCTGGAAAGGGATGAAATGGTTCTTCTATCTTTATTATCCCCTCCATCTCATCCTCGTCGGCGTCATCCGTATTGCCCTACACGGCAACGTGAGTATCATATTCTCATGAAACGCAAAGAGCAGGGGAGATATCCGCTTGCTCTTCATTGCCCTCAGGGACAGCAGAACCCCGCTCCTATGAAAGGTGAGTGCATTCGTCGCTGCCGCGTATGCTCTTTCTCCCGTCGACCTCATTCCCGATTTCATCCCCGTTCTCGGTTATCCTGCTTCTTCACGTATTCTGTCTTATTGCGACTACCTGCAGCGTGAGAAGAATGTCATTTTCCCCTTGCCCCGAAAATAATTACCTTTTCGGGATTTGTCCCGTTTTCGTATGGTTTTGACACTGAAATTTATCGTCTTTCTGATGATTACCGCTTCCTTCTGCGGTAAAATATTGCATAAGAAAGAACAGAACCCCGCATAGAGAAAAGGAGGAAAGAATGACAGACAGTATCAGACAGAGCAGAAGTATCCTGCCGTGCCTTTTCCTCCCGGAGAGGCTGACTATGCCTTTAGATCTGAGTAAATCACTCTGACACAGCTACCCTGACTTTTCATTCAGTGATTCAAGTCCCCCCTATGGGGGATGAAAGACAATAAACACAGAGGAGGCAGACTATGCATGATCTTGCCAAAGTTTCGGTAATTCAGTCCATCAGACCCATCGAGGGAAAGGACAGAATCGTACTTGCCCGTGTCGAGAACTACGACACCATAGTGACAAAGGATTTCAGTGTGGGAGAAAAGGTTGTCTATATCTTCTACGACTCCATCCTTCCGTCAACGAATGAAGCATTCGATTTCCTCAGGAAACGGTGCTTCAACAGGAAGCTCGACGGCTATCACATAAAGCCGATGAAGATGGGAGGCGTCATCTCCGAAGGGCTTGTAATGCCGCTTTCCATACTTCCCGGGGACAGGGAATACTCTGTCGGTGACATTGTCACGGAGGACCTCGGCATAAGGCCCTATCTTCCTCCAGAGGAGTCCGGGCCTTCAAGCAAGGTCGGCTCCTATCCTCCTCTTGTCCCTAAGTCCGATGAGGACAACATCGAATCCGTCTACGGCTGCTGGAATGACTGGAAGGACCTTGAATTCTATGTGACGGAGAAAGTTGAGGGGGCTGCGGGTACATGGATATACAGAAAGGAGGATGACTCCTTCCACGTCTATTCCCATAACTGGGAGGTCGACGGCGGCTTCTGGGCAGATGCGGCAGAAAACAACTCTCTCAGACAAAAGATGAAGGCGTACGCAGAATCTCATAATCTCGATAATCTCGTGCTCCAGGGAGAATGCATAGGCCCCGGTATTCAGAAGAATATTTATCATCTCAATAAGGCAGATATCTGCTTCTACGGGATGATGAACATAAGCGGAAGGAGGTACGGCTTCGAGGATTTCCGCTCTTCTCTGGAGGAGATGGAACTCAGGATGGTTCCCCTTGTCTACGAGACGGCGCATCTTCCGGAGAATATCGACATGATACTCTCAGACTGCGTGGGAATGAGCCTTATCGACAGGAGCGTTCCGAGAGAGGGCCTTGTCTGGAGAACGAAGGGGACGGACAGAAGTGTCCATTTCAAGGTAAAGAGCAGACCGTACAAGGTATGGTTTGAGGACAGATAGAGGTGTGTCCGGGGAGAGGAGGGACCCCATTTTTCCTTCCTCTCCCTTTTGCTTCGGAATTACCCGATGGCTGCAGGTGCATCCGAACACAGAAGGAATGTGCAGAACTTCCGGTATACTTCCGTTTTCATCCGTTCCTGTCAGATTCGTCTCCGGTATTCTTCAGAGGTGATTCCACCATAAGTAGTCTGACTCTCTTTCTCCGATGGTCTGCACTTTTTCCGGAGGCACAGGATGTTGGATCAGAAAGGAATGGGAGAGATGATACGCTCCCTAGGGAGAAGAGGGGGATGACACAGCTCGAGATGGCGACGGCCCTCAATCTCAGCGACCGCACGATATCTAAATGGAAGACGGGAAGGGGTTATCCCGATATCACATTCATCGAGAAGATGGCCTCTCTCTTTTCAGTCTCCGTAGCGGAGCTTCTCGTCAAGGCTGAAGTGAGCAACCGCAGTCTCTCGGGTAATATGCTGAAGGCATCCTTCTATGTTTGTCCCGTATGCGGAAACGTGATTGTCTCGACGGGAGAAGCCGCCGTTTCGTGTCACGGCATTGCTCTCGGGAAAACTCGGGAAGAATGCCGTTGATGATGCAAGCTTCGTATCTCTCAGCAGCGTCGAGGAGGAATACTTCGTTTCCATTCATCATCCGATGACAAAGAGATGCTATGTTTCATTCATTGCAGCACTCTCGTCCGACAGAGTGCAGATTGTAAAACTGTACCCGGAGGAAAATGCGGAGGAAAGAGTGAAGATGAAAGGAGTGAGGGAGATTCTCTTCTACTCGAAGACTGACGGCCTCTATTCGTTCAGACGGGGGAAGAAGTGAATCTCTTTAGCTGAATCTTTTCCGTATCTCTGTTATATTCTCTCTGTTTTAAGGAAATTAAGATGCTTAGAGATATGCTGAACGGTTTCTGCATGGCGCTTGCAGACAGTGTCCCCGGAGTATCGGGGGGAACGGTTGCCTTCATAATGGGCTTCTACGATGCCTTCATCGGTTCGATTCATGATCTTGTCTTCGGAAAGATGGAAGAGAAGAAGAAGGCCTTCCTCTACCTCATCAGGCTGGGGCTGGGATGGATTATCGGAATGGTGCTTGCAGTTCTTGTGCTGACATCGCTCTTCGAGAGTCATATCTACGTCGTATCGTCGCTTTTCGTCGGCTTCATCGCAGGCTCGATTCCCCTTGTGATAATCGAGGAGAAGGAAAGCTTCAAAAAGCACATCCCGTCGGGAGTCATCTCGTTCCTCGTCGGAGCTCTGGTTGTCGTTCTCGTCTCGTATTTCAACGGAAGAACCGCAGCGGGAACAATGGATCTCTCATCATTCTCCATTCTTCTCGGCATCAGACTCTTCTTCATAGGAATGATTGCCATATCTGCGATGTTCCTTCCTGGAATATCGGGGTCAACGCTGCTTCTCGTATTCGGAGCCTACATGCCTGTCATGAATGCCCTGCGCTCTGTTCTTTCCCTGGATATGCGCTATGTTCCGTCTCTTATCTTCTTCGTTCTCGGAATCGCATGCGGAGCTGCCACTGTCGTCAAGCTCATCAAGTTCTGCCTCGATTCCTTCCACTCCCAGACTATGTATGCGATAGTCGGAATGATGGTCGGGTCCTTCTACGCTATCTTCATGGGTCCGACAACTCTCACGCCGCCGCAGAGTGCGCTCTCGTTCTCCTCATTCAGCTGGATCGGGGCAATATGCGGTGTTCTCCTTGTTCTCGGAATGCAGGCTCTGAAGCAGAAAAAGTCAAAGTAGATTTCCTCCCTTTCCGTATTCCGGTCTATAATGACGATATGATTCTATATTTCTCCGGAACAGGAAACAGCAGATACACTGCCCAGAGGCTTTCATCTCTCCTGAACGATGAACTCTTTTCCCTGAATGATGCACTGAAAAAGAGGACACTCGGCCGTCTTACGGTGAAGGATCGTCTTGTCATTGTCACTCCGACATACGCATGGCACCTGCCGCGCATTGTTCGTGACTGGATAGAGGAGAGCTCCTTCTCTGGTGTCAGGGATACATACTTCGTGATGACATGCGGTGACAGCATCCACAATGCCGGGTACTACAACAGAAAGCTCTCAAAGAAGAAAGGCTTCGTGTACAGGGGAACCGTGAAGCTCATAATGCCCGAGAACTACATTGCCATGTTCAATTCTCCCACTCCCGAAAAGGCAGAGAGAATTGTGGATAGAGCCGACGGCTATATAGAGAAGATTGCCTCTGTCATAAGGGAGAAGGGTTCTTTCAGTGATAAGAATGTCACGCTTGTCGATAGGATTATGAGCGGCCCAGTCAACTTCCTTTTCTACCCGATTTTTGTCAAGGCATCGTCTTTCAGGGCAGGGGAGAAATGCACAGCCTGCGGCCGATGCGCGTCTCTCTGCCCCCTCGGTAACATTATTCTGAAGGATGGTCATCCTGTCTGGAAAAGTAAATGCACGCACTGCATGGCATGCATATCGTACTGTCCTGTAGAGGCAATAGAGTACGGGAAGAAATCTGAAAAGAAAGTGAGATACACAATCGAAAAGGTAAGAGGAAAAGGGGAAAAGGTATGATAGGTGCCATCATCGGAGATATCGCAGGATCGAGATTCGAATTCGACAATTACCGCAAGAAGGATTTCGAATTTTTTCACGAGCACGATTTCTTCACTGATGATACGGTAATGACCCTCGCTGTTGCGAAGGCGCTTCTCATGAGCGGAAAGGATTATTCTGTCCTTGGCAGCAATACTGTGAAATGCATGAGGGAAATCGGCTGTGGCTATCCCGACTGCGGGTACGGCGGAAGGTTCTTCAGTTTTATCTTCGGAGCGGAGGCGAAGCCTTATTCCAGCTGGGGAAACGGGGCGGCGATGAGAGTCAGTGCCATCCCGTATGCATCTTCGTCACTCGAGGAAGTGAAGCTTCTCTCCCGTATCGTCACTGAAGTGAGCCACAACCACCCGGAAGGATTAAGGGGAGCAGAGGCTGCAGCCGTCTGCGGCTATATGGCAAAAGAGGGGAAGACGAAGAACGAAATCAGAAAATATGTGGAAGACAACTACTATCCGCTCGATTTCACCATCGATTCCATAAGGGATACGTATCTCTTCAACGAAACATGCCGGGAGACCGTTCCCCAGGCGATAGAGGCATTCCTGGAGTCTTCGTCATTCGAGGACGCAATCCGTACTGCAGTCTCCGTCGGCGGTGACAGTGACACCCTTGCTGCCATCACGGGAGGCATAGCGGAGCCATTCTACGGCGTTCCGCTCACGATGAGGACAGCAGTGAAGAGACGCTATCTCGATAAGCGCCTCCTGACGGTTCTTGAAGAGTTCGAAGAGAAATACCCTGCGAGGACTCTCGTGTGCTGACTTCTCACCCTGTCACTCTGTTCAGCCGGGACTGCAGAAATGTCGTGGGTCTCATGAAGACGGCATTTCCGCCGAAGGAGCTTGTCCCGATTCCTCTTTTGAGACTTCTTTCCTTGCGTCGGGGAGCTCATTTTCTGTCGTTCCGTGACGGAGTAAAGTTCGTCGGTACGGCTTACTTGGTGGAATATGAGGACAACTTTTCTGTCTTTTATCTTGCTGTGAAAGAAGATATGCGCGGCTATGGCTACGGCAGTGCGATTCTTGAGTGGATCAGGGAGAAAGGAAAGGGGAAGAACATCAATCTTGATGTGGAGGCCCTGGATGAAGGCGCGGAAAACCTTTCTGAAAGGCTGAAGAGGGTTGAGTTCTACCGCAGAAACGGAATAGTCGACACACTCTGGAGGCTTTACGACCTTGGAATAAAGTATATGGTCCTTTCAACGGATCCTGCGTCCTTCAATCCCGAATCGTTCACGAGAATGTGGAGACACTATCTCTTCGGTCTCTTCAGCGAGAAGCTTTTCAGGGAAGAAAAAGATACGGCATGGAAAAAAGGGGATGTGTGACGGAACGCAGACCATATCGTAAGGGCCCCATCCTGTATTTTCTTGTGTGAGTTTTAATGAATGAGAAAGAAAAATGAGGAAGCCGGAGCTTCCTCATCCATCTCAGATGTGGGCGCCATATGGCGTATCCTGACTGAGGAACGTATTTGTCTCGATTCCGTCCTCGCCGATTGTGAACGGCAGAAGAGAGAGGTCGGTCGAAGTGAATATTTCCTTCCCGATTCTTTCACCGCTGAGGTTGACTCCCGTGTTGCCGTTGCAGAAGTAGTTGTCATCACTTCCGATGTTTCCCGCTTCCTTTATATCGTCGGAGAGTGTTCCCGAGACCGAAAGCAGATTGGAAACAGAATAGCTTCTCTCTCCGCTTCCCTTACCGTAGAGAGTGAGGTTGCGGTTACCGTTACTGTAGAGTGTGCAGTTCTCTATCGTCAGCGTCGGATTGGAGTTGCTTGTGAGACCGTTTGCCGTATTCAGGAACGAGAGAGAGTTCACGATCCTGTGGTTGACGGCTATTCCGTCACCGCCGAGCTTGAAGCCGTTGCCGTCCCCAGAGCCGCTTCCGTCGGAGAGACTGCCGTTGCGGTATGCTATGCATGAGTCGATGAGAACTTCTCCGATGGGACCGGACTCGATTTTCGAGTAGAGATCCCAGCCGTCGTCGATGTTTGAATATGCTATGCATCCGTAGAATAAGTTGCCGTTTCCGCATGTGAGCTTCGCGGCAAAGCCGTCTGCGTTGTTCTGTGCAATGTCACAGTTATCGTGAGAAACACAGAACTCGATTCTGTTGTCGTGAGGCCAGTAGGGGAAAGTGTCGCTCGAAGTTCCGCTTATCTGGATACCGGTGTCGCCGTTACTGTATGCGTTCACGTGCGAGATGACATTGTATGAGCCTGCAACCTGCAGTCCCTTCGATCCGTCGGGGGTATTCGTGATGTCGATGTTCTCCACTCTCCACCAGTCACCCCAGATCACGAAGCCGCCCTTCTGGGCCGTTCTGCTGAATCTGAGAACCGCTCTCTTTCCGTCTTCACTTCGCAGCGTCTTTATCTTTTCCTCCGTTCCGCTGTTGCCTCTTTCAATCACAAGCTGCTTACCGATGTTGTAGGTGCCTTCCTTGAGGACGATTGTCTGACCGGGACTGGAATAAAGGAGAGCCGAATAGATGTCTACCGGACTATCGTAAGTGCCTTCATTGAAGCCGAAGCCGTTCGGCGCACAGTAAATGGTATCACCATCGATTGCCCTTACCGTAACACTCCTGTATGTGACGCTGTCGCTGTAGTCTTCTTCGTACCGGGCTGTCTCTTCGTTGTACTGTGCCATCGTTGCGTTTTCTCCGGGTTTATAGGAGGAGTCGGGTGTGAAGAGAATGTAGAGACGCGAGGATGTGTCGATAAGACTGATGGTCTCTCTGTAATCCGTGTTCGCCTCAATCCTCTGGTTCTTTATGTAATAGTGGCTTGTTCCGCTTTCCTTTACAGTGAGGACTCCGTCTGCATTCGCATTGAACACAAACGGGTAATCCGTAGTCCAGAAGCCGGATGGGGACTTGATGCTTGTCGTGAGAGGAACAAGCTCTGCCTTTTCCTCTTCCTTCGGCGGATCCGTCTCCGGGTCCGTCACCGTGAACTCTATGTCGGAAACGGTGACTTCAGCCCATCTTGCCGCGGCAAAGCCGACGTAGACGTAGTCCTTATCTATCTGAGTAAGATTTTCCGGCCCGTAGAGCGTGAACTCCTCGGGGTATGCTGCCCTTATATATTCGCCGTTCTCGTCCGTTACCCATTCTCTTTCCTCTTCGGGAACGGAGTAGTAACAGTGGTAGCCTGTGTTGTCCTTCTTAACTGTGAGACGGTAGACGTCGCCGCTTTTCACGAGTGCATCGGTATCATAGCTGTAGGCGTGGCCAGTACTCTTTCCGTACGACGCAACGCCGCTGTCACCCATCTGAAGCACCTCAGGTGTAATTCCTGTGACGAACCTTGCCCCCAGGGCATCCTTTGCGGAGTATTTGACACCGTTGACTGTCTCTTCGAACTTCGTCGCAATGAGGCCCACGCTGTTGGTGTAGTTGTTGACGCTGCTGACACCCTTTTCTCCGATGGAGTCGAGAACGAGGATTCCGAATCCCTCCTGACCGTCCGGAGTGGGATTTATCCAGTCGACGGTAATCGTGCAGGAGAGGACGAAGTTCTCCTCATCGGCATCGACACGGGTGTAATAGAACGAGATTCCGTCGTGGAAGGATGTGAACTTTCCGCCCTGCTCGGTGCGTGATCCTGCATAGAGCTTTACGGTGAGGTCATCGCTGTCGAGGATTTCACAGCGGTTGAGAGCTTCTTTTGTCGACTGACCGAAGAATGTGAACTGCCACTCGCGGTCTTTCTCGTTTCTTGCTGTCTTCTTCAGCGGACTGGAGGATGAAGTTTCATTTCCTCTTACGGCAGAGACAGTGAATGTGTATGCCCTGCCGTCCTCGAGGGAGGAGAAGACTATCCTGGTATCCGTCGTGACATCTTCACTGACGGGAGCTCCTGTTTCATAATCACGGACGGTGACTGTGTAGCTTTCAGCTTCGTCGATTCCATCCCACTTCACCTCGAGTTTTCCCTCTCCGATGTTCCTTGCGTCCGGCGTCGGGGAAACAAGCGGAAGGGAGTAGTCGAAACAGAAGATGGAAGATGTGTATTTCTTCTCTTCATTGTTCTTTATTGCTGTTACCCTTACGCTGTACGAGCCGCTTGAGGAGAGCTCGAAAGTGGTCTTTCGTTCACTTTTCTTGCTTTTTCCGAGATTCTTGTCGCTCCTGAGACTGCTGTCCTTAAAGAGTTCGACAAGAAGTTTGTCGGCTCCTTCCTTGCCTGTTACGGCATTGAGCTTAACTTCGATTTCCCTCGTACCTTCGACCGGTGTCACCGAGAGAACATCCGCTCCGGCATAATCGCTTTCCCATGAGAAAGCAAAGATGCTGGAAGCAATGAGCCCCAGCATCATGACTGTAAGAAATTTCTTCATCATTCGATAACAATAGCGTAGATATAGATTCCGCTCTTTGCCGATCCGATTGTGTAGACGCCGTCCTTTTCAATCGTGAAAGTTCCCATTCCCGCTGTCATGTCGCTTGTTGCGGGAGGAGCAGGCATTGTCTGGAGCGCTGTAGCGTCTGTCGGAGTGAAGAGATTGAGAACTCTCTCGTCAGTCTTGCTCGATGAGTTGAGGTAGACAGTGACAGTCTCACCTTTCTTTGCTTCGAAGGTTATTGAGTTCTGGTCTTTCTTTCCTGCTCCGTTGAGCTTGATGCGGATGTTGAAGATTTCTCCGTCGGGAGCTGTTCTCTCGTCCATTTCCTGGATTTCGATTGCCTTGCTTTCGCTGCCGTTGATTGTGAAGCCGTCAATCGTTACCGGTGCCGTGTATTTGGCCGTGTCGAGATCGTTAGCTGAAATCGAAGCTTCTGCAAAGAGCAGGGAAGCGAGCAGCAGAGCAACTGTTAATGTGATAATTCTTTTCATCGGTTATAACCCTTCCTTTTTTTCCTTTGATAATATGGTAAGGCACTTACGGGTAATAGGGAAAACTGTTTTTGAACAATACAGTTTTGCGTTATGATGAAAGCGAGGTGAATTATGAACGAAGTGATGAAAAACATTATGGAAAGAAGAAGCATCCGCTGCTTCTCTGATAAGGAAGTCGAAAGGGAGAAGATAGACGAAATCGTCCTGGCCGGTCAGTATGCCCCCTCCGGCATGAACCGGCAGGAGAGAATATTCATCGTCGTGAGTGACAGAAAGAAGAGAGAGGAGCTGGCCGTAATCAACCGCTCTGTAATGGGCTCGTCCTCCGATCCTTTCTACGGCGCTCCCGTCGTCATCATCGTCGCGGCAAGGAAGGGATCCTTCACGGGACTCTATGATGCCTCGGCGTCCATCGAGAACATGCTTCTTGCTGCCACATCGCTTTCTCTCGGGTCCTGCTGGGTTTTCAGGGCAAAGGAGGAACTTGAGAGCGAATGGGGAAGGAAACTTCTCGAAGAGTGCGGCATAAACGGCGAATATACAGGAGTGGGCAACGTTGCCATCGGCTACTATGATGAAAGTAAGAGGCAGCAGGCTTCTCCGAGAAAGGAGAACTCGGTCTTCTTCATTTAGAGGAAGAAAGCGTGTCCTTCACCATCAGGGCAGTGCCTCCTATCATGATGAGGAGGGCGATGAAATACTTCGCACTCACGCTCTCGCGGAGGATGAAGAACGAGAGAATGGAGCCCAGGAAAGGATTCACGGCATAGAAGGAACTTGTTCTGCTGGCTCCTATCCCGTTCTGTGCCCTTATGTACAGGAAGATGCTGAGGCCGTAGGCGACTGACCCGAGAAGAAGAACATACAATATGTACTTCAACTCCGGAAAACTTTCTCCGGCTATAAGGGCAACGGCTACGGAACCCAGACCCGAGAATATTCCCTTGATGAATACGATTTCGTATGTGTCCTTTCCGGATATCATACGGGTGCAGTTGTTTTCAAGCCCCCAGCACACTGTTGCAGCAAGTACAAGCAGAAGTGACGGGGAGAATGTCATGCTGCCGTCGAAGGAGACTGTGAGCACTGTCGTCGAAAGTGATATTAGGGCTATCGCACCCCAGCCGCGCCGTGTTATTCTCTCGCGGAAGAAGAGCGCCGCTATCAGGGATGTCGCAACTATCTCGAAGTTGTTGACGAGCGTTGCAAGAGACGCAGGAGTGTGTCCTAGTCCCAGCATCAGAAGAACCGGGGCTGCAATGTCGAGCACCACCATACCCGCAACATACGGCATGTCAGAAGAGGAGAGCTTCTCTCCTGCTTTCTTTCTTCCGCCGAGAAGCGAAAGAAGCCCTATGGAGAGACCTGCTCCGAGATAGAGAAACCCCGCCATCATGCATTCGGGGACACTCTTCAGAAGAATCTTCGAGAGCGGTATGTTTATCGAATAGCAGACCGCCGCCATAATGGCTGAGACTATCGCCGTTGCTTCTTTTCCTTTCATGCTTCAATTATAGTCCCTCAGAATGGGCTTATTCCAATCTTGTTTTGTATTCCCGACGGGAAAGAGATGGCCTGAATGCCTGTTTTCCTGTACGGAATTTTCCCGCACAGGAATATTGTCCCCATAATCCCCTGTAATTCGGGGCAGAACGGAATTTTCATTGAAAATTTTTTGAGTATCGTGTATATTTCTTTTCTTTAAAAGGAAATGGATATGAAACTTGATGTCTACCTCAAAAACAGGTTTACAGGTGTTCTGGAATCGGGAAGGGATGGAATATCATTCACATATGACGCTGATGCGGAAAAGAGCATATCTCCGCTTCTTCCTGTCAGAAATGAGAAGTGGAAGGAGAGGGATATACTTCCGTTCTTTTCGAATCTCCTTCCCGACGAGTGGGAGAGAGAACTCCGTGCGGTGAGCCTTTCACTGAGGCCGAAGCAGACTCTGCCTTTCCTCTCTGCCACTGCATGTGATACTCCCGGTGCCGTCTCCGTCCTCCCTCACGGGGAGATTCCATACTGCGGCTACAGAGAAATATCAGAAGAGGAGATATCAGAGAAAATGGAGAGGCGTGAAAACGAGAGTCTTCTCTTCTGGGGAGGTAGAACATGTGTCACAATCGGGGGAGCACAGAGCAAGATGTGCTTTATGAAAGATGGCGGAAGATGGTATATCCCGGAGGGGAATGCGCCGTCAGACGTCATTGTAAAGCCTCACAGTCTCTATGCGGAAAACGAGGTTCTTGTTACAGAGCTTGCCTCCCTCTGCCGCTTTCGTGTGCCTCAAGTCGAACTCCATGAATTCGTTAATCATAAGGCCGTCGTGTCGAAGCGCTATGACAGAAAGGACGGAATCAGACTCCATCAGCTCGATATGTGTCAGCTCTCTTCTGTTCTTCCATCCAACAAGTACGAGACTGACGGAGGACCGGGAGTGAGAAGTGTAATATCTGCAATAAGGAAGTACTCCTCCTCTCCGGATGAGGATGTGCGGGAATTCTGCCGCATGCTTGTCTTCAATACCATTGTCGGCAACTGTGACGCGCACGCAAAGAACTTCTCTCTTCTCTATGATGAAGACATGTCATCCCTCCGACTCTCTCCTTTCTATGATCTCGTCTGCACGACAATCTATCCGTTTCTTGAAAGAAAACTCGCAATGAAAATCGGAAAGAAACGCAATATAGATACGGTGATGAGAGAAGACATTCTCTCAATCGATGGCTTTGATGAATCCTTAATGGATGAAGTTGCCCATGATTACGGAAATGCCCTGTGCAAGATGGCTCATCATCACAGAGGTAACAGCATCCTGGAGAAGATAAGAAGTGACTCACTTCCCCGTCTTGAGAGACTTTTCTCCTGAAGCTATAATCAGAGTATGGCAAACGGAGAAGAAGATCTCAGAGAAAAGAACGGCGGAAGACGCAAGCCCGCTGTCGAGAAAAGATACAGTCACTGGTCATCCTCGTTCGGTGAGGAGGACAGTGAGATGCTCCTTGAAAAGGCTGCCGGATGGAAAACCGGAAAGAAGAAAAAGTCAAAGTGGGAGAGTGAAGACTGAAGAGCCTTCATTTTTTTT
>CAVFYD010000038.1:0-20553 GCA_963626615.1 Sphaerochaetaceae bacterium
TGGAGTAGTTACGCTGGAAGTTCGTCATGTCGTCGAGTGCGTTCCAGAGACAGAATTCGACGGCGCCGACTGTGCGGATATCTTTCTGCCTGTCTGTCGTGTTTCTGAGCGTGAGGGAGAGCACTTCACAGTTCTCGTGAAGCGGAACAAAGGCTGTAAGGGAGGCTTCAAGGCCGTTCCTTGACGAATTGAATGTCGTGTAGCCCATGCCGTGCCGGCACTCGTAGGTGTCGAGTTCCGTCTTTAAAGGGAGGAAAGACGGCGACCACTTTGTCTCTCCGTCACATATGTAGAAGAGACGCCCTGTGTTGTCTTCGGGAACGTTGTTGTATCTGAAGCGTGTGATACGCCTGAGCTTTGCATCCCTGTAGAAGTCGTATCCTCCTCCGGTATTCGAGATAAGAGCGAAGAAATCCTCGCTTCCGAGATAGTTTATCCACGGCAGCGGAGTATATGGTGTGGTGATTACGTATTCCTTTCTTTCGTCGTCGAAGTGGCCGTAGCGCATGTTCCCTCCAGTTTGTTCAGTGCTTGAACTAATTACATTTAATCACGTTTTTGCCATTATTCAAATACAATTTCTTCTGTAAAGGACAATTTCTGCGAAAAACATTCTCCGTTCTCCGGAAGGATGGTATTATCTTTTCATGATTGAAATACGTACTTACAGGAAAGAGGACAGGGCGGCTCTCGAGAGAATCTGCACTGTGACGGACCCCAAGCATTTCAAACCGGAGTATCTTTATACCCTCTATCTTCACTACTACATCGAAGAGGAGAGTGAGAACACCCTTGTCGCTGCGGCGGACGGACGAGCTGTCGGCTACATACTCTGTGCCGAGAGCTGGGAGAGATGGAAAAACGTCATGAGGGAGAAGTATCTTTCATTTTCTGACGTGAAGACGAGAGAAGACGGGGAGGCGAGCATAGCATTCTACTCACCCTTTGCTGAAGAGTACCCTGCCCACATGCATATAGATATAGATCCGGAGTACCAGAGAATGGGGATAGGAACTGCACTGGTGGATGCACTGCGGGAGAAACTGGTAAAGAAGAATGTTCCCGGCCTCATGCTCGGTGTCGACAGGGAGAACGTGAAGGGAGTGTCATTCTACAGGAAATACGGCTTCAGAGAGCTTGACGCAGAGGGAACTCGCTACGGCTTACTCCTTTCTCAAAAAGAAACTACATGAATTCTTCACTTTTCCTTTACCTAAAACAGAAAGTACTCGTGTAGTATATGCGCAAGTAAGAGAAAGTTTTTTTCATATTTATAATTCAAATCCTCCTTTGGCAGCCGCTAGCAACGGCTGTTTTTTGTTCCTGGAATCAGACGATGACTGCTCTTCTGAGGAGCTGACTTGCAACCGATTACTATCTTATTGAAGATGGAGAAGTGCAGAGCGGCCTATCTGACCTTCCTCCCGTCAGACCAGACTGCCTTTATGTTCCTGTCATCCATGTTGTAGAGGGCTCTCTCGAGTCTCTCCTCAACTGTGATGGGTGTTGCACTTTCGGGGAATGTGCTGTCATCCACGACGATGGCATGTAGTCTGTTGCCCTTCTGGAATCCCGGCTTGTCTCCGAAGTAGGTGTGTGCTGAAGTTGTTCCGAGGTAATAGCCTTCGGCTGCTGTCAGGGCTTCGGTATTGTAATTGTCATACATCCGCCTGGCCTTGCTGACCTTTATGGATGCCGTGATGACTCTGTACATCTCGATCTGGGATCCTGCCGCGATGTCACTTCCGAGAGTCACCCATACTCCTTCCTCGAGCATATGGCGTATGGGCGCAAAACCGCTGCAGATGTTTGTGTTTGAGTCTGCGCAGTACGCGACGACAACGCCATTGTCCCTCATGGCTTCGATTTCCCTTTCGCTCGAGTGCACGCAGTGAGCCATGATGCTATGGTCTTTGAAGAGCCCGTATTTACTGTATGTCTCCCAGTACTCCCTGCACTCGGGGTGAAGGGATTTCACCCATTCGATTTCCCCTTCGTTCTCAGAAAGGTGTGACTGTACATAGAGATTCCTCTCCTTGGAAAGATTTCCGAGCCACAGCAGAAGATCATCTGTGCATGATGGGGTGAAACGGGGAGTGAGGATGGGCTTTATGTGAGTGAAGGAAGAGCACTCATCGAGCCATCTGAGTGTTTCCCTTTCAGATTCTTCCCTAGTCTCCTCCAGTCCCTCTCCTCCGTTACGGTCCATGTTGACCTTCCCCACATAACCGCAGAGTCCTGCATTCTCGAGCTCTTCCATGAGAATGAGAGTCGAATCCGTATGTAGGGAGGAGAACATGCATACCCTCGTTGTTCCGTTGTCGAGAAGCTTCTTTGCAAGATGGCGGTATGTTCTTCTTGCATACTCCGTGTCAGCGAATCTTCTCTCCGTCGGGAATGCATAACAGTTCAGCCAGTCGATGAGGCTCTTGTCCATTGCCATTCCAGTCAGCGGGAACTGCGGGGCATGGAGGTGCATGTCGCAGAAGGACTGGAGAACAAGGGCGTTGCCATAGTCCTCGGTTTCGCCATCTGCAGATTCGGGAAGCGATGTTGTGATATCTTGTATGACCCCCTCGTCGGAGAGGATGATGTATCCTTTCTCTGTTACCTTGAGCTCTCCAAGCTGTGGTGCTTCGACTATTGTTCCTCTGATCATTCTCATGCTTCGTCTCCTTCAGAAAAAGTGTCTTTCGACACTCATAGTGTAGACCTTCTGGCGGCCTGTAGAGACTTCCGCACCATGACAGCGGAATTATATGAGACTTTTTCCGGAAGATATTCTTGCATCTTCTTAGGCGAAATTCCACAACTTTTTTGATTATTTTTCTCCGTGAATGCCTTTTTGTGTTGCTATAATCAGAAGGTGAGGTGCATATGAAAGCTTTGATAATAGGCGGTAGCGGAACAATCAGCAGTTACATAGTCAAGAGACTTGTCGACAACAGATGGGATGTCTGGGTACTCAACAGGGGTAAACATAAGGACAGACTTCCCGAGGGCGTGAATCTCATCGAGTGTGATATCCATGACGAGGAAGAAGCTGAGAAAAAGCTCGGCTCCCTCTCCTTCGATACCGTATGCGAATTCACGGCATTCACTCTATCCGATGTCGAGAGAGATTACAGGCTCTTCAGAAAGAGGACGAAACAGTACATGTTCACGTCATCGGCTTCTGCATACCTCAAGCCGTGTCCGGGCTATGTCATTACCGAGGGCACGACACTCCAGAACAGGTACTGGCAGTATTCGAGGGATAAGATTGCGTGCGAGGACTTCCTCAGGGAGAAATCGAGAGAGGACGGTTTCTGCGTTACAGTCATCAGACCCAGTCACACCTACTCGGAATACTCCATCCCGTTCGGCCTTCATGGAGACAACGGCTCCTGGCAGGTCGTGAAGAGGATGATGGAGGGAAAGAGAGTCATCGTTCCCGGCGACGGCACGTCCCTCTGGACGCTGACACACAGCTCTGACTTTGCTGTCGGCTATACGGGTCTCATGGGGAACACCCATGCATACAACGAAGCCTTCAATATAACGGGAGATGAGGTTCTTACGTGGAACCAGATCTACTCGACTGTTGCCGAAGCGCTCGGCGTCGAGTTCAGACCATGTTATGTGCCTTCAGATTTCCTTGGCCGTGTCGGCATTAAATACGGCTATGACTTTACGGGAGCCCTTCTCGGGGACAAGGCAAACAGCGTCGTATTCGACAACTCCAAACTTAAAAGGACAGTACCTGAAATGAGGACGAGGGTTCTCTTCCACGAGGGAATAAGACGGTCGATAGAATACTACCTCTCGCACAGGGAGATGCAGAGAGAGGATAAGGCTTTCGATACCTTCACGGAAAAGGTCATAGCGGCAATGGATGAGGCGGAGAGGAGAGTGTAATCACTCATTATCTTCTTCTTTCTTCTTTCCCCTGCTGCGTTTTCTGACGCACTGTGTCAGAAGATATTCAATCTGTCCGTTAAGGGATCTGAAGTCATCTTCCGCCCAGATTGAGAGAGCGTCGAAGAGCTCTTTCGATATTCTGAGCGGAACCTGTTTCTTTTCGCTCATCAGTAGAGGGATCCCGAATTGACTACAGGAGAAGCTTCCTTGCTTGAGCAAAGTACCACCAACAGATTTGATACCATTGCCGCCTTTCTCTCTTCGTCGAGGTCGACGACTCCGTCTCTTTTCAGCTGATCAAGTGCCATCTCCACCATCGATACCGCGCCTTCTACAATCTTCTTTCTTGCTGCGATTACGGCGATGGCCTGCTGACGCTGGAGCATTGCAGCTGCAATCTCGGGTGCGTATGCTATCTGGTTGAGCCTTACTTCGATGATTTCGATTCCCGCATCCTCAACTCTCTTCGAGAGCTCTGTCTTCATCTCGTCTGCAATGATGGTTGCAGAACCGCGTAACGTCTTTTCGTTTCTGTCATCATCCTCATCCTCATCGTCGTCGATGATATCGTAGGGGTAGAGGCGTGCAATGTTACGGATTGTGGAGTCCGTCTGGTTTGAAAGATACTCGGGGTAGTAGTCGACATTGAGTACGGCCTTGGTTGCGTTAGTGACTCTCCACATAACGATGGCACTCACTTCGACGGGGTTACCCAGAGAGTCGTTGACCTTCTGGTTACCGTTTACGAATGTTGCAATCTTGAGGGAAACCTTCGATGCCTGGGCATAGACGCTGTTCATGCTTTCCGCTGTTTTCGGATTGGATTTGACCCCGGCGAGAATCTCCGCTGCCTTTGCCTTCGGGTAGAGATTTGAACAGAACGGGTTCACGAACCAGAAACCCGCATCATATATTGTGCCGTAGTACTTTCCGAAGAGCGAGAGCACGATTGCCTCATTGGGTTTGATTATCTTGAGGCCGGCAAGGAATGTTATGCCGAAGCACAGCGCGATGACAGCTGCGGCCATGAAAATGCCGCCGGGGAGACTGTTATGGTTCTCGAAACAGATTCCTCCGAGAATGAAGAGTGCAGCCGAACCAAGAATAAGAATGATGGACAGAAAGAGAAAAAGAAATCCGCTTTTTGGGGAAAGTACCTTTTCGTTTTCAAATGTGACATGTGCCATGACGTGCCTCCTGTTTTCTTGATATCAAGATGATATCATATTGAAGTGAAAAGGTCAAGGTTGAAAAGGGGCCTTCCGCATGATTTAACGGGAGTTTAACCTACTTTTGTCTAAGTTGATTGGACGTGAAAAAGACCCCGGTTTCCCGGGGTGCCTGAAGTCAGTCGAGGATTCCTGTGAGGTAGGCTATCGTGTAGGCTGCCTGACTCAGGGTTACCTTTTCCTGGATGATTGTCATCTTCTCCGTGAGGATTTCGATTTCCTGACTGAGAATGTCCGTTCTGCTTATCGAACCCGCGTCATACTGACGGTTCAGAAGATCAAGTCTCTCTTCGGCTTCCTCGAGTTTGAGGTCATAGTATTCCAGCTTCACGAGGCTGAGTTCTATCTGAGAAAGGTTCTCTTCTGCTGTTTCCGTCAGCTGGTTGACAGCAGAATCGTAGTCGGCTTTCGTGCCCTCGATTTCGCTCTTCGCGCGTTTGACATCGTTGAGCTTGACGCCGCCGTCCCACACCGTGGTGCTGATTGCAAACGTCAGGTAGAGGCCGTAGTCATTTGCCCTGTACCAGTTCTTCTCGATAAGGGGCATTGCGGAGCCGCCGTATGTGAGAGACACCTGAAGTGCGAAGTCCGGCTTCCAGTAGAGTGAGGCTTCTGCTATCTCCTTCTTGAGTTCGTATGCCCTCGTCTGACCGCGGAGCATGCTGATTGTGGCGCTGTCGCTTCTTGTCACGAGAGAGATGACATCATCGTGCTCCAGGGCAGCAAGTGCGCTGATTTCGTCCTCATTTACAGTGTAGTCGATGTTCTCTGCGTCCAGGCCGTCATTTGCCGTGATGGTCTGGAGGCTCTTGAGGTTATCTGCATACTGTTTCCTGAGTTCCTGTTCCTTGACGTCAATTTCGAGTGCCGAAATCTTCGCCTTTGTCACATCTTCCTTGAGAAGCATTCCGTTATCGTAGGCATCCTGACTCATATCGACAAGTTCGTCGGCTTTCTCCTTCGTCTCTGCAATGAGTGTGAAGAGCTCATCCATGTAGCACTTTGCCGTGAGCCTGGTCTTGAGTTCGACTGTGAGCTTATCAGCGCTGTCCTCAACGGAAAGTGCGCGTATGGAGGCTATCTCCGAATAGAGGTCGACTGCCTTGGGAATCTTTCCCCAGGTGAAGATGGGCTGTGTTATCGTGAGGCCTGCATTGTAGTAGAGGCTGTCCATTCCCTTGTAGAGTGTGACATACTCACCCGAGGCGGAGCCCGGAATCGTCACCCCGAGCTGCGAGGAGAGTTCGTCCACCCCGATACTTGTCTTCCCGATGGGAGGATTGGGCATGTATGTCCCGCTGAGAAGGAGTGAAATCTGCGGCTGGTAGTTGGCCTTGGCGTCCTTGACGTCAAGAAGGCTCTGGTTGTAGGTCTCTGTCGCTTTTCTCAGTTCGGCATTTCCGCTTCTCATGCTCTCCTTGAGTGACTCGAAGGTATACGAGTCACTCTCCTCTTCTCCTGCGAGAAGGGGAGTCAGGAGCAAAAGTAGGGAAAGAACTGTGAGTAATAATCTTTTCATTCTCAGCTGTCCTTACTTGTAGAGCGTCTCCGAGAAGTCGGTTGTCTTTGCCGTGTAGCTTTCAAGTTTTCCCGCTTCGATTTCCGTTCTTGCTGCATCACCGCGCCTGATATACTTCACGGTGAGAGGTTCAACTGTTCCGTCATAGCTTTCACCGGTATACGTGACCTTGAGCTTGGCTCCGCTTCCGAGTCCCGTGAAACGGCCGTAGTCGATGATTGCGGGATCGGTGGAGCTTACAACCGTGTAGGCAGTGCGTACGGTGTTGCTGTTGAGCTTCTTTCCGTCTGCATCGTAGAGCAGAACCTCATCGTTCTGGTCGCAGGTCCATCCGTAGCCTGAAGCCTTTGTCGCACCTGTAGGCGTTGCATCATCGGGTGTGATGAGGTAACCCGAGATTCCGCTTGTGGAGAGCTTTATGTAGTTCTTCCTGAAGTAGACCTTCTGGGTGACGCTGTCCTTATCGTCATCCGTAAGAGCGACAGTGATGGAATCTGCACTGTCGTGAGCAGTTGCATCGTCCTCATCTTTCGTCCATGTCCACCTGTCATCGCTCTTGTCGTTGTCATCGAATGACGTGAGTGTCAGCTCCGGATCCGTACCCTTCTTGTACTTCACTGTAATCGTGCTTGAGCCTGCAGCTGTCGTCTCGTTACCTGTCTTGAGGGCACTGTCGTCACCGTTGTTGTAGGACCACTTGAAGTAGATGGGGTCCGTGACAGAGGAGAGATCTGACGAGCTGCCGTCGATGAACGACACTGTGACTGTCACTGTCTTCCACTTGCTCTCGAGTGTGATGCTTGTGTTACTGTATTCCTTCTTCTGTGTGTCGTAGGTGCAGTCTATGGTTACTGTATCCTCATCAACAAGCTTCCAGTCGGAACCTGTCTGGATGTCGTAGAGCGTCACCTTCGGTACATCTCCTCCTTCCTTGTACTTGACGGTGATTGCTGCCTGACCGTTCGTGAAGGAGTCGACTGTTGCCTTCACGTTCTGATTCTCGCCGTCATAGCCGTCGGCATACCTGTATTTGAAAGAAATGCCGCTTGTGCTGGAGATTGTGGAATCATTACCTGTGGCAGTGGTACTGTTGTCCTCGCTGTCCCTGAGCTTGATTACGAGTGTCTTTGTTGCAGTGACCTTGTCCATGTAGACTATGCCGAAGTTGTTCGACTTGTCGCTCTGTATTGTTCTGCCCTCTACCTTCACAAGGCCGTAGTCCTTGTGGAATGCGAGAAGATATATTGTCCTGCTGTCGGCATCCTTGCCGTAAGCGGGGCGGGAAGTCAGCCATCTGAGGTTCGCGATGGAGAAGGATCCGTCTGCAGCGGTCTTTGCCGAAGGAACGGAGTTGTCTGTGAACTCTGTCTTTCCGCCGTTTTCAACCCAGGCGTTGTACCTGCTGTTCCAGTCATCTTCATTGTCGTAGGCGTAGACCATGACGTCGGCGATGGCTCCGGAGGATGATGATGACGTTTCGCGGACACTTCTGTCCTTGACAGTTCCGCTGATGGCGGAATCGAATACAGCCGAGCAGGCTGTGAGCATAAGAGTGAGGCTTAGAGCCAGAATTGTGAGTTTAACGAGTTTCTTCATTTTCTTTATTCTCCCCGGCGGATGATTCCGTCTTTCTGTTTTTCTTTTTGTAGACTCTTCTGAGTTTCCACTTCTCCAGAAGGAAATAGTAGAGAGGCATCATGTAGAGCGTGAGTATCGTACTCGTTGCAAGACCTCCCATGATTACCTGTCCCAGCGGCGCGTAGATTTCTGCGCCTTCACCCTTGGCAACTGCCATAGGGATTACACCCAGGACTGTAGTGAGCGTCGTCATGAGGATTGCCCTCAGTCTCGATGCCGTACCCTCGGCTGTCTCCTTCTCCAGGATATCCTCCTCCTCTTCGAATGTGAGGAGTCCGAGCGTTTCTGTGTATTCATCGAACTCGATTCCCTTTGCCCTGAGACAGGACTCCCTGTCTTCCTTTCTGGCAAGGTTTGCATAGTCTGCGATGACGATGCCGTTGTTGACGAGCATACCCACGAGCGAGACGATGCCGAGGATGGAGACGATGCTCATCGACGAATTGAAGATGGTGAGCGAAAGCACGGCTCCTATGATGCAGAAGGGGAAGAGGAGAAGAATCAGGAACGGCTGGTCGAAGCGTTCGAAGACTGCAACCATTACAAGGTAGACAAGGAAGATTGCAATCAGAAGTGCCTCCAGAAGCGGTGTCAGAGCACTCTCTACAAGGTCACCCAGACCGCTAGTCTTTGTACTCACGCTCTCATCCAGCGGGTTTTCAGCCAGATATGCATTGACCTTCTTCGTGACTCCGTCCGTACTCTCCGTCGTAAGTGTTGCGGAAATCGTAAGGGAGTTGGACCTGTTGTCGTGGTTGATCTGGCTCAGTCCTTCCTCGAGTGAAAGCGAGGATACTTCCCCGAGTGTTATCGTACTGCCGGAGAGGGATGTGATCCTGAGGTCATTCAGTCTCTCTTCCGTGAGACTGATGTCCTGTACATCCGACGAGAGGTGGATGTCATACCTGGAGTCGGTGCCGGTATCATTATACTTGCCGATATCCGTACCGTAGAAGAGGATTGCGGCAGTGAGGCCCGCTTCCTGTGAGGGGACTCCGAGTGATGTAAGGTAGTCGTACGTGCCGTTGATGACTGCTGTCTTTGCGTCGTTGGAGGCGCTCATCGACACTGTCATCACTTCGGGGTATGTCAGAAGCTCCGCCTTGATTCTCTCGGCTTCGGAGTAGAGCACGCTGCTGTCCTCTCCGATGAGTGTGAGACCGTAGCCGCCTCCGTTGGAGACGAGGTTTACAAGTCTGTCGAAGCCTCCGTTCGTGACAGATATCGTGGCATCCGGTACGGAGGAGGAGAGCTCCTCCTGAATCTCCTGCATTATCGTATGTATGTCCCTGTCTCTTTCCGAAACGGAAACGAGAACCGCATGTATTGCACCCTCGCTCTTCTTCGCCTGGGCGAGTGCGGACATGCTTGAGCCGGAGTAGACGACATCGGTCTTGAGCTCGGGAGTCATATCTGTGATGATGCTCTCGATTCTGTCCATTGCCTCTCTCGTATCATCAAGGGAGTAGGTCTCCGGGAAGGAGACGGAAACGTAGAAGTCTCCGTTATCCGTTGACGGAATGAACGAGAACTGCATGTTCGGAAGGACGTAGACGCTGAGTGCGAGGACCAGAAGTCCTGCAAGCAGCATGAAGACAGTATGGCGCTCCGTGAAGTAGAGAGAGCGCGCATAGTGCTTCTCGACTTTCCTCAGACCCCTTACGACGAAGTTCTCTCTCCTGGGTTTACGTGCCGAATCATCCTCCTTCAGGAGTTTCTTCATGAAGAATGGGATGTAGATGACGGCAACGACAAGGGATGCTGCGAGGGAGAGCATGAATGTCACCGAGACATCCTTGAGTATCTGTCCCACGAGGCCGCTCATCATTGCGATTGGCAGGAAGACGACGATTGTCGTGAGTCCCGATCCGAGAACCGAACCCGTTACGTCGTCCGTTCCCCTGAATATTGACTCGTTGACAGTGTAGAGTGCCTTTCCGTTTCCGTCCGTTGCCTGGTAGAAGCGGTATACCTGGTCGAGTACTAGGATTGCCGCACCTACGATGTTACCCAGTGCAACGACGATACCCGAGAGGGAAAGAAGGTTTACCGTGATTCCCATCAGCTTCATGCCGATGAAGGTGAAGAAGATGGAGAGAGGAATCGAGAGGCCGATGATGATGGTGGCCTTCCAGTCCGAGAGGAAGATGTAGATGACGAGAACTGCGATGATGACACCCATGACACCCGACTCGATGACTGTCGAGAGGGATGAGTTGACGAGAGTCGAGTCATCACTGATCATGCTGAAGGAAAGGGCGCCGTTGCTCTTCTCCTCCTCTTCGGCGAGGATTTTCTTTATTTCGTTCGTGATTTCAATCGTGTTTCCGTCGCTTCTCTTGCAGATATCTACACTGATTACTTCCTTTCCGTTCTTCGTGACGTAGAAGTCCCCGTCCTTGTAGTCAAGCGTCACGTCTGCGACGTCTCCCAGTCTCACCATGCCGCCGTCGAGCGAATAGCCTACGGGGAGGGCGCGGATGTCGTCGAGGGAAGAGAACTTCGAGTCGAACTTCGCATCGATTTCGTTTCCCGAATACGAGACCGAATCGAGAGGAATGGAGTAGTTGTTGTAGGAGAGCATCTGGTAGACTGCAAGCGGCGAGATACCTCTGCTGTTGAGTTCGTCCAGGTGCAGTACTACATCCACAGTTGCAGTCTTTGCACCGTTCACGGTTATAGTGGAAACGCCGGAAATCTGCGAAAGCTTCGGCTTTATCTCATCTTCGATGTAGTCACCGATGGCGTTGATGTCACCGCCTTCGGCTTCGACGACGAAGGATGCGATGCTGAGCATCGAGGTACCGCCGACGAGGGCATAAGGACGGCCTGAGATGCCGGAAGGCAGATCGTCGATGAGGTCGTCGATACGGTTCCTCACTTCGTCTATCTCGTCATACGGGTCGATGCCGTCCTGGTATGTGATGGCGACGATTGAAGCGCTGTTGATTGACTGGCTTGTCATGCTCTTGAAGTTCGGAAGCGTGACGAAGTCGTCTTCGAGGATGTCCGTGACTGTTTCCTCGATGTCTGCCGGGGATGCACCCGGGTAGACGGTCACGACGTAGACCATCGGGTTCGAGATGTCCGGAAGGAATTCCGTGTTGGTGTCACCCACGCTCATGAGACCGAAGACTCCGAGTGCAAGCAGAGTCATGGCGATGATTACAGGATGGGCGACGGGGTAGCGAGTGAGTTTCATTTTCCCTTACTCCTCCACGATGTTCACGTTCTCTCCGGAGAAGAGCGAACTCTGGCCCTTCAGAATGAAGGCCTTGTCCTCATAGCCTTCCGGAAGAAGTACATATTCGTCGTTCATGAACGCATCGGAGAGATCTACGTACGCTGCCGTCATGGTCTTCTCGTCTACATAGTAGGCGCTCCCGTCAAGTTTGAGGGCGCTTCTTTCAATCGTGTATCCCTCTCTTTCCTCGACAGTGATGGAAACCTTTACATACATTCCCGGTCTGAAGGCCTCGCTTTCGTCAAGCTTGAGATAGAGCTTGAAAGTACGGCTCGACGAGTCGATGTACGGAGACACAGCCTGAATTGAGGCTGTCGTCACGGCTTCTGCCGAATATGTTCCCGCAGGCTTCGTGACTGTTATCCTTATGTTATCCCTGTTCTCCGAGGTGAAGAGGGAATAGTACTTCTCCCCCAGATCCAGGTTCACGACGAGATTGTTTATGTCGGCAATGAGGGCAACAGGTGTCCCCTTGACGGCGGTGCTTCCCTGACTCGAGATTGTCTTCAGAATCGTGCCGGAGGCATGTGCCTTGACAGAGGCATAGTCAAGCTGGAGCTGGGCAAGCTCGGCCTGTGCCCTGTATGCATCTCTCTGGGCCTTCACCGTGTCGTAGTCCTGCTGGGAAACCGATTTCGAGGCATAGAGCTTCTCTATCCTCTGATACGAGCTCTCGTAGGCTTCGTATGCACTTTGAGCCTGCACGAGCTGCAGTCTGTACGGCTCGGGATCTATTTCGCAGATCGTGTCACCTTCATTGACCCAGTCACCTTCCTGCACGTTGTATGCGATAATCGTTCCTTCCACATAGGGAGTGACGGCAACAGTATCTTCGGCACTGACAGTGCTGGAAAGGGTAATCACCTTCCCGACCTTCCTCACTTTGCTCTCCGTAACCGAGACAGGGGTGGTGGGGCGGGTATAGACAGTTTCGGTGCGCGTGGCATAGAACCATCTCAGGAGAAGGAACAGTCCCAGGAAGACTGCTATAAGGATAAGATACATAAGAAGCGTAACCGCTTTACCTGTTTTCTTCTTTTCCATGAAAACCTCACATTGACGTTATGAAAACTATAAGGAAAATATGCATTTGTTCAACACTCGGCAAGACGAAAAAAGACATGAAACTTCATAAAGTTCAAATATGAACAAATGTTGACTTTTTAACTATTTTTGATAGTAAATAAATAAAATAGAAGAAGTTACCATATAAACATTAAGAAAAACACTGTAAATTTATTCTCCGACAGATGTATTTTTCTCCGACATGAGTTGCTTTTTTTATCCCAAAAGGTTAAAACACTGCGCATGGAAGAGAGAAAACCCAACAGAAACGGGCTGAGATCGAAGAAGCTCATACGTCAGGCCTTTCTCACGCTGCTGAAGACAAAGCAGCCGGGGGATATAACTATCATGGATGTCGTGAGAGAGGCGAACATCAACCGTGCGACATTCTATGCGCACTATTCATGCCTCAGGGACCTGGGGGATGAGATAGAGAAGGAAGTCATCGACAGGATGATGGCGCTCCTGAAGGATTTCAGGCCCGAGAACTTCTTCTCGAATCCTGCGCCTCTTCTCCTTCAGATCAGCATATTCCTCAACGAGGACATCGAGACATACAAGACCCTGATGAAGACTCCGGGCTCGAAGCTCTTTCTGCAGAAGCTGATGTCGATCTTCATCGACTACATCGAGAAGGACCAGTCGATTCCGAGAGAGATGAGAGAATCGAAGAACTTCCGCCTCAGGGCATACTACTTTGCCGGCGGCCTCGAGACCCTCTATCAGGAGTGGTTCAACGGCAATCTCGACTGCACACTCTTCGATATTCCTCTCGAAGTGAGCAAGATGTTCACCCCCGAGTGTAATGCTCCCATAATAAACAGGAACTTCCAGTAAGGCCCTGTCGCAGAAGAGGGGGAGAATCAGGTGTGCATCTTCTCGATTGAGCACTCGTGCTTCTTTGTCTTTTCATCGTAGTTGATTGTGACAGGAAATATTTCTCCTGAGAGCTTTCTGATGATTTCGGGGGAATTCTTCTGCTTTATCTGGTTCAGTGCGCCGTCGCCTGTTCTGTTCCATTTTAATTCGATGATCATTGCAGGCCTGTTTGAAGTTCTGTTGGGAATGTATACGATATCGGCAAAACCCTTCCCTGAAGTGGGCTCCCGGATTTCCGTGTAATCATCAACAGCGGCAATATATGCAAAACGTATTGTGCTTCTCAGGGCCTGTTCGTTGTTGTAGAAAACCGGGGAAGTCGCCTTCGAATGAACCTGTTCGATTGCCTTTGCAACTTTTTCCTCTTCTTCATTGATAGTGTTTTCAATGAGTTCATCCGATGTTCTGACCATTTTTGCAAGTTCCCTGTGAGAACCATTCTTTACCGACGGATGAATTCTCTTCTGACTTCCTCGTTCGGAATATGAACTGCAGACTTCTCACAGTCGAATGCGAGGTAACCCAGGTGAACAAGAAGTGTCAGTACATCATCTTTTGACTTGATTGTAATCAGGTCGTTCTGGAAGGTTTCGGTATTGATGGTGACATCTTCGTCCGAAAGCAGCCGGACTATGGCTTCCTGAATTCCGTCAAAGTTCATGTCTATGTAGATTTGAGGGATTCATAGGTTTACGAACGGGTCCAGTAGCTTGCATACTGTCCATTCGCCATGCATCGCATTATGGAGTTCGGGTTATAGATTGATTTCACGTTTACAAAGGAGTATCCGTCATACCACTTCCTGGCCTTTTCGAAATCACGGCCGTGTCTGGCGCAAAGATCTTTGACCTCATTTTCCGTAAAGCCTGTGTACTGGACAAACACTTCAGGCTAGTCAAACAACTTTGTTATAAAAACGGAACCATATATACCGGAAGATAGCAAATGCCATTCTCCCTCTTATAATCTTTGGTATGGATAACGTATTTATCTTTTATGCGGCTGCTGAATTTATTACAGAAGACATCAAGGGATTCATGCTTTCTGTAGTTGCCGGATTTCACTTCAATAGGACATATTTTGTCTGCTTTTGAAAGCAGAAAGTCAATCTCGTATAAATGGTTGGAAGTAGTACTCTCCATTGTATAATAAAAAAGGTTATTTCCCTTTGCAATCAGCATTTGAGCAACAGCATTTTCATAAACATAACCCAAATTAGTCTCTAATTTATCTGCGAGGAGTTTATTATAAATCACATTTTCTGTGTAATCTTTATCTTTAAACACAAGAGTAATAAACAATCCTACATCAGCTAGAAAAAGTTTGTATTTGTCCGGATTTTTTTCAAGTGCCATTCCAACAGTTGGATTGTTTGCATGATAAGCAATATTAACCGTGTATGAACTCAGCATCTCCGGTATCAGATTGCGAACCTGGTCTGTTCTTGTTTCTTTTCTGGCGTTTGCCAGAACATATCTGGATGCATTGTTGCTTAAATTTGCAGGGATTGCATCATAGATGTCTGATGCAAGTCCAGTCGCATCAATCTTAATAAAATCCTCTTCGTATAAACTGATAATTTCTCTTTTGACCTGATCAACCAGTTGCAGATTATTCTGTTCCAGATAAGTTTCAACGGCCTGAGGCATTCCTCCTATAAGCATATACAACCTGAAAATCCGCATAATGCTTCTATGGACTGCATTACCTGCTGATTGCCGTTTATTCAAGAGTGTTTTAATTGTATCAGCGGTTATTTCATCGCCAATTGCCCACAGGAATTCTTCAAAGTCCATAGGAAACATATCAATTTTGTACTCTTCACTGGGAATTAGAATATCCTTGGTATTCTTGCGAATAGATATAAGCGAGCCGGTTTCAATATAATTATATCTGCCATCTGCAACCAGATACTTGATTGCCTGCCGGGCTTTCGGAAGAAGCTGAACTTCATCAAAAACAATCACAGATTCTTTTTCATATAGCCTGACCCCCGTCAATTGCTGTAGCTGTAAAAAGAAAAAATCCAGATTATAAGTATCATCGAAAAGGGCCTTGATCTCGCTGCTTACATGAGCAAAATCAATTATGATGGAGGATCTGAATTCCTTTTCGGCAAACTCACGTACGATGGTAGATTTGCCAACACGCCTTGCCCCTCTGATTAAAAGGGCATATTTTCCACTGAAAGACTTCTTCCAGTTGAGCATTTCTGTATATGTTTTTCTTTTAAATACGTACATATTGACCTCTCTGAAAGAGATTATAACGCAAATCCCCGTTCGTTAAAAGTGAAAAACAGCTCAAATCCCCGTTCAGCGGAAGCGGAAAATAACGCAAATCCCCGTTCGTTCTTTTTATATTTTGGTGGTGATTGTATTATATTTTTGTACTGTAATGTAATAAGTTTCTGGTAATCGGGCTATCTGCGGAGTAGTCAACAGCAGTTGAGTAAATATCGGTAATCTTTTCTTGAGGCATTTTCAAAGCCTCCTTCCTTCGAGAACTGTATAATCAGATGGGCCGTCGAGCGGATGATTTCCTCGAATCTTCTTATGTCGTCCTCCGGGTAGCCGTAGATCGTCCCACTTATAGGAGGGAAGCCAGCATGTGGCATGTTTGAATCCGAGGACTTCATCGGCTGTTTCAACATAGACTTTCACTGTTTCGTCATCATGATATTCCGAATGCACAATCTCGGTTCCGTCATCAAGTGTCATAAACGGATATATCATTCCGGTGTGTCCTCAGGAGCTTTACGGATAATACTGTGGAGCAGCAGACACTTCTGCGGGGCCGTATCTGAAAACGCTTCATCTGTACATATCTTCAAGAGAGATGAGTCGTATTCTGTCACTTTTCATTTTCTTCATGTTGTCTGTGAATCCTGATTTCGAGAAGAAGCAGAAAACTGCATCACGCATAGCGGCCACCGGCTTCGAGTATGCGCACATAAGAGCGTATTCGTCAGTATCTATCGGCCTGGATGTGAACTTGCATGAGCCGATGATGACATTGTCATCAAGAGCGGAGTGGGCGACGACGTCGATTTCTATGGATTTTCTCGTCGTGTTGTCGGTTCCCCACCATGAGCCGATATCTTTGAACGGGAACGGAAGCTTTGCGCGGTACAGCAGATATTCCCTGGCAATTCTCTCGAATACCTTTCCCATGTAATCATTCATCAGAGGAGTGATGAGCCTGTCGTAGTTTTTCTCCATCAGGTCCTGGTTTATGACTGTGAAGTATCTCTGGACGAAGAAGTACCAGAAGTTGAAGTAAAGGTCCTCTATCGAGTAGAAACCTTTTCTGCTCTCCTCCTTTTCTCCTGCAGGAACCATTTTTTCGATTATACTCAGTTCCTTCAGTGCGTCCAGTATTCTTGATACGGAACCCGGGTTGAGTTTTGTCCTGTCGCAGATTTCATTGAATTTTGTTTTTCCGTTTGCGACGGCACTGAGTACTGCCTGGTAGGATCTGATTTCATTTATCTCCTGACGGAGTACGAATTCCTGCTCGTAGAGGAGTATCGAGTTCGGACGGAAGAACGTTCTCAGAAGGTTTTCCTTAAGGGAGAGAGACGGATCCATTGTGCTGAGGTACATGGGAATCCCGTTCGTTGCACCGTAGAGAACCGCCTTGTCCTCGGGAGAGTAGGATGAAAACCACTCGGCTGTCTCATAATAGTTCAAAGGTTTCAGCTTCATTATGAGTCGTGCTCTCCCGTAGAGAGGATTCTTGCTTGAGATTACCTCGTTTTCCATGAATGAAACCGATGAACCGCAGATGATGATCATGAGCTTTGACTTCTCTATGGAGATATCCAGAAAATTCTGAAGAACCGATGAAATCTCACTGCCGAGGCTGTCCACAAGGTATGGGTATTCATCTATGAAGAAGACCGTCTTCTCCTTTTTCGCTTCCTCTCCTATGTATTCAAGTGCCTCCCTGAATGACTGGAAGACGGGAACGTATTTTCTGTCCTGACCGAAAACGGAGCGGGACAGCTCATTGAGATTCGATTCCCTGTCTCCTTCCTGGGCGGAGAAGAAGATTGTCTTCTTTCCTTTTGTGAATTCCTGTATGAGGCGTGTCTTGCCAACCCTCCGCCTGCCGTAGAGTATGGTGAGTGTCCCCGTATCCTTCCTGTAGATTTCTTCCAGATTGCTGAGCTCCCGCTTTCGTCCTATGAACATTCCTTCCGCCTTCTTCTGCCTGATAATATCTTACGTAGAAACTTTCATCTTGGAAACTTGCACACATGAAACTTTCTCTAATGTAAGTAAATTATAATCCCTTTGTATAATCTGTCAACAGGTAAGTATTTAATCAAATTCTGACGGACTGCGCAGGGAGGACGGAATCAAATATTCCTATGAAAACACTTTAAACGGCTTCAAATTCATAATTTACCGTCAGAGAATTCGAAGTGACATTCCAAGTGTCACTTTGAACGGTACCGAAATGTCTGTACTGGCAATTCTGAGACAGAAACCTGATTCAACACGAGAGGAGATTCCCAATCAGATTGCAAAGACAATACGTACTGTTCAACGGACATTGGATTCACTGAGAGTAAGGGGGAGTTTGAGAGAGTGGGGGGAGATGTATATTGGGGAGAGCGAGCAGGTTTTGTGTTGATGGTGGGATGGTTTTATAATTTATTCTATTATAATAAGTTATGAAATAGAAAAGGCAGATTCTGAATTGTATCAAAACCTGCCGCAAAGGATAGCGCGAGTGGGAATCGAACCCACAAGAGGTTGCCCTCGGCAGATTTTGAGTCTACTGCGTCTACCAATTCCGCCATCACGCCAAGCGGGAAAATGTTAGCAGAAAGAAAACCAATTGTGCAAGTTAAAGTTGTAACCGTCCGCGAGAAACACTATTATAAACTACATGAAGAAAATCCTCTTGATTCTGGTTGTAATGCTTCTCGTTCCGCTTTTCCTCTTTGCAGATGAGGGTGAAGAGACAGGTAGTGAAGATGAGTTTCTCAAGGAGATACTCATCTCCGATGAGCCCATCGTGTATGGGGACGAGAATTTCAGGGAGAGGATTCTCGAGAGAACGAAGGGGGAGAGAGACCCCATTGGCCTTGTTCTCACCGGAGGAAGTGCGAGAGCCTGTGCCCATATCGGAGTACTGAAGTATCTCGATGAAATCGGGATCAAACCTGATTTCATCGTATCGAATTCGATGGGCTCGATTATCGGCATGCTCTACGCAGCGGGGGTAAGTCCTGTGCAGATAGAGGAGATGCTCGAAATCGGGGACATATCGTCATACTTCTCGCTCACTCTTCCCTCCCGCGGTGGATTTCTGAGTGCCGATGGCTTCAAGGCCCTCATCGACTACATAATCGGCAATGACTTCCGCCTCGAGGATACGGATATTCCTGTGATGATCGTGTGTGACGATCTCGTGACGAAGAGGGAAGTGAGGATAACGGAGGGAGCCTTCTCAGATATTCTCATCGGATCCTTTGCCCTTCCTGTATACTTCAGCCCGTACAAGTACAACGGCCATCTTCTCATCGACGGAGGAGTGATATCTCTTGCGCCGATTGATGCGGCATACGGCTATACGGATTCCGTCATCCTTTCGACGGCATTCTATGATGCCGATACCATCAACCTCATTAATCCGGTGACTATTCTCAACTCCTCCTTCGATATAGGAAAGAGACAGAATGCATCGAGCGACCTCAAGAAGTACTCATCCCTCATCTGGATCCGGAACGACGTCGAAAAGTTCTCGTTCATGGCATTCTCTTCGGCAACCGAGATGGCCGATATAGGGTACAAGTCGGCTGCTGAACACAGAGAGGAACTCGAGGCCCTCTACCACTCTGATGATACTTCCGCTGAGAGCGACGTGAAGCTTGAAGAAAGAATCGAGGACATGAAGACGGCGATGAGCTACTTCGGACGCCTCAAGACAGCAACGAGTGCTGCTCTTCTCGGAATCGACTTCGAGGGACTCAACTCATCCTTCTCTCCCCATTTTCTGAAGAACAGCATGTCAGCGGGACTCGAGTACAAGTTCATCATCTCCTCCTTCGAGATGTCGGTGATGACGGGACTGGGAAACAACACGCAGAGTCTCAACTCATCCGAGATGTTCACGACTCTTGCACTCAAGTTCTCGTACTATCCGTTCTCGGCCGTGAGATTCAGCCTCGAGGGTTATTTCGATTACCTCAGGCCTTCCTCGTCATTCGAACCGTTCATCAATGCACGCGAGAGCATTGATGCATATATAATAAAGAAGGACGGCCTTACGCTTACCGTCAACCAGGCCTTCGAATTCGCCAGGGACTTCGGAAAAAAGGATGAAAGGGGTGGACAGGGCTCCGTCTTCTCGTTCCTTGTGCAGGCCGGTTATGACACCGGTGACTGGGTAAGTGTCTCTGGAGACATCGGCTATCTTCTGACATCGGATTCCTTCTTCAATAAGAGTGCACGCTCCTATCTTCAGGCTTCAGTCGGTGCCGACTTCGACTTCACGAAGATGCTCTTCCTTACAGCCGACGCGAGAGTGAGATTCAGCATAGACGGCGAGGGGGATGTCCCCGTCTTCATCTACGACGGCTATACAAGCCAGAGTCTCCGTTACGGCGCGGGATGCCTTGTGACCGGAAGCTCGCTCTTCAATCTGTTCCTCGATGCGACCTTCGGCCTCAACATACTCTCGTCCCCGACATTCGGAGAGTTTCTGATACTTGATAATTCCTCGGTTGCGGCATATTTCTCCGGCCTTGTCAATCTCGAGAACGGCTTCCGTTTCTCCGTCGGAGCCCAGTTCTCGACAGAGCTCTCGCTCATCGGGCTCATCAAGCTTCCGACGACGCTGAGAATCGGATACGAATACGGACAGCAGAGGCTGACGGCATCTCTCGTTTTCTCCTCGTCATTCTGAAAAACCGGCCTGCATCCTATATGCGGGCCTTCACTGACAGATTTCTATAAATTGTAAAATAATAAGAAATTAACAGACACTGAGTTCAGAATCTCACCTTTTTTCTACGTTTTTTCTTCACATAAACTACAATCTTTACCGATTTTTAGTTGCATTCT
>CAVFYD010000039.1:0-18943 GCA_963626615.1 Sphaerochaetaceae bacterium
GGAAGAGAGAAGAGAAGAGGGAAAGAAGCTCTTTTCTGTTGCCATCATGCCCTGTACAGCCAAGAAGTTCGAGGCTGAGAGAGAGGAGTTCAGGACAAAGAACGGAGAACAGTGTGTCGATGCAGTCATCACGACAGAGGAACTCACACATATGTTCAGGGAAGCCGGAATCCTCCTCAATGAAATCGAAGGCGAGACTGTCGACCATCCGTATGACTACTCATCGGGTGCCGGCGTCATCTTCGGCGTCACGGGCGGTGTCACGGAAGCTGTTCTCAGAAACGTCATTGCCGACAAGTCACGCTCCTCGCTCCTCAGAATCGCATCGGTGGGTGAGAGAGGAAACGATGGCATAAAAGTCTTCGAGCTCACGACTGAAGACGGCGTCTCCCTCCGCCTCGGTGTCGCATCCGGACTCATGAATGCCGAGAAGCTTCTCGGAAAGCTCAAGAGCGGCGAGAAGTTCGATATCATCGAAATCATGGCATGCCCCGGCGGCTGTGTCGCAGGCGGCGGTCAGCCCTTCGTCCATTCCGAAGTCAGAAAGGAAAGGGGAAAGGGCCTCTACGATTCCGACAGGATGATGAGCATCAGACACTCCGAGATGAACCCGAGTGTCAGTGCTCTCTACGAGAGACTTCTCAACGACAGGGCTCACGAGCTTCTGCACGTAAGCTACAGGAAGAAGGAAAACAAATAACAAAGATCGGGCCCCGGGAAACCGGGGCTTATATGAGGAGGATGGAATGAAGAGTCTTGTAGCCTACTATTCAAGAGCGGGGGAGAATTATTTCTCCGGAAAAGTCATCTCCGTTGAGACCGGAAACACCGAGAAGGTTGCATTGTCTCTTGCTTCATGTCACGGGTTCAGACATCTTCAGAATCGAACAGAAGAATCCGTATTCCGAATCCTACGAAAAATGCAAGAAGGAAGCCAGGAGAGATCTTGCTCTCGATGCGAGGCCCGAACTTGTCTCCCTTCCCGAAAGCATTGACGGCTACGATATGATATATCTCGGGTACCCCATATTCTGGGGAACACTGCCGATGGCGGTCCTTACATTTCTTGAGTCATTCGATTTCACGGGTAAGACCATCACCCCGTTCTGCACCAATGAGGGGAGCGGACTGGGAGACAGCATCCTCGATATAAGGGCTGCTGCCAACGGCGCCAGAGTCCAGAACTCGCTTGCAATACACGGGACTTCCGTCGAACATGCCCATCAGTGGTTTGAGATGTGGCTCAGACCCAAAAAAGGATGACAGATTTTAGGACAATACCGATTTTCATTTACATATTTCTTTCTTTAACAAGAGAATACAGAATGAAACTTAAAAATTTTCAAAAAATTTCATAAAATCGGTTTACATTCTTTTTCAATGTCTGTATATTCTCATCAGAAATCGAAAGTGATAATCGTTCGGTTTCAAGTAACCTCCTTTTGTTCCCCACGTATGGTTTCCTCCTTTTTGCCATGTGGGGTTTTTTAATGCCTTTACTTTTGCTTTCCCGCTACTTAATATTTATGTGAAAGATATACCCCCCGGGGTAGGGAGAAAGATATGAGACAGTGCATGGACAGCGAGAACTTACACAGAAGACTCAGGAAAATCATGGGCCAGGTTCAGGCTATAGACAGGATGATTGACGAGGATGTTCCCTGTGAGGATGTCCTGGCACAGATCAATGCCGCGAAGTCTGCACTCCACGGCTGCGGTAAGGTTGTCCTTGAAGGTCACATAAAGCACTGCGTGAGAGACGGTATCGAGCACGGTGATGCCGATAAGACCATCGAGAACTTCACCAAGGCAGTCGAACGCTTCTCCAACATGAGCTGAAGATATGAAGGCAGTTCTCTTCGGCACGGGATGGCGTGCACATTTCTACATCCGAATTGCATCCCTTCTTCCGTCTCTTCTGACAATATCTTCTGTTTACACGAGGTCGGAGGAGAGGAGGAATCAGATAATCTCTGAGGGGCTTGATGCGACAACTGACATCATAGATTCCCTCTCGGCAGAGCATGACGCAGTCATAGTCGCTTCAGGACGGGACGGCTTTCTTCCGCTTCTTGAGGGCCTTGATAAAAGAGGGGAGAGAATCCTTACGGAGACATCGTTTCTTCCGCTTACTGAAGAGGAGCTTCAGAGAGCGGAGAGAATCGAAGGATATGCATTCGAGCAGTATCTTCATACACCCCTTTATTCTTCAGTGATGACGTCCCTTGAAAGAATCGGGAAGGTGTCGTCGATGTATCTTTCGGGGCTGCATAATCATCATGCGGCATCTCTTATGAGGGCTCTATTCCCGGATCTTGAGATAAAGGACGTGAAGAGGCTTCTCGAAGAAAAGGCGGAGTGCCTGAAGACAGGTTCCCGCTCGGGCCTTGTGAGAGGGGGAGAGAGGGAGGAGTACACGAGGAAGATAACATCCGTCACATTCAAAAACGGTGAAGTGTTCATCACGGATTTCTCTTCCAACCAGTACCACAGCTACATCATACCGTCACACCTCGAGATAAGAGGAGAGATGGGTGTCATAACTGAAAGGGGTGTGACATACATAGACGCAGACGGGTACCCGCTGAGTCTTCCCTTCGTTTTCCACAGAGACGAGGGAAAGACGGGACAGCAGCCTTCGCTCTCCCACGTCACTCTCGGAGAGAGGACGGTCTTCAGAAACCGTTTCTATCCCCTGCCTCTCTCCGATGACGAGATTGCGATTGCCTCGATGATTGAAGAATACATATCTGGCGTTCCTTCCTATACGATAAGGAAAGCCGTGGACGACGCCAGAGTCGGAAAGCTTTTCTGAGAGTTCATCTCCTCTTTCCCGCGGTAGCTTTTTCTTTGTTCCAAATTGAGTACATATACCCACCTTGGTATATTGAGGTAAAAAAAGAAAAAGCTGATGGAAAAACTTGAGGCTCTTCTCGATAAGGGCGGAATAAGGAAGGACATCATTCTGCTCGTCATTTCCGGAATGGCAGTACTTGCAAGTCTCAGCGGATTCAATCCCTTCCCGTTCGATACGGCCTGGATAGCCATAATACTTTCGGGAGTGCCTATCGTACTTGAAGCCGTAATCGGGCTTGTCACGGCATTCGACATAAAGGCTGACGTTCTTGTCTCCATAGCACTTATTGCATCCGTGTGCATCGGGGAGGACTTCGCAGCAGGGGAGGTTGCCTTCATAATGCAGCTGGGAGGACTTCTGGAGGAAGTGACAGCCAGCAGGGCGAGATCTGGGATCGAGAAACTCGTCCGTCTTACTCCCGAGAGAGCAAGAGTGATAAGCGACGGTGGCGAGAAGGTGATAGCCTCTGAAGACGTGAGGGTCGGGGATACGGTCAGGGTTCTTCCCGGAGAGACCGTTCCTGTCGACGGTGTGATAATATCTGGAAGCACTTCGATAAACCAGGCTGTGATGACGGGAGAGTCACTCCCTGTCGACAGGACAGTCGGGGACGAGGTTTCGAGCGGAACCGTGAATCAGTTCCGAGCCTTCGACATGAAGGCCTTGAAGGTCGGGGAAGACAGCTCGATACGCCGTATGATAAGACTCGTGCAGTCTGCGGATGCATCGAAGGCAAAGATTGCCTCTCTGGCTGACAGATGGGCGACCTGGATTGTCGTCATTGCACTTTCGGCTTCTCTCATTACATGGTTCATCACTCATCAGATTATACGTTCCGTAACGATTCTTGTCGTATTCTGTCCCTGTGCTCTCGTTCTCGCGACTCCCACTGCGATAATGGCTGCAATAGGAAATGCCACAAAGCACGGCTTCCTCGTGAAGGAGGGCGACGCTCTCGAGCGTCTTTCCTCAGTCAGTGTCGTTGCATTCGACAAGACCGGAACACTCACATACGGGAAGCCCGAAGTCGTGTGCGTAAAGTCGGTTTCACCTCTCTTTTCAGATGATGATATATTCCGCCTTACAGCAGAGAGCGAGACGCTCTCCGAGCATCCCCTCGGGAAGGCGATAGTAGCGGGATGGAGAGAGAGCGGGAAAGGAGAGCTTTCCTCATCTTCCGGTTTCAGGATGATTCCGGGACGCGGTATCTCTGCCACAGTCGAAGGACGGATGGTGCTAGCCGGAAGCCGCGAGCTTCTTCTTGAGAACGGGGTACCGTTCGTGGAGAATGCGGAGTGCCTTGAATATATGGACAAGGGCGCAAGCATAACGTACGTCGCAGTCGACGGCGAAGAATGCGGCTTCATCGCCCTTTCAGATACCCTCCGATCGGACAGCAGCGCGACAGTCAGAAGTCTCATCTCCCTCTCCGTCACTCCTGTTCTTCTCACGGGAGACAACAGGAATGCTGCGAGAAACATCGCTTCTGCTCTTTCGATAGAGAGCGTCAGATACTCCTGTCTTCCCGAAGACAAACTCAGGTACATCGGGGAGTACCAGGAGAAGGGGAAGAAGGTTCTGATGATAGGCGACGGCATAAACGATGCGCCGGCTCTGAAGAAGGCCGATGTCTCCGTTGCCATGGGCGGGAGCGGAAGCGACATCGCAGTCGATGCCGCAGACATAGCACTCGTGGATGACAATGTGAAGGAAATCGGGCATCTCATCGCACTCTCGAGGAGAATGATGACCACTATAAAGCTCAACATGACATTCTCGATGACACTCAACTTCGTCGCAATTGTTCTTGCAATGACAGGAACACTCAATCCCGTTGTGGGCGCACTTGTCCACAATGCGGGTTCTGTTCTCGTGATTATAAACTCGGCACTGCTTTTGAAATGGAGGAAAAAATGACAGTTAAGATCATAGGCCTGATTATCGCCCTCGTGGTGACAGGAGCAGGTATCTATTACCTGAAGAAAGAAGGAAAGGATGACGCGGAGAGCAGGAAGATTTACTCTGTGATAACGGCTGTCGGAGTCCTCATAGCCGTACTCTGCATCGTGTTTCTCATCGTCTGAGAATCAGAGATATAGGACATGCATCACGACATAGTCTCCTGAAAGAGAGTGGTCACGGTACTTTGGAGGAAGAGGCCTGTCTTCAGCGAGTATGTTGATCACCTCTTCCGGAAGGCGGATATATCCGTTCTTTATGATGCGTTGAATACCGTCTGGTATTTAATCGTCAGAATTCAGGTTCTCCATGAGTTCCTTTACGAAGGAGAAGCCTTTACTCAGTCCGATTTACTTAGCTGTGTTTTCAATGGCTTCCTGTAGTTTCTGCTGACTTGTCGCCAATTAACAGTAGAAATGGATTTCACCGAAATAGTCGAACCATTTCTGAATGATTTCATCCGATCTGGCTTCAACTATCCTTATAATGTTGCCGAGCACTTTCGGAGGTATATGAGAATTGTTGTTCCCTGCTAATGCCTTGCCGGCACTTGTAATCCAGATTTTTGTCGCATTTTCCTGCGGCTTTCCCTCTGCAACATGAACATGTACCGGTTCTGAAGGGTTGTTCTCATTTGCCCAGAAGTATATCAGGTACGGTCCGATTCTAAAAACATGAGGCATTTTCAAAGCCCCCTTCCTTCGAGAACTGTATAATCAGATGGGCAGTTGAGCGGATGATTTCTTCGAATCTTCTTATGTTGTCTTCCGAGTAACCGTAGATATCGTCCCACTTATAGGAGGGAAGCCAGCATGTGGCATGTTTGAATCCGAGGACTTCATCGGCTGTTTCAATATAGACTTTCACTGTTCCGTCATCATGATATTCAGAGTGCACAATTTCGGTCCCATCATCAAGTGTCAAAAACGGATATACCATTCCTCAGTGCCTCCACACAACTTTATACTATAAATATTGTAGCAGACAATTTCCTGTACTGGTCAAGCACCGGCACTTACCGGTGGTGTGGATAATTGTTTGAATTAACCGGGGAGGATTGACTTACTGCCGCAGAAGAACATGTTATCTGTTACCTGAAGAAAGAAGGAAAGAATGATGCGGAGAGAGGAGAATCTACGCTGTGATAACGGCCGTCGGAGTCCTCATAGCCGTACTCCTCATCGTCTGAGAAATCAGAGATACATGTCGTTCCTGCTGCTCTTCCGGACTGTGAAGAACGAGAGTGCGAACATCAGGACGATGAAGAGAAGAAAGTAGAGTGACCCCTCCGGTGTATTGAGAGAGCAGAGGTAGTCATATGTTCCGTGGAGAAGAACCGGGACAACGAGTGACAGAGTGCGGGAAGCATACATTCCCGCCTTCTCTCCGTAGAGGTCGCACTTCTTCTCCCTGCCGTACCAGACACCCATGAAAACGCCGAAGGAGCAGTGGCCAGGGATTGCCGTGACTGCACGCGAGAAGGCGGCACTGAGTCCCAGGCGGAAGACATAGAGGATGTTCTCCCAGAGTGCGAACCCGAGAGATACCGCAACTGCGTACACAACTGCGTCATAGCTGCAGTTGAAGTCCCTGCTGGAGTATGTGCGGTACCTCAGCAGGCAGTACTTCGACCCCTCTTCGCTTACTGCCACGACGACGTAGTAGAGCAGAATGTTGTAGAGTCCTGTCGCCTCCCTGAAAAAGAGTGACAGGATACCGCTCCCGATTCTCTCGAGCAGTGATGCCGCTATTGTCGATATTATCCCCATGATCACGAGAAGGAATATGAATACGGGGTCCTCCTTCTCGATTCTGTCGCTTCTGTAGACTTTGACAAGGAGAAAGACGGCAGGCAGAACTGCAGCCAGGGCGAGGATCGTTCTCGGCATCAGAAGGAAGGCAAGCATTATTCTTTCCTCCCTCTGTATGACTGAAATCTCTTCTGTTCCATGATTTTCTCCTTACAGAATATCTATATGGTCAAACTTTCTCCTTTCGTCAAGAAAAATTCCTGTCATACGGCAGAAGAAGAGGAATTGTAAAATTTGAAAAAAACACTAAACAGTTTACGTCTGCCGTCGTAAGATTTCATCAATAAGCAGTTCGCTGTTTATTGTGTTCGGTGTTGGGTGAACCTGTTCATTTTTATTCGACCTCACCCCCCTTGTTTTAGGTCAGATGAACGGGTTTGCCTCTTTTTATTGCCTTTTCCCGACAAAAAAAGAAGGCATCACACCTTCTTTCTGATTTCCCTGAATTCCTTCTTCGAGAGCATCTCTATCGATTCGACGTTGCGTCCGTGCAGCATCTGCCACACCGCTGTCTCCGCAGAGGGCCTCTCCTTTGCGTGTCTGAAGAGCATGAAGCCGTGGAGCGATGAGGGACAGACCAGAGTCTTCGCCTTTCCTCCCTCCTTCTGGAGTGCCTCCGTGTAGAGTATGCTGTCGTCGAGAAGGGGATCCGTTCCGGCTGCTATCACGAGCGTCGGGGGAAGTCGCGTGAGGTCGGGGGAGAGAAGAGGACTCATCAGAGGCGAGAGGCTGTCCTTTGTTTCCCTTGAGTAGTTCTTTATGTACCAGCTGAGCATTCTCTGTGTCAGAACCGGTGTTTCCCTGTATGTCTCCATCGACTGCGTTCTGAGTCTGCCGTCAGTGAGAGGATAGAAGAGAAGATTCCCCGCAGGCATCGGGCCCTTGCGGTCTCTCAGAAGTATCGTCGCGCTTATAGCGAGCGTTGCGCCGAAGCCGTCGCCTGCGATAAAGGTCTGGTCGGGGTCGGTCTTCCAGTATCTGACGCCCTCCATTGCCCAGAGTATGGAGTCATAGCAGTCCTCTATTGCAGTGGGAAAACGGTAGTTCTGTCCCAGCCTGTAGTCGACAAGGAGAACGGCAGCTCCCATCGTATGTGCAAAATACTTCACATATGTGAGGTAGAAGTCCATGTTGGCATGAAACCATCCGCCTCCGTGGAAGAATATGACAAGAGGAACAGGTCCCTTCTCGAGGAGGTTCCTCTCAAGAACATAATATGCAGTAACCGAGCCTCCGTCTGAAACCGGGATTATGTAGGATACCACATTCATGGGCCGGTTTGTGTGTGCAATGTATCTGTTCTTGTCCCCCCTGGGGTAGGACATGTTATTGAGTTTCTTTATTTCTTCAGGCGTCAGAGACTCGGGACTTGGGGAGAAGAACTTCCCGAATCCTTCAATGAAGAGTCTCTCGTTCCTGTCGGTCTTTCTTTCTGACATAGGCTTATCTTCTTACATACTCTGCGGTAATGCAAGTAATTGTATCAGAGGACGTTCTTCGCGGGATACTTGGGGTCGGAGGTGAACTGCAATCCGAGCTTCCTGAGACCCGAACTGTCACCGGGGGAGGGGATGTGCGTCATGTGCACTTCGGTGCCCTTGAGGTGAGGAAGTTCGAGAAGCGCCTTCTTCGAATCCTCGTCCTCGGCTGCGGACATTGCAAGTGCAGTCAGTGTCTCGTCGAGGTTTAATGATACCCCTTTCCCGGAGAGAAGATCTCTCTTCATGGTTGTAATCGAAGCGATGACACGTCGGCTGATGAGATCCTTTTCCCTGTCTATTCCCGCAAGCACCTTGAGTGCGTTGAGAATGAGGGCGGAGGAAGCATGGAGCTCCATGGAGTTGTGAGCCGTCACGATTCTGCCGTCGTCAAGCTCTATTGCCGCAGCGCAGACAGTGCCGTCCTTTCCCTTTCCGCTTTCGATGGCCTTCTTGAGTTCCTCTCTTGCGGGAAGAACGACTGCTCTCATCTCCGGAACAAGCTGTGCCTTGTCCATTATCGAATTCATCCTCGTGACGGTGTCCTCGTCACAGAGGCCTGAAGCGTAGTCCGTGAGCGTCTTGAAGTAGCGGCGGATAATCTCCTGCCGTCCGGCTTCCCTGCATGCCTCGTCATCAGTTATTCCGAATCCGCAGCGGTTGACACCCATGTCCGTCGGGGACTTGTAGGGGCATTCCTCACCGCTTATTCTCTCGATTATCTTCTTGAGAAGGGGAAAGGCCTCGAGGTCACGGTTGTAGTTTACTGCAACACTGTTGTATGCGTTGAGATGGAAGTGGTCTATGAGGTTGACGTCTCCCAGGTCCACCGTTGCCGCCTCGTATGCGATGTTGACGGGGTGGTCGAGGGGAAGGTTCCAGATGGGGAATGTCTCGTACTTCGAGTACTGGGGGCTCTGCCCCATCTTCGCTTCATGGTACATCTGGTTGAGACAGGTTGCGAGCTTGCCGCTTCCCGGGCCGGGGGCGTTGACGATGACAACCGGTGCCTCGACGGGGATGTACTCGTTCCTGCCGTAGCCCTCATCAGATACCACGAGGTCGATGTTCGACGGGTAACCCGGTGTTGCCTGGTGTGTATATACCTTTATGCCCATTCTCTCGAGCTTCTCCTTGAAGAGGACGGCAGATGCCTGGCCGTTGAAACGGGTGATTACGACCTTGTCGCACTTGAGGCCGTAGCGTGCGAAGTCGTCGATCATCTTCAGGACGTCAGCGTCGTAGCTTATTCCGAAGTCGCCTCTCATCTTTCTTTTTTCGATATCTCCCGCGTAGATGCAGATGATGATGTCGAGATGTTCCTTCAGCGACTGCAGGACCGCCATCTTGTTGTTGGGGTCGAATCCCGGGAGGACACGGGATGCGTGAAGGTCATAGAGGAGCTTTCCGCCGCATTCGATGTAGAGTCTGCCCTTTCTCGAGCTTACGCGTTCGAGGATGTATCTTGTCTGTTCTTCAATGTATTTTCTGCTGTCAAAACCCTGTTTAATCATAATGGCCTCAGTCTAATGAAATCCCTTCCTCTGCGGGAAGGGACTTCGTTTTCAATTTTACAATTATTTGAGAAGACTGCTGTATGCAAGGAGCACTTCGTCTCCCTCGCAGCCTGAGAGAACCTTCTTTGCAAGCTTCTTTCCCAGCTGTACGCCTTCCTGGTCGAAGGAGTTGAGGTTCCACAGGAAACCCTGGAACATCACCTTGTTCTCGTAGTGCGCAAGAAGGGCGCCCAGTGCCTCCGGCGTGAGCTTCTCGCCGTAGATGAGGGACGAGGGTCTCTCGCCCGCAAACTCCCTGTTCGGGTTCTCGTCATCCTTTCCGAGTGCGAATGCGACTATCTGGGCCGAGAGGTTGGCGTTGAGCTTGGCCTGGCTTGTCGAGCCGTCAGTCACGAGATCCAGTCCCCTCTGGTTCTGTCTGAAGCCGATGAACTGAAGAGGAACGATGTCCGTTCCCTGATGCAGCAGCTGATAGAAGCTGTGCTGTCCGTTCGTTCCCGGTTCTCCGAAGATTACCGGACCTGTGGGGTAGTCGACTTCCTCTCCGTTTCTGTTGACGTGCTTACCGTTGGACTCCATATCGAGCTGCTGGAGGTGAGCCGGGAAGCGCGAGAGAGCCTGAGAGTAGGGAAGTATTGCAGTTGAAGGGTAGTTCATGATGTTCCTCAGATATACTCCGATGAGGGCATCCATGAGCGCGCCGTTCTTTCTGATGTTTTTCGTGACTGAGAGTCTGTCTTCCTCGTGGGCACCCTTCAGAAGGGAAGAGAATGTGGAGTAGCCGTAGCAGAGCGAGAGTACGACGCCGCCGACAGCCGATGTGGAGGAATACCTTCCGCCGATGTAGTCATCGATGAAGAATGATGCAAGAAGTGACTTGTCCTGGCTGAGCGGGCTTGTCTTGCTTGTGACTGCAACCATGTGCTTCGAAGCCACAAAGCCTTCGATGGGAGATGAGGAGAGAACATTGAGGACGAGGTCCCTGTTAGTCAGCGTCTCCTGTGTCGTTCCGCTCTTCGAGACGAGAACGAAGAGAGTCGTCTCAAGGTCAAGGCCTTCGATTGCAGCTGCAGCATCATCGGGGTCGACGTTGGAGATGAACCTGCCTTCAAGAGTCCTGACGCCGTTTCCCTTTGCCCAGCCCTGAAGTGCGATGTAGAGTGCTCTCGGTCCGAGGTCGGAGCCTCCGATACCGATCTGGCAGACTGTTTTGAATCTTTTTCCGGTAGAGCCCTTGATGGAGCCGTTTCTCACCTTCTGCGAGAAATCCTTTATCTTGTTGAGCTCCCCTTTGTAGAACTCCTCCTTGTTCTCTCCGTCAGCCGTGACTTCTGCCTTGAGGACGTTTCCTCTTGTGAGCTGATGGAGAACGAGTCTGTTCTCACCTGTGTTCATTCTCTCGCCCGAGAGAAGAGCCTTGTATTTGTCGATTACTTCCGCCTCGTCTGCAAGCTTCTGCAGATCGCGTATGATCCTGTCGTCGACAGGCATTGCAGCCCAGTTGTACACAAGGCCGCCGCCGAGCTTTATGTTTGCCTTCCCAATCCTCTCTGCCGAGAGAAGGGATTTAACCGATACCTTTTCATCACTCCCGAGTTTCGAGAATGCGCTCATTGATGTGAGATTGATGTATTCCATAGTTTCCCATTCCTTTTTCAGATAATCTGATTATAGACAGCTTCATATGGACAATAAATACGTCTTGGAGGTAATTGTCAGTCCTTGATCTCGGGAATGCGGGAATTGAATGACTCGAGAAGGTCCTCCTTCGTCATTCCCTCCCGGAGAATGAGGAAGATGGTGTCGTCTCCCGCAAGGGACCCGAGGATTTCGGGAAGCGCCAGCACGTCCAGGGCAAAGCCCACGCTGTTTGCGTGTCCCGGGCGTGTCTTTATGACGCCGAAGTTGCCGCTGAACTCTATCGATATGATTCCTCTCCTGACGTCCTGGATGTAGCTCTTTTCCGATTCGCTTATGAGGTCGGTGTCGGGCAGGGCATAGTAGTAGCCTGACCAGCCGTCGGAGATCTTTCCGACCTTGAGCATCTTGAGGTCTCTCGAGAGAGTTGCCTGTGTGACGGAATAGCCTTCCTTATCGAGGAGCTCGAGAAGAGTGTCCTGATTGTCTATGCGGTTGTTCTTAATTATTTCCTTCAGTGTCGATAATCTGTTGTTTCTTTCTTTCATGTGTTCGCCTTCTTTTGCATTTTTATGCAATCTTCATTCATTGTAATAATAATATTTATGCAAATCAACCCTGCAGAGTCCGATGTAATTTCTTTATTTATGATGATTCCGTGAATTTTGTTGCATTCTATCTGCCTGCAATATGCAGTTTGGGTAAGAAGCCCCACTATTGAGAAAACCCTTATTTAAAGGTAGGATTTCCTCGTCTTATGTCGGATTTACAGATTTGCATTCTCTGTTTTCTCTACGTCACTGCGGAGGTCTTCGCGGGTTTTCTTCTTTCCCGGTTTGCCCGGTGGAAGAGCGAGTACGTGAGAAAGTTCATCCACATACTCACATCCCTAATAATCGTACCCTGCGAATACTGTATCGGGCGTCCGTACTGGAGGCCGGTCATTCCTGCCGCATTCATATTCATCAACGCATTTGCCGTTCTTTCGGACCTTATCGGACCGCTGGGAATAAAGGAGGCGAAGAGGAATATAGGGCTCGTGCTCTATCCTGTGTCAGTAACGGCAGTCGTTCTTCTCGAGTCATTCGGCATCATTTCACCCTCGAGTGCCGTCTGCGGTGTTCTCATAATGGGCTGCGGGGACGGTGTGGCGGCAGTTGTCGGCACGCTCTGGGGCAGACACGGCTACACTGTCTACGGAAGATGGCATAAGAGTCTCGAGGGAAGCCTCGCAATGGCCGTGGCGGCGTCAATAATCGTTCTCATCTTTACGGAGCTGGGAATAATTCCCGCCCTCATCATCGGTCTTGTAATGACTGCAGTGGAGAATCTTTCACCGTCATCGGTCGACAATGTGTCGGTTCCTCTTCTCGCCGCTTTTCTTGTAGAATTGCTGGGTAAGGCTGGTGTGTGATGCAGAGTATTGTCTCCCTCCTCGATGACAGGATATCTCTATTGCCCTTCTGGGTGATAATCCTAATATATACAGGCGTGCTTCTCGTCATGGCCGTTCTTGCTGCTTGGAAGAAGTGGCTGACGGGGGGCGGAATCCTCGGAGCTGTCACACTCGGCTTCATGGTGCTCTATCTCGGGGGCTTCTCATGCTTCTCGCTTTTCCTTTTCTTCTTCGTGTCATGTTCGGTGCTCTCGAAGATAAAGAGGGCTTATAACAGCCGGGAGAAGAAGGGGAGTCAGAGAGACCTCATGCAGGTCATCGCGAACGGAGTGCCGGCAGTACTTGCACTTCTTCTCTCCCGTACCCCGTCGTTCAGAAACATTGCCGTCATCGCCTTTTCCTCCTCGGTTGCGGAAGCTGTTGCCGACACATTCTCCAGTACCTTCGGGATAATGAGCAGACACGATCCCGTGTCCGTTGTCACATTCACCCGAGTGCCGAAGGGAATAAGCGGGGGAGTGACAATCCTGGGGCTTCTGGCAGGAGCCGCAGGTGCCGTGATAACGGCACTTCTTCACGCTCTTGTGATTTATCCCGAGTGGCATCATGTGCTCATCATATCGGGTGCGGGCTTCATCGCATCCGTCATCGACTCCGTTCTCGGGGCGACAGTGCAGGAGCATTTCAGGACAAAGGACGGAACTCTTACCGAGCACGAATGGGACGGGGAGGTGAGGAACATGAGAGTGAGGGGAATCCCCGGCTTCGATAATGATATGGTAAACCTCACCTCAGGGCTTCTTGCACTTTCGGGAAGCCTCCTCATCGCAACGCTTGCACTGTAAGGAGAGAAGATCATGAACTGGGCTGTAGTGGGAACGGGAAACATAGTAAGAAAATTCATCACAGGACTGAGAAGGGCGGAAGGCGCTGTTCTCAGGGCCGTCGTGTCACGAACACAGGAAAAAGCGGAGAGCTTTGCTTCAGAGTACGGCTTCCTGTACGGCACATCGTCATACAGCCGTGTTCTTTCAGACAGGGATGTCGACATAGTCTACATCGGAACACCGCATACCTCCCACATGGAATATGCCCTGCGTGCCCTCGAGAACGGTAAGGCCGTGCTCTGCGAGAAGCCGATGACCATCTCGCTCGGAGAAGGCGAGAAGGTAGTAGAATGTGCAAGACGCAACAGCACGTTCTTCATGGAGGCAATGTGGACAAGATTTCTTCCGGCAATGAAGAAGGTGAGAGAATGGCTTGATGACGGCCTCATCGGGGACGTAATGCTCGTAGAGGCCGACTTCGGCTCGAAGGAACCTGTGATTCCCGAGTGGAGACTCTACAAGAGGGAACTCGGAGGCGGTGCGCTCCTCGACGTCGGTGTCTACCCTGTGGCGATGGCCCAGATGGTCTATGGGAGCCTTCCGGAGAAGGTCTTCTCCTCGATGTATCTCGGCTCCACCGGGGTTGACGAGATGACGAACATCATCCTCGACTACGGCAGAGGCCGCTCTGCCGTGATATCGACATGTGTCAACTGCGCTCTCGACACCGTCTGCCGGATATACGGAACGAAGGGAAAGATAGAGATTCCCGATTTCGTCTATGCGCGACAGGCCAGCCTCACTGTCTACGGCCAGTACACGGACACTGCTTCTCCCGACTTTACCGGCAACGGCTATAACTACGAGGCGGAGGAAGTGATGAGATGCGTCTCGTGCGGTCTCATCGAAAGTCCTGTCATGAAGCACAGTGATTCCCTCTCCGTTCTCTCTGTCATGGACAGCGCACGTCACCAGAGGGGTTTCTTCTATCCGGGGGAAGAACAGTAATTCTACAGAATAAGCAAATGCGGTTTTCTGCTGCTGCTTTGTCTGGAGAAAATACGGGATTTCCGGATAGTTTCCACTGTTATCCTTTCAGAATGTCAGTGGAAACATTGATTTTTAAGATTGGGTTAATCCTTACTTATACTGGTATGAGGGAAGTAACTGGGTTTAGTGTAAAGAAGCAGAACTGAACGAAATCCGGAAAAAGGTTCTTCAGGGAATAAGGAATACTCCCGATATTACTCAGTCAAAGCTTTGTATCAAGTTGAAAATGGGAGAATCAACAATCTATAAGACAATGGTTGTCTTAAAGAAAAGAGGATACATTTTCCGTGAGGGAAGAAAAAAAACGGTTACTGGAAGGTAAAGGAATGAACGAAGAAGAAAAGATCAAGGCTGGCATATTATTCTACCCCGAGGCTCCGGAACTTCTGGAGAAGAAGGCAAAGGCTCACAGACTCAATACCGAGTACAACAGGACGTTTGAGTCGGAAACAGAGAAAAGAAGAGGGATTATCGGAGAACTTCTGGGAGAATTCGGAGACAACGGAACACTTACCGGTCCAATCTTCTTCCATTACGGTGTTCACACCAAAATCGGAAGTCATTTCAATCTTGTTGTGCAGGATGATGCTGAGGTGACCATCGGTGATGACTGCATGTTCGGTCCGAACGTGACGATAGTTACTCCCGTGCATCCTCTTCTTCCGGAAGAGAGAAAGGCGATGGAGACTGCAGACGGAGAGAGGAAGATGCTCTGCTATGCAAAGCCCGTACACATTGGAAAAGGATGCTGGTTCGGTGCTTCGGTCACCGTATGCCCCGGAGTTACGATAGGAGACGGATGCGTCATCGGCGCCGGAGCCGTCGTCACAAGAGATATTCCTCCGTACTCGTTTGCTGCCGGAGTTCCCGCAAAGGTCATAAGAAAGCTCAGTGATGCCGACAGCATGAGGAGCAGAGTAGAGATTCTCGGCGGGTGCAGGGTTATCGGGTAAACGTCTCTGATTTGATACGATTCTGCCTTTCATTTCTGAAATGATTGACTTCTGTCCCGAATCATTCCTCTCCCGGGTAGTACAGGTCTCCGCTGTGGCGGACGCTGGCCATAATCTTGAGAGCTCCGAGAAAATCGGAATGCGGCGTTAAGAGGCTCTCAACAGGACCGTTGTGCACATTTCATGACTTCCTCATCCTCATAGCTGCAGTCGCTGGAGACGAAATCGGGTGACGAGATATGGGTAAACTCATTGCCATGATTCCCATCCTGGCAATGGGCTTCGTTATGATTGTGAGAGCAGGAGTCGTCATGTTCATATTCCTGCAGTCTCATAGGTGAGAACGGAGAGGCCGGAATGAACCTTCAGGTCGCATTTTTCTTTGCAGCGCGGAGTGCCGCGGCCCCGTATTTCCCCGAATAGCTGAAGATGCCGATTCTTCAGAATCTGCATGATGGCATTCAGAGCCAGTTCTGTGAAAACCTCCGGAGTCCGGATATCCGGCTGCGGTGGATTTCGAGGCCGTGGGTCTTGAAGGAGGAGATGAAACTCTCCTTGAGGTTTATATCCGTATCTCTCCGGAATCTGGGGGATGCTCCAGCATAGTCAACCTTCCAGAAGCCCCTGCAGGAGAAGACGTTTGCGGCAGTCTCCCTCACTTTGTTGATGAAGGCCGGAAGAAGTTACGACCCCAGAGACGGGTATGATCTTCAACGGCTTCATCCCGGGAGGTCTCGCAGGCGGGTATCCTGTAGCCCTTACAGCCTCCCGGCAAACGGAGAGGGAGAAGTCATCGAGATTTGAACTTCCCCCAAAAAAGCATCAAAGTAAAATAAAAAAGTTGTAAATATTTTTTTTTCAGTGTAAAGTTTTGCTAACAATTCCGATGTGAGGAAGGAAACATGAAGAAGACTCTGCTCATACTGCTTGCAGCACTTGCTGCCTTTGCACTTGTAATCTCGTGTAACAACGAGGTGAAGATTCCGGCTTACACAGTCACGTTCGACTCAAACGGTGGAACTGATGTAAGTCCGAAGACACAGACCGTGAATGCCGGAGATAAGGCGACAAAGCCCTCTGACCCGACAAGAGACGGCTACGATTTTAATGGTTGGAAGAAGGACGGAGATACATCCCTCTTTGACTTCAATACACCGATTAACGGAGATATTACCCTTAAGGCGGAGTGGACGCAGAAGAGCTATACGGTAACCTTCGACTACAATGACGGCGAAAGAGATTCTGTGACAAGAACTTTCAAGAGCGGAGAAAAGATAACAGATGAGCTCTCCGCCCCGACAAGAGTCGGTTACGACTTCCTCGGATGGCTGAAGGACGAAGAGACTTCCTACTTCGATTTAGATACTCCCATAAACGGGAATATAACTCTCAAGGCACAGTGGCAGATAAAGCCTACTTTTACCGTAACCTTCAACTACAATGACGGTGGTGTAACTCCAAACGATGTTAAGACATATGCATCCGGAGATAAGGTGGAGAAGCCTGAAGCCCCGACAAGAACGGGTTACACTTTCGGAGGCTGGGTAATGGAAGGCGAAACAGAAGCATTCGATTTCGACAATTACACTGTTGCTTCCGACCTTATCCTCAAGGCTCTCTGGACAAAGGACGGCAAAACCGTTCATACCGTCACCTTTGATTTCAATGACGGCACAACAGAGTCTGTTACAAAGACTGTCGAGGACGGAGAAAAGATAACAGATAAGCCCTCGGATCCGACATACACCGGTTACACCTTCGGCGGCTGGGTAAAAGAAGACGGAACAACAAAATTCGACTTCGGTAAAGATACAGTCACTTCCGACATCACCCTCAAGGCTCTCTGGACAAAGGAGGGCAAGAAGACATATAAGGTCTCATTCGACCTCAACGGCGGAACCGGAGCAGATATCAAGACTCTGACGGTTGAGGAAGGCGGTAAGGCTGATAAACCTGCAGACCCGACCTACGAGGGCTTTGAATTCGGCGGCTGGGAAAAGAAAGACGGAAACCTCTTCAATTTTGAAACAGATACTGTCACTTCCGACATCACCCTCAAGGCTGTATGGAATAAGGGTGCAGCCAAGACCTATACGGTTACCTTTGATTCAAAGGGCGGCTCAGCAGTTGTTTCCCAGACAATAGAGGAAGGCGGAAAGGTAACAAAACCCGATAATCCGACAAACGATGGATTTGATTTCGTCAGATGGCTGAAGGCGGACGGGACAGAGTTCAACTTCGACTCCGATACCATCTCTTCCGATATCACACTCACGGCAGAATGGATAAAGAACATATGTGAAGTCACATTCAGCCTTAACGGAGCAGAAGGGACAGCACCTTCCTCCCAGAAGGTGAAGAAGGGCGAAAAGGTGGCAAAGCCCGCAACAGATCCGACAAGAGACGGCTATGACTTTGCAGGCTGGACCCTCGATGAAAAGAAGTTCTTTGATTTTGAGAATACTTCAGTCACAAACGACATCACCATCAAGGCTGTATGGAAGAAGGTCTACAAAGTCGGAGATAAGGGACCTACGGGCGGCTACATCATCTACGACATTGACAAAGACAACACATCATCAAAACCTAAAGGAGACGACGGCCTTGCTTCCTCCGACCTCGGCTGGAGATACATTGAAGCTTCTCCTGAGGATCTCGACAACGAGTACATCTTTGGTTATTACAAGGAAGACAAGCTGGGCTGGACTTATGCCGGAACAACGGACGGCATTGGAAAGGGAAAGATCAATACTCTGACTTTGGTCGACAGGATGGGAAACGCGGCCTATGAAACAAACAGTGACGATGCGGAAACCACATCCGAGTATGCTGCAAAGGCATGTCTTGACTGGGTGTATACGAATACGGAAACGAATGTGACCTTCTCTGACTGGTTCCTCCCGAGCAAGAAAGAGAGTGAACGGATTTATATGCTGACGAATAAATCTTCGTTTACCCTGACCTGGACGAGCTTTGAGGATAGCAAAGCTGTAACAGCTTATTATTGGAATATATCAGGTGGAAGTTGTGCCGGTATGTCGAGGACGTACGAATACAATGTTCGTCCCGTCAGGTATTTCAGCGTATGCGCTCTTTCCGATACCGGCGAGCACGTATGGAATGATGGCAAAGAAACCAAGGCTTCAATCTGCAAGGAGAATGGAGAGAAACTCTACACATGTACGCTCTGCGGCGAGGAGATGAAGGAAGAGATTCCTACTCAGAAGCATATATGGTGGTTTGACGAAGAGGAAACAGCTCCGACATGTGTCAAAGATGGCACGAAGACATTCGCCTGCACATCCTGTGGAACGACGCGGGATGTCTCAATTCCTGCAACGGGTATCCATACATGGGGTGATGTAACAGATATAGATTCGGCAACATGTAAAGGCAAGAGAACTTGCTCGGTCTGCGATAAGACTGAAACTGTTACTGCCCATATTTATGAAAATTA
>CAVFYD010000040.1:0-18806 GCA_963626615.1 Sphaerochaetaceae bacterium
CATTTCCACCTCTTTTCCTCTTTCTTCTTCTGCCATTTGGATTTCTCCTCTGCTTCCATGGTAAAGGAGGAAAAACGGGATCATAAGGTGTTCGTTATGCAGATTTGACGTATGTTATAAAATAAGGTTCTTTTCTTTGGTTTTAAGAAAATGCTGTTTTCTTTACCGAAGGCGTATGCGGAATGTACCCTAAAGCTTCGTTTCTGGCACCTGAGAATTCTGTTGATTCCACTGGATTCCGAGAAGTTTACCGAAGAAAATTATCCAGTCTGACAGTCGGATTTCTCATATCTCAGCTTCTGTTTCCCTGTTTATGAATCAGTCTTCGGTATGTGCGTTGTCTCCTTACCCTCTGACGCTCTTTCCATGTAGTTGAGATAGTATTTGGAGAGGAACTGACGGAGGAAATCCTTCGGGAAGGGTGAGAGTATAGCAGTCCCTTGCTCACGCTTTTCTTCTTCTGACATGCGGATTTCTCATATACCTCGATAGTGAATGCGATTTCCGTTCACTAGCTTTGAAAAAAGTATGACACACAAGAAAATCCGATCCTGTCAGAATTCAACCCCTGCAGATCGGAAAATCTCCATCTTCTCTTCAGAGAGATTCACAGCCTGCCAGACACCTTCCTTCTTGCACTTGAAGATGGTTTCCCCTATCGAAATCATACTGCTCACCTTCTTTGCCTCCGGCTTATTAGGAGAGAGAGCTCTGAGAACACGAAAATACATGACATATACAAGATAGTTCAGAAATGACCAGCCTTCGGTTATCCTCCACTTGCTTTCGTCCTCCATGTTTATCTCGGGACAGACATTCCTGTTGTAAAAGAGTCCCCTGAAGTCATTACGAATCTTGGCATCTGCAAACACTTCTTCTGGCGCAAGTAACTCAGATGCTATGAAAGAGGAATATCCGAATCCGCTTGAAAGCTTCTCCATCTCCCGCTTCGTCATATAATCAAGAAGCTGGCTTCTCTGCTCCCGTTCCCGCTCCTCATCATAGAACGAATAGAGGACAGTTCCCTTTATGTCGGAAGGTCTTACTTTATACTTGATGCTTCTGCCAAGATATGAAAACTCTCCATTCCAGGGTGTATTATCCTCCTTCGAAGAATCTGTCGGAATTATATAACTGAGGCATTTATCCCCCAAATCTGTTTTCTCGCTTTCCCTGAAGCTCTCAGCTTCATATACAAGCGTATCATTTTTTCTCTCAAGATACCCCGTCAGGCTGCTGTACTCGGAGGCAAAACTCCTGATATTCGGAACAGTTCTATAGTAGAGAAGACTTTTAGTCTCCTTCTCATAAGCATAGAGAATCCTGTTCGGTGCATAGCACATGTCATCACTTGTCTTGCTCTTACCCTTGAGATAGAGAGTTATACCGAATACGGCTGCATCCTTTTCCCAAAGCGGTCCTGCTATTTCCTTGAAAAGCCGGGCTCTCGACCAGCTTTTTCCTCCGAAATCCTCCAGCATATTAAGTACCGACTGGTAGGAAAAATCTATATCTGGAATAATCTCGCTTATGAATGAACGCTCATAGTTGTATCTAAGATCTACAAAACTGAAATCAGGAAGAAGCTTGAGCACAGCAGCTGCATAGATTTTCTGTCCGTTAAAACCGAAATATTCCCTAAGCGTATTCAATATGTCCTTCGTGAAGGTGACTATGAGATTCGTCGCTCCGTATTCCTTAACCAGAATCTGCTCATCACTCCCGTTCACTCCAGGGTTTGAAACAAATCCCCTGTCCTCATATATCTGGCCGATGCATCCCAGGGATTTTCTCTTCGATTTCCCTGTCTCCCTGTCATAGTAAGCCTTCACCCTGTACACATAATAGTGTCCGTTCTTTTCATGAATCTCCGTGTTCTTCGGACGATGCATCTTTATTGAATCCGGTATCATACACTCCCCTTGTATATCACACTCTATACCATAAAGAGAGTCAGAATTCAACCTTTAGACTTGAATGAAATCTAATTTCTATACTACACCTATATCACGATTTGCATTTTTCTGTAAAAACTATATCACAATTCATTGACAGTATTGTTTAGAGCGTTGTATATAGAGATAAATTTATATCGAATGGAGGTACAAATTGAAGAAATTTGAAGGCAAGACAGCCATAGTCACCGGAGGCGGCCAGGGGCTCGGAAGAGCAATATGCAAGCGTCTCGCTCTTGACGGTGCAACTATAGCAGTTGCAGACATCAAGGAAGAAACCGCAGCGGAAACGGTAAAGGAAATCGAAGAAGAAGGCGGAAAGGCTTTCTTTGTCTACTGTGATGTCACAAACGAAGAATCCGTTAAGGCATGTATCGCATCTATCGTGGAAAAGACAGGGAAGCTCAACTACATCGTCAACAACACAGGAATGGCAATGGAATCAAGATTCGGAAAGGGCGGCATGCGTGTCTGTGACACTCCCGTCGATCTCTGGGACCTCTCGATGAATCTCAATCTCAAGAGCGTTTTCCTCGTATGCAAGCACGGTATTCCCGAGCTCATCAAACAGGGCGGCGGTGCAATCTGCAGCGTCTCATCCCTCGCAGCCTACCTCACTCCGTTCGGAGCAAGCTATGGTGCAAGCAAGGCTGCAGTCATCCAGCTCACGAAGTCAATCGCATGGCAGTATGCAGATGACAACATCCGCTGCAACTGTGTCTGCCCCGGACCGATGGACACCCCGTCAGGAATGACAGCAAAGAAAATCGGCATTTTCGCAGAGGACAAGCCTGTGGAGAAACCGAGACTCAGAATGATTGACAGGGTCGCACAGCCCGTAGAGATTGCAAATGTAATCGACTTCCTCCTCAGCGATGAAGCTAGCTACATGACAGGAACAGCCGTCAAGGTCGACGGAGGTTCGGTTGCACTCTCTGTAAAGATCCCGCCACGCGCACAGAACTGACAGACACACAGGAGGAATAACTTATGTCAACAACAGTCGGTCTCATCATATTCATTGCAGCAATCTTCATTGCTGTCATCATCGGAACAAAGACAAAGTGCAATATCGGTATTGCAGCACTCGCTCTCGCATTCATCATCGGAACGATTCTGATGAAGAAAACCATCACTCAGGTCATCGGATACTTCCCCTACAAGCTTCTCTTCACAATGATGGTTGTAACCTTCTTCTACGGTTACGCCGCACAGAACGGAGCTATCCAGGGTCTTGCTGACAGACTTATCTATGCGACAAGGAACAAGCCATGGGCACTTCCGATTGCTCTTTACGTCTCGACATTCCTCGTATCGACACTCGGTGCAGGCGCAGGTGCAACACCTGTCTTCATGTCACCTATCGCATTCACGCTTGCAGGTGAAATGGGAATGAACCCCATCATCGCAGTACTTGCTGTATTCCTCGGCTCGATGGGTGGCGGTATCCAGGCATGGACAAGCTCCGGCGTCATGTTCAAGGGAATCGCAATGAACACTCTCAGCGAAGCAGAATCCAACTCAATCATTCTCGGCTACGGAATAACGCTGATGATTGCCTGCACAATCTTCTTTATGATCATGTATTTCATTTTCAAGGGATATAAGGTTAAGCCGACAAATCTCAAGAAGCCGGAACCTTTTGACAAGAAACAGAAGCAGACTCTCACTATCATCTTCGTCATGATGGCCCTCATCATCATTCCGGTATTCTGCAACATGTTCCTTCCGAACCCTGTCACCAAGTGGTTCTCTTCCAAATTCGACATCCAGGTTCTCTCGGTTATCGGCATCATCATCTGCTCGGCACTCGACCTTGCAAAGACAGCCGAAGTCGTTAAGAACAAGATTCCATGGACGACAATCATCATGATTTGCGGTATGTCAACAATGATTGGTCTCGCAGTCGATATGGGTGTCACAGAAGTTCTCGGAAGCTGGATCGGTTCAAGTATCCCGAACATCCTCGTTCTTCCGCTCATCGTACTTCTCGCAGGACTCCTCTCCTTCGTCACGACTGGACCTGCAGTCATCTTCCCGCTCTTCATTCCGATGTTCCCTGCTCTCTCTGCAGCAACAGGAATATCACCAGTGTCGATGACAATCGCACTCTTTGCCGGCACAGGTGCAACAGGACTCAGCCCATTCTCACAGGGTGGCTCGATGGCCCTCATCGGATGCAAGGACGACGAAATGAGAGAGAAACTCCTTCCGAAGCAGTTCGCATGCGCTTTCGCATTCCTTCTGCTCTACATCCTTCTCGCATTCGTCGGCTACTTCAGACTGTTCCATTAATCTGAACATGATTTGAAAACACAGGGTGCCGCCATGGTCACAACATGGAACGGCACCTTTTTTCATAATGAAATTCAGAACGGAATCTGTTTGCTCTGTTTTGCATATTCTGCATTGCTACATCAAACAGTTCACCCAAAGTAAACTCCGATTTCCCAGATGACACTATCGTTTTGATCGTTAAGCCTGTGATACATCGTTAATACATTGTCGGACAGGATGGTCAAACAAGCCTCATCATGAACAAAATTGTGTGTCGACCCATCATGAAGGATTGGTGAACTTTAAAAGCGATTGTCAAAACTCACAACATTTGTCCAAAAACTGCTAACTGATTTTTCTTTCCTCTGGTTTTAAGAAAATGCTGTTTTCATTACCGAAGGCGTATGAGGAGTGTACGCCAAGGCTGCGTTTGTGTCATCTGTGATTTCCGTGGGCTTTCAAGGGTGCACCCTCCGTCTTTTGAGGGGATGAACGGAGGGTGCGGGGATTGATTATTATTGCTGTCTGTTCTATGCCTTCTCGGCTCCTCTTTCGGCAACGAAGGAGACCCTGTTGACGCCGATGTCCGTGAGGACCACTTCGCCGTCGGCTATGGGGGCATTGAGGGAGAGAGTTGAAAGGAGTTCTGTAACAGCCTTTATCTCGTCCTTCTTAAGGGGGGATGTGCTTCTGACGGGGAGAAGCTCATCCTTTCCGCCGCGGAGTCTGACTGTTGTCGTGAGAACTCTCTCGGGGGATGTTCTCTCCTTTTCGGCATACTCTTTTCCTCTTCTGCATCTGTTACCGGTAAGTGTTCCGTCTTCTTTGACTGATATGTTGCAGCCGTTAGGGCAGAGCGGGCAGATGATTGAATCTGACGGGGGAAGGCCCTTCTTCGTCTCTCCCTGCGCCTTCTGCTCCCACCTTCTCTTCTCCTTTCCGAGTACTGATGCTGCGGCATTCCATCCCGCTCTCTCGCCCTGATCGGAAACGTAGTCTGCAAGGTCCATGACCTTTCTGGAGTTTCCGGCTGAGAAGATGCCGGGGACTGTTGTCTCGAGGTAATCGTCTGTCACCGTGCCGTTATTCGGGTAGAGTTCTACACCTGCCTTCTTTGCTATCTCGTTCTCGGGTATGAGGCCGACCGAGAGGATGAGCGTATCTGCGTCGATTGTCTGTTCTGTTCCCTTTATGGGATTGAGGTGTTCATCCACCTCTGATATCTCGAGTGATTCGACTCTGTTCTCTCCGTTGATACGGCTCACTGTATGCGAGAGATAGAGGGGAATATTGAAATCATAAAGACACTGGCTGACATTCCTCATGAGGCCGCAGGGCTGGGGCATGACTTCGACGACGGCGACTACCTCTGCGCCTTCCAGCGTCAGTCTCCTCGCCATTATGAGTCCGATGTCCCCGCTTCCGAGAATGACTATCCTCTTTCCGACCATGACGTTCTGGATGTTCACAAGGTTCTGGGCAACTCCTGCCGTATAGACTCCGGCGGGACGGGAACCGGGAGTTCTTATTGCGCCTCTTGTTCTTTCCCTGCAGCCCGTGGCAAGAACGACTGCCCCGGCCTGTATTTTCTCGAGTCCTTCCGTCGATACCACGGTCACAACCTTATCCGGGGTAATATCGGTGACGATTGCGCCCGTTCTTATCTCGACACTGTCCTTTTCTGCTTCCCTGAGTGCACGGTATGCATATTCTGGGCCGCTGAGCTGTGTCCTGTATCTCTGGAGACCGAAGCCGTCATGTATGCACTGGTTGAGGACGCCGCCTGTTGTCTTCTCGCGCTCGAGGAGAAGTATGCTCTCTGCGCCGTTATCTGCAGCGCCCTTTGCCGCGGCAAGGCCGCCCGGGCCTCCGCCGACTATCACAACATCGTATCTCTTCATCACTTGACTTCTCCCGTAAACATATTGCTTCCATCATTCCTGTAGAGAATGTCTTCAGGCTTGAGGCCGTACTCGTGAATGAGCATTCCCACTATCTTCTGGAGGCAGTAGCCTCCGCTGCAGCGGCCGGTCATCGGCCATGCACGGTACTTCACTCCTGAAAGAGTCCTGACATTGAGAGGATTCTCGATTGCCCTTCTGATCTCATGCTTCGAGACTTCCCTGCACCTGCAGATTATCTCGCCCCACTCGGGGTCTTCCTTTATTCTTGCTTCCTTCTCTTCCGCTGTAAGCTCCCTGAACGGCTTCTCTCTTTTTCTCGGAGGAATGAAGGAAGCTTTCCTTTTCATCTCCGTCATTCCGGGAAGCATCTCCTCTGCTATCATGAGGGCAATTGGATAGGATGCCGTAAGTCCCGGGGATTCGATTCCGACAAGGTTGATGAATCTGCCCTTCACCTCTTCCTTTATCACAAAGTCCTGGTAGCCGCCGACACCCGGCTTCGTCTGCTTCGGTCTTATTCCCGCATACTGTCCGATTACCTGGATGTTCTCAGTTGCGGGGAGAAGCTTGTGAGCTTCGCTCTCAAGGGTCCTGAGTATATCCGGAGTGGTGGCAGGTTCCTCATTGCCGATGTATGTGGCACTGGGGCCGATTATTATGTTTCCGTCCGTTGTCGGGGTAAGGTGGACGCCCAGTCCTCCGTCTCCCTTTCTCGGTGCGGGGTAGACAGGAAGAGGCAGCACACTCTCCGGTGTTACATCGAGGATAAGATATTCTCCCCTGCACGGATATATATGGTACCCGTCAATTCCGAAGAGAGATGAGACATCGGCAGATGAGAGGCCGGATGAGTTGATCACTATCCTTGCCTCGATATTTCCCTCTGCAGTCTGAACGGTGTAATGATTACCGCAGTCGACGGCTCCGGTTACCGCTCTCGAAAGAAAGAAGTCAACGCCGTTCTCGAGTGCGTTCTCCGCAAGTGCTATGGCGTAGTGGAACGGATTGATTATTGCGGTGTCACGGGAGTACATTCCGCTGATTCCTCCCGTTCCGGGAGCAAGACGCTCGAGTTCGTCCTTATCTATGAGCCTGAGGCCTGTGCAGCCGTTCTCTCTGCCCTGCCTCAGGAGATTTTCTATAGTCTTCTCGTCATCCTCACTGAATGCCACCAGGACCTTTCCCGTCTTCCTGTATTCGAAGCCGAGTTCCTCCGAAAGAGACTGGAACATGCTGTTTCCCTGAACGCAGAGCTTTGCCATGAGTGACCCGGGCCTGTTGTTGAAGCCTGCGTGGACGACAGCCGAGTTGCGGCCGCTTGTGGAGGACGCAACGTCAGAGGCTTTCTCGACAACTGCCACATCGAGTTCATACTTCGAGAGCTCTCTCGCAACTGCACAGCCGACTGCTCCGGCTCCTATTATGAGTACATCATACATTTCCTTCATTTTCCTGCCGCCCTTCCGAGTATTTCATATACTTCCCTTTCTCCGAGTGAGCAGAATGACCCGATACTGTATTCGCTGAAGCATCCTGCTATCTCCTTCATCATCCCGTCATCAAGTCCGTCAAGGTTCCCGAGTGATGTTCTGAGGCCGAGACTCGTGTACCACTCTGTCTGCTTCATGATTGCCCACTCTGCTGCCGCATTTCCGTCGTACGGGAAGTCTGCTCCCCAGACGTTCACTGCAAACTGCAGCAGACGATTGCGGCACTCCTCTTTCTCCGAGACATACTTCAGCCAGGAGGGGGTAATCATGGCAATGCCTTCCCCGTGCGCAAGATCAAAGCGTGCGGAGAGTTCATGCTCGATGAAGTGGCATGCCCAGTCTCCGCCTCCGCGTCCCCTGTCGAAGACAGGATTGTGGGCAAGTGTTCCTGTCCACATTATGTTCTCCCTCAGGGGAAGTGAATCCGGGTGAACCATGAGAAGCGTTCCGTTCTGGATGACGTTTCTCATCGATGCTTCAAGTAGCTTGTCCGAAAGGTCATTGTGATTCTCCGATGTGAAGTAACGCTCCTCAAGGTGACTGAGAATGTCTGCCAGTCCGCATGCCGTCTGATACGGCGGAACCGAGAGTGTGTTCACGGGATCCAGAAGCGCAAAGAGCGGTGCTGCGTCTGACGCTGTCCCGATAAGCTTCTTTCCCTCGTGTGATATCACGGCAGACTCCCCCGTCTCGCTTCCAGACGATGCCGTTGTGAGGATGACGCCGTTCCTGACATCCGTTCTCACGTTCTCGTATGAGAGGAAGCAGCGCGTCCAGAGTTCCTCCGCGTCCTTCAGCGGGAGGCCCAGGGCAACGGCCTTTCCGGTGTCCATTACGGAGCCGCCGCCGACGGAGAGGACGAAGTCGCACTTTCCTTCACGGTATCTGTCGATACCCTTCTGGACTGTGTCCAGTGTCGGGTTCGACGGAACGGAATCGAAGAGAGCGTATCCGATGCCGCTCTCATCAAGCGCTGCTGTCACCCTGTCAAGGAGACCCGAGCGCTTTGCATGTCCGCCCTTTCCTATGATGATGAGAGGCTTCCTTACCTGGAAGCTCCTGAGTATTTTCCCGATTTCACCGGTCCTCTCCGGACCGAAGCAGATACGTGTCTTTGAATAGAAGTCGAAATCAAGCATTATTGCTCCTTTGATGGTTGTATGTGGCTGAGAGCAGCATTACCAGGGCTATGATGACAGCCGAGAAGCCGAAAAGCCAGGCGGGTGAATATTCGTAGAGAAGATTGACAATCTGGATTGCTGCAACCGAGAGCACCGCAGAGAGAATGAACGAGAGCGAATATATCTCGGAGCCGTATTCGGAGCCGCATTCGAGTGCGAGGACCGCATCCGAGAGACTCTTGAGGTTACCGTAGCTCAGGCCGATTACAAGTATTGAAACAAAGAGAAGAACAGTACTCTCAGAAGGAACGGTGACGAGAAGAATCATCCCGATAATCGAGAGCGCCGAGGAAAGCATCATGCTTCCCTTTATTTTCTCCCTCTTCACCCTGGGGTTGATGACTATCATGGTGAAGAGCGTCGCTCCGGCATAGATGCCGCCGACGGCGGAGAGCGAAACGCCGCTCATTCCCCTGTAGACCGAAAAGTACGGGGTGAAGAGAAGGCTTGATGTCGTTGCCACGTTGTAGTAGACGTAGACGAGAGAGTTTATCATGACTGCCGTCATGACTGAGGGCTTACGGACTATCCACCTGATGAAGGAGGAGACGGAAAAAGAGGATGCCGTCCCCCTGCTTTCCCTGACTTTTCTCCCTGTCGGTGTCTCGCTGACAAAGCGGTGTCTGACGAGGGCCTGCACTGTCATGAGGACAAACGACACAAGAAGGAATACTCTCTCGCCGCTGACGACGCCGAGCTTTGTCACGACAACACCCGCAAGCGGCGTCAGAACGCCTGCGCCGACACTGATTATGTTGAACGCATTCATGGCGTCCATGCTGTTCTTATCCGACGTGTCCTCTATCATGAGAAGGTAGTATGCCGTACTCATGATCCTGTTGAGGCCCGTAAGAATCATCCCCAGCATAACGACAAAGAAGTCCGTGCTCACGAGAAAGAGAAGAGCCGGCAGTGCCGACGAGAGAAAATCGAAGACAAGAAGAGAATTCTTCCGTCCCATCCTGTCGACGACGGATGACGAGAAGAACGAGAACACCAGGGCCGATATGTTCGATGCCGTCATCAGCAGCGATACCTGACTCTCCGTTATCCCCTTCTCGAGGAGATAGAGACTCAGGTAGTACATGTAGAATGTATATGGCACTATCCAGAATGGAAGCGCCTTCATGCATACCGAGGCATTCTTCTCAAGCTTCATAGCCGGTCTCCAGCGATATGTGCTTCCTTATTTCCCCGATGATTGACGATGGCAGCTCCGCCTCCCTGTTCACCATCGCGATAAGAGAGGAAGCGAGTGCGGCAATGGTATCTGTATCGCCGCCGAGGGAGGACGAAAGGAATATCGCCCTCACGGGGTCTGATGTGTACATGAAGATGGCAAAGACAGCGCCTGCCGTCTCGTAGCTCTCAAGCCCCGTTCCGAATACGCCGTAGAGAAAATCGAGAAGATGATCCTCGCTCCATGATGTTATATCTGCTGACACGAGGAACTCCAGTCTCGACTTGAGTGATGCAGCGGCACTTACCCAGGGTGCCTTCACTATCCCTCTCTCACAGCCCCGTACGGCTTCGGAAAGTATTTCTTCCCTTCCCTTTCCTTCGAGAGCTGCCCTGAGGGCATATGCGTAGCCGTACGCACTCTCGAGGGCAACGGAGTTGTTGTGAGTCGGAAGAAGTGCGCTGTAGACTGCGTCGTCAAGGGACAAACCCAGAGCAAGGGAGGAAAAGACAGCAGAGGGAACTCTCATGATGCCGCCGCATGTCGTTCCGAAGATTCCAGTCGTGGACGGATCCTTCCCTTTCTTTATATCATTCAGGGCCCTTAGGCTGCTCGGCCCTATGTATTTCTTTTCAACTGCGCCTGTCCCGTCTATCCAGCAGATGAGGGCATCCACTGTATTATCGACAGTGACTTTTCCGTCAGAAAGGTAGCGTCTCAGGAGATAGAGATTCTGCTCGGTATCATCAGTAACCTCATAGTATCTGAGGTTACTGTGATTCTGACTCTTCTCCTCGGGAACGAAGCCGTCAATCTTTCCGATGTTCTTCCTTATATCCGGGCGCGTCATGAACTCCGTCGCCTTTCCGACTGCGTCGCCGGAAGCGAAGAACTCAATATATCTAGACAAGAGACGAGAGATATTCATAATCCTTCCTCAGTCTCTCATCGATGTCGTCGATGTAGAATCTGTATCTGGGCTCGAGTGTATAGTAACCCGAGTATCCTCTCTCCTTGAGGAGTGCAAAGAGAGCTTTCCAGTCGATGCTGCCTTCCCCGATGGGAAGATGCTTCGTGTTGTCCTTGAAGTCGCTGAGATGGAGGTGTGCCGGTACGTTCTTCAGGTTCTTTATGAAGAAGTACGGATCGACATTGCCTTCGAGGCTCTCTGTAGTGTCGATGATGATTTTCATGTCCGGCATGTCCATCGATTCGACATACCTGTCGAGTGTGTCCGGATACTGTCCGGCGCCCTCGGGATGGTTCTCCATGCAGAGTGTGACTCCAGCTTCCCCCATCTTCTCATAGAGGTAGCGAATATTGTCCCTGATGGGCTTTCCGATCTTCTCCCACATTCTTCCCTCATAGGGAGTCTCCGTGTGGATTACCATGATGTGGGTATCTGCCTTCTTCAGGAAGACGGAAAGTGTTTTCACATACTCCACGAATTCCTTTCTCATCTCGGGATTGGCATTGTAGAGAAGTGCAAAGTAAGCAAGGGGGAAATGAATGGATGACACATGCATGCCAAGTCTGTCGATTTCGCCGAGTCTCTCAAGCGATGTGTCTGCCATGCACTGCGGCATGAGTTCGATGTTCCTGAAACCTGCCTTTCTGAGGTGTTCCAGCCCTTCGACTGTCCCGTAGGTGTACAGTGCTCCTGTACTGAATGCGTATCTGTCCATTTCGTCTCCTTTACCTGTGCCCCCGTTTTCCGGGGGCAGGTGTTGAATCATTATTTTCAGTCAATATCCTGGATAAGCTGTGCTGCGGCATTCCTGAATGCATCAGACGGAGTCTTTGTTCCGTGCTCGATGTCATCAAGGGCATACCAGAGCAGGCTGTCCATCGTGCCCATTGCACCGAAGTGTGTGTAAGCCCATGCATAGGAAAGCTGCTTTGTCGCAACGCTGTAGAGTTCGTTGTTCTCGATCTTGTCCTTGACCTCTGCCACTTCAAGAGAGCTCTTACGGATCGGGAGGTAGCCGCTTGCAAGAGCGAATGCCGACTGGTTCTCAGTGTTGAGGACATACTTGATGAGCTGCCATGCAGCATCCTTTGTCCACTTGTCCGATGTCAGGATTGCAGTCGTGCTTCCGCCGAGTGCAACAGCCTGCTTTCTGAAGCATGGCATCTCGATTGCGCCGAGTGTGAATGTCGTGCTGCCTTCCCATCTTGTGATTCTGTTGGATGTAGCTGCCACGAATGCGAGGTTGCCTGCAAGGAACTTCTTCTCTGCATTCGAATGTGCACCGGCTTCCATGACGCCGCTGTCGACGAGGCTCTTCCAGTATTCTGCAACTTCTATGCCGCTTTCGTTGTCGAATGTCGGCGTAATTGTGCCGTCAACAACTTCAACAACCTTGTTGTCGTTCTGATAGAGCATGCTCTTCACGAGCCATACGCTGTCGGATGTATCGAACCCTGATACTCCTGTTGCTGCCATGACCGTCTTCACGACTTCAACGAATTCATCCCATGTCTTCGGGGGATTCTTCTCGAGATCCAGTCCTGCCGCTGCGACAAGTTCCTTGTTGTAGTAGACAACCTGAGTCGAGATACCGAACGGAAGAGAAGCGATTTTTCCCTCGTACTTCGCATACTCGAGAATACCGCTCTGGATGTCGTCGACATCAAACTCTGCATCTGCTGATGCAAGTTCTTCCATCGAGAAGTCTCCGTCCTGTCCCGGATAGAGCTGGCTTGCGGATGTGATGACCATATCGGGAGCATCACCTGCCATCTTTGCGGCACTGATCTTCGTAGCGCTGTCGGCATAGGAGCCGGAGTATGTCAGCTCGATTGCGATTTCCGGATGTGCTTCCTGGAAGGCTGCAACCTGACTCTCGAAGAATGTTCCTGCGGAGCCGCTGATGGAGTACCATACCTTGAGGTTGACGACCTCCGGTCTTGCTTCCTCAACAGTTGCACTTTCCGTCTTTCCCTGAGCGAACAGGGTTCCCATTACGGTCAGCATGACTAACAGTAAAACGATTAATTTTTTCATATAAGCCTCCTCTTTAGCTTCATGATTTCATTCCGGTCAGCGTTATGGACTTGACCAGCTGTTTTTCGAAAATTACGAATATGATCAATACAGGGAGGATGGACATGACTGCAGCCGCCATCATCACCTGATATTCACTTGATGATTCCTGCACGAGGTACTTCATTCCTATAGGGAGAGTCCTGTACTTTTCCTTGTTCGTTATGATCAGAGGCCATGTATAGCTCTTCCAGTGTCCGAGGAACGAGAAGAGCATTGCCGTGCTGATGCTTGACGTCGAATTCGGGATCACGACCTTCGAAAGGATGCGGAAGTAACCGCAGCCGTCAAGCTTTGCCGAGTCACAGAGATCCTTCGGAATCGAATAGAAGAACGACATGAGAAGGAAGATCGTGAAGGCCGAGAACACCTGCGGAAGAATGATTCCGGCATATGTGTCGACGCCGTGCATCTTCGCAACGAGAAGATACATCGGAACAAGCGTGACTACGAGAGGCACGAACATCGTGGTTCTGACAAGCACGGTCAGGAACTTCTTTCCGGGGAAATCGAGGAAGACGATGCAGTATGCCCCGAATATGGAGATCACTATCTGCAGCAGAGTCTGCACGACTGACGTGAAGATACTGTTGATGTAGTATGTTCCGAACGGAATCATGTCGAAGACCTGTCTGTAGTTATCCCATTTGAAGGATGACGGGAGCCACTTCGGCGGGTATGTATATACATCCGCCGTTGTCTTGAATGACGAGAGGAACATCCACACGAAGGGGAATATCATCAGAAGGGAACCGATGAAGAGAATGATGAATACAGGCCAGTTATAGTGTCTTCCGCCTTTCTTCATGACTGACTTACTCATAGGAGACCTCCTTCTTTGTCCCGAGGAGACTCTGAATCTGTGTCAGGACGAAGATGATGGCGAAGAGGATGATCGATACTGCACACGCCCTTCCCATCTTTCCTCTCGTGAATGCCTGCTCGTAGATGTAGTTGACGATGAGAGCCGTCGAATACTGCGGGCCTCCCTTCGGCGTCATGACGTTCACTTCAGCGAATACCTTGAAGGTGTTGATTATTCCTATCATGATGACGAAGCTTGTGATGGGTTTCAGAAGAGGAAGCTTTATCCTGGTGAGAATCTGGAAACCGTTCGCACCGTCGACCTTCGCAGCGTCTATATAGGAATCAGGGATGTTCTGAAGTCCGGTGAGGAAGAGGATGATGTTGTATCCGACACCCTTCCACACGCTGAAGAGGATGATGGAGAAGAGCGCTGTCTTCTCTCCGTAAATCCACTGCAGGGGCTCGAAACCGAAGAATGTGAGAATCTGGTTGAGGGGACCGACATCAGGATCATAGAACCAGATCCAGATGAGCGATGATGCGACAACAGGCACGACTACCGGAGCAAAATACGACGAGCGGAGGTATTTCCTGAAAGGAATCTTCGTGTCGAGCATGAGTGCGATGATAAGCGCAAGGCCCGTGTCGAACACAAGCTTGCCGAATGCGAAGTAGACAGTGTTCCTCAGAGACTTCCAGAAGTACTCGTCCTTGAATACATAACTGTAGTTGTCCACACCGTTGAATGTGCCGTAGCCCCTGGATGTGTTGAAGTTGGTAAAGCTGTAACAGACGACCTGCACGACAGGGACGATGAACAGCATTACAATCGAAATGATGACGGGAATAAGAAGAACGGCAGCAGTTGCAACCTGGTCTCTGTAGTAGAGCTTCCTGCCGATTTTCATCCTCATTTCCTTCTGTCCGTTTTTCATAGTTACTCCTCAGAAGCCGCCGACCGTCACGGCATCGGGTATTATTCTTATTTCAGTTTCACCGTTTATCATCTGAAAGGGATTTCCGTCGATGATGACATGTGCCTTGTCGGAAAGTCCTCTGAAAACAAGCCTGTCGGTCTCGTCGAAGACAATCTGCTTCGACTCCGTAAGTCCCCTGTAGTTCCAGGATGAAGAATCGGAAGTGATCATCACCCTGTCGGTAAAGGTCACAGCGCCCGGATGTTCCAGGCCGCAGGCAGAGAGGAGGCCGCCGAATACGGCACGGCCCGAAATTCTGTCCTGCCAGAGTGTCGAGATGTATATTCCTTCGACAGAGCTGTAGTCAGACTCAATCCTCTTTCCGTTGACAGAGAACTCAAAGTCAGGGGAAAGGATATCTCCCGAAGGAGTCTCCTCTTCGCTCCTGCCGTCATTTTCCATGACAGAGGCACTGAGCGACGCAAGGCGCCCGTCCACTGTTCCGAGGAACGTGTTTCCGATGACGACATCATTGAAGCCGCAGCCGAGAACCCTGCCTCCGCTTGTTACTTCAACAGCGTCAATCCTTCCCGTTTTCGTCAGGGCATCACGTCCGAGGCCGCAGCGGACTATCGGGCCGACATTGGCCGTTCCCGCAGGATAGCCGACAACGATGATGTCACCGCGGCCTTTCTTTATGAGAGTGGAAGCCACATAGCTTGCAGTCCCGTCGCCGCCGATGGTGACGACAGCATCAGTCCCGAGAGAAATCAGAGTCTCCACTGTCTCCTCTATTCTCCCGACATACGATTTCTCCGAGAGCGGTGGAAGAGAGACGATTTCCGTCTCCACCCCCTCAACGGCAGCACCGTACGGAACATAGAGTACGGAGAATGAAGAGAGGATGTCCGACAGTGCCCTGTCTTCCCTGATTCTTCCGTACGGGAAATTGGGATTGGCTACAACGGCTCCTTTCATCTCAGAGGTCACTCCCGAGAAGAATCTTGAATGCCTTTCCGTTTTTCAGAAGGTCGAATGCCTTCTGTCCTTCCTCGAACGGAAGACGATGAGTGATGAGCTTTCTGTAGAGGGCAGGATCAGCCTTGATCATCTCGAAGGCCTTTCTGAACTGTCTCAGTCCGAATCCGCTGCAGCCCTTTACGGAAATCTCCGAATAGTGGACAGCTGAAGCATCGACCGAGAGACTTACTCCTCCCGGAAGTCCGCTGAACACCAGGAGGTTACCGCCTTCCCTGATAAGAGGCATATACTGCGGAACAAGGTCCGGAATATTGACTGCGATCACGACGTTGTCGAATTCGCCCTTCTTCACGCTGTCGAACTCTCTTGTCCTTATGCCGAAGCTCTCCAGCTGTTCCCTTCTTTCCCTTGAGGGTTCAACTACTGCAACATCAATACCGGTCTGCATGTAGTAGAGGGCAAAGAGAGCGCCCATCGGACCGCCGCCGACAACAAGTACGCTGCTGTAGCCGGGAATCGTCTCAAGTCTCTCGACGCCGTTGATCACACAGCTGAGGGGCTCTGTCAGTGCGTATACGTCATACTCTGAAGTATCCTTTACTGGAGGAAGCGGAAAGAGTCCGTCCTCATAGCCGAGAGGTACGCCGATGTACTCTGCAAAGGCACCGCCTTCAAGGTAGTGCTTGCTGCGGCAGAGGTCGCCTTTTCCTGCCCTGCAGAAATCACACTCGCCGCATTCGTAGTACGGGGCAGCGACAACCCATGTTCCCTCTTCGAGGCCGAAACCTTCTGCAGTCCTGTAAATCTGGCCGTAGAGCTCATGTCCGAGAATCGTAGGCGGTCTGAAATACTTATGTCCCTTGTAAACGGCTTTCACATCCGTTCCGCAGATACCGCTTGCCTTTACCTTAATCCACACGGGATATGTAGGATCCGGTGCATTACCCGGTTCGACTACTCCGAGTTCCTTATAAATCAGACACTTCATTTCATGCCTCCTCAACTGTTTTCATCAGCTCTCCTGCTGTCTCCTCATCTGTTATGAGATGGGTAATCAGCCTGAGCTTTGCTGCTGTTCTTATAGCCTCGATCTTGTCGCTTCCGCCGGAGAGACAGATTATCTTCCTGACCTTTGTGAGGTCCTCCTCCGGAATGACAAGCACTTTGCTTTCATCTTCTTCTATATATCCTCTGTCGTTGAAGAAACGGCCGAGGATATCACCTCTGGGGGCTTTTGAGGAAAGTTCACCGAGCCACTGCTGCGAAACACCGTCCTTCGGAAAACGTGCTGTCGGGTACGGCCCCAGCCCCACGACTGCAACATCAAGGTTCTTCCATGAGGCTGCAAGCTCCGCATAGGGCCCGTTCCCGCCTTCACTTCCGTTGTAGAAGAGGGAGGAAGCCTTGATCTTGTCGGAGAACATCCCGACAAGGACATTCACCTGATAATGCGGTTCGTGGTACCCGATGCTGCCGACAAGGGGAACGACCTTCCTTTCCTCTCCCTTTTCGGTCTCCTCCATCTTCATGATGGTCCTGTAGAGGGTTTCACCCCACCCCAGGCCTATGCTGCGTGCGCCCTGGATTTCACGCACCAGGACGGAAGCGGCATACGATGAGATATCATCAATGCAGTTCTTTCTGTCGACTCTCTGATTCTTTCCTGCGGGAGCGATGAACACCCTTTCGAGTCCCAGCTTCTCCCTCAGCTTCTCTGCCCTGCAGGCAGTGCTGCTGACTGGATTTACCTTTATCTCAACTATCCCTTCCGCTATCGCCTTAGCCAGTGCACGGGATACCTGCGGCCTCGAAATCCCGATCCGTCGGGATATCTCCTCCTGTGTCAGGTTCTCCTCGTAGTACATCACTGCTATGCGGTACAGCTTCTCGAGACAGTCATCCTTCATCTGAGAACACCGTCCAGGGATTCGATTGTTGCCTTCGGGTCACTGCTCTGGAAGATGTTTCTTCCGAATGCCAGTCCCCTGCATCCCTTCGAGACAACTTCGCTGACGACAGACTTTATGTCCTGATCCTTCGGTCCTCCTGCAAGGATTACAGGAACCGGACAGTTGGATGTTACCCTGTCGAAGTCCGCACAGTAGAATGCCTTGATACAGTCAGCTCCGATTTCGGCAGCAATGCGTGCTCCGCAGCTGATAAGTCCTGTGTCGTTGTTCTTTTCCCAGTCATTTGCAAGAACTTCTGCGATGACAGGGATACCGTAGTTATGGAAGTCCCCGCATACTCTGGCCAGCTCCACCTGGCTCTCGATATCGTCATTTCCGCCGACAGCGAACATGACAAGCACGGCGTCAGCGCCGAGACGTGCGGCATCAATGCCGGATAATATCTGTCTGTGACATGTGCTGAATCCGGTACCGAGGATTGTTCCTCCGACAGAAGACCTGATGACCAGAGCCTTGTTTCCGAGTGCTGCTGCCGGCATCCTGTTCACCATACCCGGATTGAGGATGAAACCGTCAATCGGAGAAGTGCCGAGTGAATTCACAAGGGAGGATGTATCTTCAAGTCCTTCCGTTACTCCGTAAATCTGCGGATGGTCGAAAGCTGCCAGAAACAGTTTGCCCTTATTGCCGAAAAGCCTTTCCATTCTTCTTTCAATTCCAGTCATATGGTCTCCTCTTAACCTGAACATTTGTTCATTTCAGATTGCATTAATCTTGCTGTCATATCCAATTTAAACCATATATTTCATTTGTCAACGAATATTTTCTTATCTATTTGCTATTTAACAGCCATTTAACACCATCGGTTACTGTCAGAACCGAAATGAACATTTGTTCAACATATTCTCTGTTTCAATTCTCAGGAAGAGCCCTCAAACAAAGAAAGAGACCCCGCCATGAGACGGGAAAAAGGAACACGGCAATATTATGCCGGCTCTCATCAGAACAGCGGAAAACCGGTTCCAGGATTCCCCGGGAACCTTCGTAATACCGCATCTCAAGCAGATTTTACCGAAGAAAATTATCCAGTCTTGCTGCCAGACTTCTCATATCTCAGCTTCTGTTTCCCTGTTTATGAATCAGTCTTCGGTATGTGCG
>CAVFYD010000041.1:0-18082 GCA_963626615.1 Sphaerochaetaceae bacterium
GCCCAGCTGAGTGCGTTTCCGGCAAGGTCAGTAAAAGTAATGATTGTATTGTTGAAAGTAGCCTGGACGTAAACGTTGCCTTCCAGGACGGTCTTCTTAACTTTTTTCTTTGCAGTAGCCATATTACCTTACTTCCCCTTATTTCTTCTTTCCAGCGACGGTCTTCTTCTTGCCCTTTCTTGTGCGGGCATTGGTCTTGGTTCTCTGGCCTCTGACCGGAAGACTCTTTCTGTGGCGAAGGCCTCTGTAGCATCCGATATCCATCAGTCTCTTGATGTTGAGAGCGACTTCTGTTCTGAGATGTCCTTCGATTTTGTACTCTTCCTCGAGAACGTTTCTGAGTGTTGCGATCTCATCGGGTGAGAGTGTATTGATTCTTACATCTGGATTAATGTTTGTCTTCTGACAGATATCCATTGCGGACTTGTTTCCGATTCCGTAGATATATGTCAGAGCGATCTTGACTGCCTTGTTCGGTAAGTCAACACCTGCTATACGTGCCATCTTGGCCTCCTAATTATTTCTGTCTCTGCTTGTGCTTCGGATTGTCGCATACGATGCGGACGACACCTGCACGTCTGATAACTTTACACTTGTCACAAATTGGTTTGACACTTGCTCTTACTTTCATAGTAAACAGCTCCTTTAGATTTTCTTCGACTTTCTTCTTCTTGATTCAACGAAGCCGTCGTGGTGGTGCATCTTCATCATACCGTCAAGCTGTCTCATTGTATCGAGGTCAACGCCGACAAGGATGATGAGCGATGTTCCGCCGAACAGCATTGCAACTGAACTCGGAAGACCGAAAATCAACTGAACCAGAGTAGGAATCAGAGCGATGAAAGCGAGGAAGATTGCACCGGGGAGGACGATTCTGTTGAGGACCTTCGTGAGATACTCTTCGAGTTTCTCATTTCTGATTCCCGGGATGGAACCGCCGTTGTCTCTGATGTTCTTTGCCATCTCGATCGGGTTCAGACTAATCTGGGTATAGAAAAATGCAAAGCCTATAATCAGCAGGGTGTAGATGATTAGATAAGGGGCCTTCTGCGGATCTAAGAAATTTGCTACTGCCTTCATCCAGCCAATATTCGTATTGCCCAGCATGAGGGGAATCTGCAAGAGTGTCGACGCGAAGATTACAGGAATAACGCCTGACGGGTTAATCTTGAACGGGATGTATGTGCTCTGGGAGCCGTACATCTTTCTTCCGACAACACGTTTTGCATATGTTACAGGAATCTTTCTTGTGCCCTGTTCTTCGTAAACAACAAGAGCGACAACAAAGAAGAACATTATGATGACTACTACAAGGGAAACCCAGTTGATCGTACCACTGGCGATTCCGGTTACCATTGTGTAGAGAGCATTAGGAATTCTTGCAACGATACCAGCGAAGATAAGAAGCGATATACCGTTACCGACACCGTAGTCCGTAATCTTCTCACCGATCCATACACAGAGCATGGAGCCTGTCGTACAGCTGATGATTGCAATCGGATAGAAGAGCCCTACCGGTACGGAAAGAGCCGCATCTCCAAGCGACTGTGCATAAGCTGCTGCAGCGAGTGACTGGATTATACATACAACGACTGTTGCATAGCGGGTATACTGCTGAATCTTCTTTTGTCCCTGCGGGTCTTCAGCCAACTTCTTGAGTGACGGGACAACCAGCATCAGCAGCTGAAAGATGATTTCAGTGCTGATGTATGGCATGACGCCCAACATGAATATCGAGAAATTGGAGAAGGCACCACCGGAGAAGAAGTTGAGGTATTCAGTAATGCTGGTGGAACTTGCCCTGTATGCATCATAGATGACGCTGGGGTTGATTCCGGGAATCGGGAGAAAAGCCCCGATTCTCGTAACAATCAGAAGACCGAATGTAATCAGGACCTTCTTCTTGATATCCTTCATTCTGAACATATCTACCAGTGTGTTTGCCATAAAATCCCTCTTTACTTAACGACTACGTTTCCACCAGCGGCTGTGATTTTCTCTGCCGCCTTCTTGGAGAGTGCGACACCCTCCACTGTGAGCTTCTTTGTAATCTCACCGGAAGCGAGAATCTTGGCAACGGTATCCTTGCCCTTGATGACCCCAGCTTCGCGCAGTGTCTCGTCGCTCACAACGGCGCCGTCCTCATAGACAGCGTCAAGTGTGCTGAGAGAGACAGCCTGAGCTTCGACCTTGAACGGGTAGTTGGAGAAGCCGCGTCTTGCAACACGTCTGTAGAGAGGCATCTGACCGCCTTCGAAGCCGAGTCTGACACCGCCGCCCGAACGGCTGTTCTGTCCGTCATGTCCGCGTCCGCAGGCTCTGCCCTTGCTGGATGCGCCGCGACCGACGATAGTCTTTGCCTTTGTTGCGCCATATGGCTTAATGATCTCTGCCATAGTTAAATCTCCTCAACCTTTACAAGGTGTTCGACTGTGCGGACCATGCCACGGTTAACAGGATTATCTTCGCGTACGACTGAGGAATTGATCTTGCCCAGTCCGAGTGCCTTTACGGTCTTTCTCTGGACAGGAAGTGTTCCTGCAACGCCCTTTACAAGTGTAATCTTAATCTGTGCCATGATTAACCCCACATTTCCTTAAGAGTCTTACCTCTGTTCTTTGCGACATCTGCAGCATTGTAGATGTGCTCGAAAGCATCAAAGGTAGCCTTTACAGTGTTGATACCATTTCTTGAGCCGAGAGACTTGGAAATGATGTCCTTGATGCCTGCGGCGTCACATACGAGACGGACTGCACCACCGGCGATGACACCTGTTCCGGGAACAGCCGGCTTCAGGAGAACGGAAGCGCTCTTGAAGTTGCCCACGATGTCGTGAGGAATGGTTGTGCCCTTTACAGGAACCTTGATGATGGAAGCCTTAGCCTTGTCGGTTGCCTTTCTGATGGCATCCGTAACGTCGTTGGCCTTTCCGAAGCCGTAGCCTACTCTGCCGTCACCGTAACCGACAACAACGAGGGCTGCGAATGAAAATCTCTTTCCACCCTTTACAACCTTTGTTACACGGTTAAGCTTGACAAGCTTCTCTACGTAGCCTTCCGGCTGCTTGTTTTCTTTTTCTCTTGATCTTTCCATACAGTAACCCCTTAGAACTCCAGTCCGGCCTTTCTTGCGCCGTCTGCGATGCTCTTGACGATGCCGTGGTAGAGATAGCCGTTTCTATCGAAGACAACTGTCTTGATACCCTTCTCGAGACATCTCTTTCCGACAGCCTCACCGAGCTTTTCTGCATCAGCGACTGTGTTTCTGAGAGTCTTGAATTCTGCCTCAAGAGTAGAAGCGGAAGCCAGTGTATGACCGACTGTGTCGTCGATGACCTGCACATACATGTGCTGGTTACTTCTCGATACAGTCATTCTCGGTCTGAGAGCAGTACCGGAGATAGACTTTCTGATGTGAGTCTTTCTTCTGGCATGTTTTCTTGCTTTATCGATCATTCTGTTCATACTAAGCCACCTTATTTCTTACCACCGGACTTACCGACCTTGCGGCGGATATTCTCGGTTTCGTACTTGATGCCCTTGCCCTTGTAAGGCTCCGGACCTCTGAGGGATCTGATTTCAGCTGCGACCTGTCCCACTCTCTCCTTGCTGATACCAGCAACAACGAGCTTGTTACCGCCGTCAACTGTAATCGTCACATCCTGTGGAATCATGAATTCAATCTGTGTTGAGTAGCCGAGTGAAAGAGTGACGAAACCCTTGCCTGCCTCAGCCTTGAAACCGACACCGTTGATGAGAAGAGTCTTGCTGTAGCCCTGGCTGACACCGACAATCATGTTGTGGATGAGCTGGCGGTACAGGCCGTGATAGCCCCTTGTCTCCTTCTCATCGTTCGATCTTGTCAGAACAACCTCATTGCCCTTAACTTCAACTGTGATTTCAGGTCTGACTGCCTGAGAGAGAGTTCCCTTGGCACCCTTGACTGTGACAACGCCGTCAGCAACTGTAACTGTAACACCCTGCGGGATTGCTACTGGTAATTTACCGATTCTAGACATTCTCTATCCTCCCTATTACCAGATTGTGCAGAGCACTTCGCCGCCGACACGTGCTTCCTTGGCCTTCTTGCCTGTGATGACACCTGTCGATGATGATACAACTACTACGCCGATGCCGTTGTAGACACTCGGGATATCCTTATAGCCGCAGTAAACACGGCGACCAGGAGTAGATACACGATTGATACCGTGGATAACGGGAGTCTGGTCATCTTCATACTTGAGGAAAACCCTGATGAATGTGACGTCGTCCTTCGTTACCTTCTTGAAATTCTTGATGAATCCTTCGTTCTTAAGAATCTTGATAATCTGGAGCTTAAGATTGGAAGCTGATACATCTACTTTCTCATGCTTTGCCTGACTAGCGTTTCTGATCTTAGTCAGCATATCTGCAATTGGATCACTAACTGCCATTTTCTTATCTCCTACCAGCTTGACTTTGTTACGCCAGGAATCTGGCCTTCGCTTGCGAGCTTTCTAAAGCAACATCTGCACATATCGAACTGGCGCATATAGCCCCTCGGACGACCGCAGATTCTACAACGATTATAGCTTCTTGTTGAGAACTTGGGTTCTCTGTTGCACTTTACGATTAAAGACTTTTTAGCCATAGGGGCACTCCTTACTTTGCAAACGGCATGCCGAGATACTTGAGAAGAGCAAAGCCCTGCTCGTCGTTGGCTGCTGTCGTGACGATAGCCACGTTGAGGCCGCTGACTCTCTCGATCTTGTCGAAGTCGATTTCAGGGAAAATAATCTGCTCGGTGATACCGAGGGAATAGTTTCCGTGACCGTCAAATGCATTGGGATTGACGCCCTTGAAGTCCTTGACACGCGGAAGTGCGATGCAGATGAGGCGTTCGAGGAAATACCACATGTTGTCGCCGCGGAGCGTGACCATGGCGCCGATTTCCTGGCCCTCTCTAACCTTGAAGTTAGCAATGGACTTTCTGGCCTTTGTCTTTACGACATGCTGACCGGTAATCTGCTCAAGTTCCTTTACAGCTGCATCGAGGAGCTTCTTGTTCGTTGTTGCCTCGCCGACACCAACAGATACAGTAATCTTCTCGAGTTTCGGAATCTGCATCGGAGTCTTGAATGAAAATTCCTTCTGCAGAGCAGGAACAACCTCGTTAATGTACTTTGTCTTGAAATTTGGTACAAACTTCTCAGCCATCAGAGTGCCTCTCCTGTCTTCTTGGCATAACGAACTTTCTTTCCGTTTTCCATCTTGTATCCGACCTTGCTGACGCCGCCCTTTGAAACAAGTGCAACGTTTGAAACAGCGATCGGAGCTTCAACTTCCATGATGCCGCCCTTATCCTGAGCATTTTTCTTCTTCATGGTCTTCTGGACCATGTTGGCACCCTGGACGATGACCCTTTCGTTTACCGGGTCAACCTTGACAATCTTACCGGTAAGACCCTTGTCCTTACCGGATAAGATTTTGACTGTGTCATCTTTCTTCAGTCTCATTTTCTTCTCCTACAACACTTCCGGAGCGAGCGAGACAATCTTCATGTAGCCGTCTCTGAGTTCTCTAGCGACAGGCCCGAAGATTCTCTTTCCGCGGGGGTTATTGTTGGCATCAATGACAACGCATGCATTGTCATCGAACCTGATGTATGTACCGTCAGGTCTGCGGTATTCCTTCTTTGTGCGAACGACCACTGCCTTGAGGACGTCACCTTTCTTGATGGCGCCGTTCGGAAGGGCATCCTTGACTGCAACTACGATGATGTCACCGACACCAGCGACATATCTATGGCTGCCGCCGAGAACCTTGATGCACTGCACACGCTTTGCACCACTGTTGTCCGCTACGTTCAAATAAGTCTGCATCTGTACCATGACTTTTCTCCTTTAGCGAGCTCTCTCGACGACTTCAACGAGTCTCCAGCACTTGTCCTTGGACAGGTGGCGGCACTCCATGATGCGGACTGTATCACCGACGTGGGCATCATTCTTCTCGTCGTGAGCCTTGAACTTCTTTGTCGAGATCACGTACTTCTTGTACAGCGGGTGGAGGGTTCTGTCAGAAACCTCAACAACAATAGTCTTGTCCATCTTGTCAGACTTGACTATGCCTGTCATAACTTTCTTCTGTGCTTCCATTTACGTGCCTCTCTTATTTGTCTTTCTTTTCAAGTCCGATGTCTGCGGCATGGATTCTTGTATTGAGACGAGCGATGTTCTTCTTGGTGGAGCCGATTGCCATCGGGTTGTCCAGATGACCGAGGACCTTCTGCATTCTGAGGTCAACGAGCTCCTTCCTGAGCTTATCCCTCTCGGCGACAAGCTCGTTATAGCTGAGATCTTTGTAACTCTTCATTGTTTACTCCTGATTTACACGAGACACGAACTTTGTCTTGATTGGAAGCTTGGAAGCAGCGAGTGAGAGAGCCTCTCTGGCAAGCTCCTCGTCGATTCCGCCCATTTCGAACATGATTGCACCGGTCTTGACGACTGCAACCCAGCCTTCCGGAGCACCCTTACCGTTACCCTGTCTTGTTTCAGCCGGCTTCTTTGTGTACGGCATATCGGGGAAGATGCGGATCCAGACCTTACCGCCACGCTTGACGTGACGTGTCATTGCGACACGGGCAGCCTCGATCTGGCGGTTCGTAATCCAATATGGCTCGAGAGCCATGAGACCATACTCACCGAAGGAAATCTGATTTCCCTTGTGTGCAACTGCGTCTCTTGTTCCGCGCTGCTTTTTTCTGTATTTAATTCTCTTTGGACTAAGCATCTTTTAACCTCTAGCTTCCTCAGCCTTGTTTCTGCCGTTTGCTGCGACAGCCTCATCGTCGTTCTTCACGGCATTGTTATAGATTTCACCGTTGAAAACCCATACCTTGACGCCGATTGCACCGAATGAAGTGTTTGCTGCAGCAAAGCCGTAGTCGATATCAGAACGAAGTGTGTGAAGAGGTACTCTTCCTTCCTTCATCTGCTCATTTCTTGCGATTTCAGCACCGCCGAGACGACCGGAACACTTGATCTTGATACCCTGGACACCGCCCATCATAGCTCTGCTGATGGCGTTTTTCATGGCTCTGCGGTAAGCTCCGCGGCCTTCGAGCTGGCGTGCGATGTTCTGAGCGATGAGCTGAGCATCACATTCCGACTTCTTGATTTCCTTGATCTTGATCTGAACCTTCTTCTCGGTAAGCTTCTGCATCTTCTCCGCAATCTTCTCTACGTTGGCACCCTTTGCGCCGATGATGACGCCCGGGCGAGCTGTAGCGATGACCATGGTGACGCGCTGCGGCTTACGGATGATTTCGACTTCGCTGATCTCTGCACCTGCAACCTCAGGACAAGCAAGCAATGCCTTTCTGAGTACAAGATCTTCGTGGAGTGTGTCTGCATACTCCCTGGGATCAACATACCACTTTGACTGCCATGTTTTGTTAACACCGAGTCTGAGTCCGATTGGATTTACTTTCTGGCCCATTATCTGCCTACCTTTGCTTTCTCGTCTACAACGACTGTGATATGAGACATTCTTCTGAGAAGGATGTCACGCTTTCCGTGAGAACGAGCCCATACTCTCTTAAGTCTGGGGCCGTCATTGACTCTCAGCTCTGCGACGAAGAGAGAATCTTCGTCGAGCTTCTTGTTCTGAGACAAAGCGTTAGCACCTGCGGACTTGAGAACTTTCAGAATAAGGTCTGAACCCTTCTGAGGCATTGCTTCGAGGATGGCTACTGCTTCAACATATCCCTTGCCTCTGACGAGATCTGCCACGGGGCGGACCTTTGAAGGCGAAACCATCAAATATTTGGCAACTGCTTTATAACCTTTCTTAGTTTCCATAATCTAACCTTATTTAACCTTCTTATCAGATGCGTGTCCACGGAAGATACGTGTAGGTGCAAACTCACCGAGCTTGTGTCCGACGAGGTTTTCAGTCACATAGACAGGAACCCATGTCTTGCCATTGTACACACTGATCGTGAAGCCAACCATCTCGGGGATGATTGTCGAACTACGTGAGTAGGTCTTGATCATCGGCTTCTGATTAGCCTGGTTTGCTGCATCTACTCTCTTCAAGAGCTTAGCTTCAATAAATGGACCTTTTTTGATTGATCTTGACATTTCTTCTACTCCTACTTGCGCTTCTTGACAATGAATGCATTGGATGGTTTCTTCTTGGAACGAGTCTTTCCACCCTTAGCAGGCTTACCCCAAGGCGTACATGGGTTTCTACCTGCGGCAGTCTTACCCTCACCACCACCATGCGGATGGTCGACAGGGTTCATGACGACACCTCTGACAGCAGGTCTTCTTCCAAGATGTCTGGAAGCACCAGCCTTTCCGAGAGATACGTTCATGTGATCCTCGTTTCCGAGTATGCCGAGTGTGGCATAGCATTCACCGAACACCATTCTCATCTCACCGGAAGGTAAACGAAGAGTAACATAGTCGCCTTCCTTAGCGATGACTGTAGCACTCAGGCCAGCGCTCCTGACAAGCTGTCCGCCACGTCCGTAGTTGAGCTCGACGTTGTGAACTGCAAGTCCGAGGGGAATGTTCTTCAGAGGAAGAGCGTTTCCTGTAGTAAGAGGTGCGTTAGGTCCGGATACAACCTGCGTCCCGACTGTAAGCCCCTTAGGTGCTAAAATATAGCGCTTCTCACCGTCAGCATAGGCAACGAGAGCAATGAAGACAGATCTATTGGGATCGTATTCGATTGTCTTGACTGTTCCCGGCACACCATACTTGTTGCGCTTGAAATCGATGATTCTGTAAGCTCTCTTTGCTCCACCGCCACGTCTGCGAACGCTGATACGTCCGAAGGTGTCGCGACCAGAGTTCTGATGCAGACTTACTGTGAGGGACTTCTCAGGCTTCTGTGCTGTGACTTCACTCTTGACGAGTGTTGTCTTCTGGCGGAGACCAGGAGTATTTGGTTTATAAGTCTTTAATGCCATATCCTATATCTCCCTTAGCCTTCGATAGCCCCAATGGACTGACCCTTGGCCAATGTTACGATTGCTTTCTTCCAGGAAGGTGTGTATCCCTTGATGTAACCACCCTTTCCTCTGGAGAACTTCGGCTTGCCGCCGACATTCATTACATTGCAGGAAGTGCACTCAACCTTGAAGAGTTCCTTGACGGCCTTCATGATTTCATACTTGTTGGCCTGGGGATCAACCTTGAATGTATACTTCTTGCACTCACTCTCGCGAGCGAGGTTTGACTTTTCACTTAATACCGGTTCGATGATAACTCTATCTGCTCTCATTTCGCTTTCTCCTTAGTTTTCACCGTAGAAATCGTTGAGATTAGATACTGCAGACTCGAGAACGATAACCTTCCTGCCGTAGAGAAGTTCCTTGGCGGAAAGCTTGTCGTACGCAAGAACATGAAGATAAGGGATGTTCTTTGCAGCGCGTCTAATCATGACGTCATCGTCTTTCATGACAAGGACTGTTCTCTGACCGACTGTCTGGAAAGCAGACATGATGGCAGCCATATCCTTTGTCTTACCGTTTTCGCTAGTGAAATCTTCGACAACAACTAGTCTTTCTTCTTCGACAGCAAGTGTAAGAAGACTCTTCATTGCGAGTCTCTTGACCTTCTTGGGAAGTGAATAGGAGTAATCGCGAGGCTTCGGCCCGAAGATTGTGCCGCCACCGACTGTGATAGGAGACTTCTTGTCACCCCTTCTTGCGTTACCTGTTCCCTTCTGCTTATAAGGCTTGGTATTGCTGTAATTGACCTCAGCTCTGGTCTTTGTGCATGCAGTTCCGACACGGCGGTTAGCTGCTTCGTTTCTGACGGCATGGTAGATTGATCCTGTCGATACAACTACTCCGAAAACGTTCTCGTTTAACTGAACGGTTCCAACTTCCTTGCCGGCTGTAGAAAAGAGTTTCTGTTCCATACTATACCTGCCTTACTTCTTTACTGCCTTCTTGATGACTACTGTGCTGTCTGTCGGTCCGGGGATGGCACCCTTGACCATGATGACCTGCATTTCACTGTCTACTGCAACGAGCTTGAGATTCTGGACTGTAACCTTCTCGTTTCCCATGTGGCCTGCCATCTTCTGCCCCTTGAATGTGTGTGCAGGAGTCGATGACATTGCTGTGCCGCCGAGATCTCTGTGGAACTTCGAACCATGGGTCTTTCTACCGCCGCCGAAGCCGTGACGCTTCATACCGCCCTGGTAGCCCTTACCCTTGCTGATTCCGGTTACATCCACGTAAGCTACTTCACTGAATAAATCTACACCGAGAACGTCGCCGACTTTGACTTCATTGTCGAAGTCTCTCATTTCCATGACGACCTTCTTGGGTTCGCAAACATCCTTGAACTCTCCTGCATATGGCTTTGTCGTTCTGGATGCCTTGATTGCACCGGATGCGACAACAGCTGCAGAATAACCGTTCTTGTCATCTGTTCTGTTTGCGATGACTACGTTATCCTCAACTTTAATGACTGTCACAGGAATAAGTCTGCCCTGGGCATCAAATACCTGTGTCATTCCAACTTTTTTGCCGATAAGCCCTAACATTTCTTACTTACCTCAACTTCACTGTCTAATTTCTACATCCACACCAGCAGGGAGTTCGAGTTTCATCAGGGCTTCTACAACCTTCTGGGTTGGGTCCAGGATGTCAATCAATCTCTTGTGTGTTCTCATTTCGAACTGTTCGCGAGCCTTCTTGTTAACGTGCGGGGATCTGAGGACAGTGTACTTGTTAATACGTGTAGGAAGTGGGATGGGGCCCGATACCTTTGCGCCAGCCTTAAGAACTGTCTGGACGATTGCCTTCGAGCTCTGCTCGATGAGGTCAACGTCAAAGCCTCTCAACTTCACACGGATTCTTTCGTTTGCCATTTTAAAAAATCTCCAAAAATCAACAGGTCACCGGGGATGAGGCACCCCCGGTCGGACCTTAGTTTAAAAGTTTAAGTTCAATCAGTCTGTGATCTCAGTAACCTGGCCAGAAGCAACTGTTCTGCCGCCCTCTCTGATAGCGAAGCGGAGACCCTTGTCCATTGCAACCGGGTGAATGAGGTCAACGATGATCTCTGTGTGGTCACCAGGCATGATCATTTCCTTTCCTTCCGGAAGGTGGCATGTGCCTGTGATATCAGTTGTTCTGAAGTAGAACTGAGGTCTGTAACCATCGAAGAACGGTGAGTGTCTACCACCCTCTTCCTTGCTCAGTACGTACACTGTTCCCTTGAACTTTGTGTGAGGAGTGATTGTGTTCGGCTTAGCAAGAACCTGGCCTCTGACGACTTCCTTCTTGTCGACACCTCTGAGGAGAGCACCGATGTTATCACCAGCCTGTCCTTCATCGAGGAGCTTGTTGAACATTTCAACGCCTGTTACGACTGTGTTTCTTGTTTCCTTGATACCGACAATCTGGACAGGATCGTTTACATGGATGACACCAGCTTCGACTCTACCTGTGACAACTGTTCCACGACCGGAAATGGAGAAGATATCTTCAATCGGCATGAGGAAAGGCTTATCAACAGATCTCTCCGGGAGCGGGATATAGGAATCCATAGCGTCGAGGAGTTCGTCGATGCACTTTGTTGCTTCGGGATCATCCGGCTTTGTCATTGCTTCGTAAGCAGAACCCTTGATGACAGGGCAGTTAGCACCGTCGAAACCATACTCTGTGAGAAGGTCTCTCATCTCTTCCTCTACGAGTTCGATGAGGTCAGGATCGTCGACCTGGTCGCACTTGTTGACGAATACGATGATTGCAGGTACACCAACCTGTCTTGCAAGGAGGATGTGCTCCTTTGTCTGAGCCATAGCACCGTCTGTTGCAGCAACAACGATGATAGCGCCGTCCATCTGAGCAGCACCTGTGATCATGTTCTTGATGTAGTCAGCGTGACCCGGGCAGTCGACATGTGCGTAGTGTCTGTTCTTGGACTGATACTCAACATGTCTTGTATTGATTGTGATACCACGTTCCTTCTCTTCTGGTGCGTTGTCGATTGCATCATAAGCAAGGGCCTTGTCTCCAAACAGTCTAGCACAGTGCATTGTGATAGCTGCTGTGAGAGTGGTCTTACCATGGTCAACGTGACCGATGGTACCTACGTTTACGTGTGGCTTAGTTCTCTCGAATTTTTCCTTAGCCATCAGTTCCTCCTTGTGGCCTATATGCCACAAATCAAAATAATATTTATAAAGGCCCAAGCCTTTACAGTCCCTTGAGACAACTGACTGTCAGGAAATAATGTAAGTTCCAGAGGTCGGCAGATAACTGACGACATACGTATTTAAGTAATAAAAAACTACTTCCGGAACCACCCTTATCGCCATGGCAATCGGTTTGGCTCTCGTCTCCATACGCACAGAATCCCCATGCATACCGGCGACACTTTGACTAATTTAATGGAATTTGTAATTATTGTCAACACTTTCCCTTATCTGCCGTCAACTCATAAAATTAGGGAATCAGAGGCTTTCTGTGTCCCCTTCCCTGATGATGCGGCAGGTATGAACCTTCGTCTTTCTGTCGTAGCTGACGCCGACAAGGAGAATATCTCCATTGAAGTTTCCGATCACCGAGGGGTATTTCCTGTCGAGTATCTGGCTGACGGCGCTCTGTGGCGACTCATTACATTTCAGTTCCACGACGAGAGATGGCCATCCGGAGTCCGGAAGAGGGATATACACGATATCGGCATACCCCTTTCCTGCAGGCAGTTCCTCAAACTTCAGATAATGGTCACAGGCAAGTTTTATGACGCTTCTGAGGCTCTCCTCGCTGTTGTAGTGGAGAGGTGCCGTCTCTTCCATGTGTACCTTCTCTATTTGAGCGGCAACTGCCTCCTCATTCATGGCAACAGTAGAAGCAAAGAGTTTCTCGCATCCGTCAAGTCTTTTCCTGCTTTCCTCAAGTTCGACATGATGTACTGCAGTCTGGAATTCTCTCTTTATCTCCTCGTTCGGAATGCGTAGAGTTTCCTTCTCCTCGTCATAGGCAAGGTACCCGAGGTGTATAAAAAGCGTCAGTACATCATCCTTATCTCTGAATGTGGTGAGATCATTTGCAAAGCCGTCGGTATTCACCTTCACTTCGATTCCGCCCACAAGCTCGGCTATGGTCTTCGATAGACCGTTGTAGTCTTTGCTTATGTATTCCATCAATGCTTCCGAGGCAGAAGTCTGTGTCCAGTAAGATCTGAAATTCCTGCTCCGTACTGCCTTCATGACGGAATCGGGATTATAGACGACACCGACATGCGGAAAGGAATAGCCGTTGTACCAGGCTTTCATTGATGCAAAATCGACATTGCGGAGGCAGCAGAGTTCTTCAACTTCTCTCTCCGTAAAACCGATGTATTCCGAATACTCCTGCGGGTGAATCATTGTGAATTCATCGAAGTCCGACAGAGCAGACTGGGAGTCGTCTGTTTTGATGGGAAGAATTCCCGTCATATAGGCGGCAGCAACCACTTTTGGAGTGAAAACACCATTCTTGAACCAGGCTCTGAGGAATTCGAGATACATCTTCTGTGCATCAGGGTCTTTTTTTGCCTCTCTGATCGGAGCGTCCCATTCGTCAATAATGAATATGAACTGCTTTTCACCTTTCTTCTCCACAAGAGAAATCAGCTTGTCCCTGAAACTGTCGCCTTTAAGTGAGGGATACATTTCATCAAGATCCGAAAGAAGAGCTTTCTCAATCAGGGATGGTAACTGATACAGTGGAATACCGGCAACATTGGCATCGGATATGAAGCTCGTCATTTCCATGTATATTACGTTGTACTTGTTTATGTGTCTTTCATAATCCGGAGCTGATGCTATCTTCTTGTCGTCAAAGAGGGAGTGGGAATCACAGGAACAGTCGTAATAGGCCGAAAGCATTCTTGCAGCATAGGATTTGCCGAAGCGGCAGGGTCTTGATACACAGACAAGTTTTCCTCTTCTGCTTATGCTCCGGTTAATCAGTTCAATCAGACCGGTCTTGTCGGCATAGTCAGAAGAATTGATTTCGTCAAAGCCCCTGTTGCCGGGATTGATGTATGTGCCCATGTTCTTCCTCACCTTCAGGGATTATGAAAGTTTTCACTTCCACACAAGAGGGATAAAGGATGATTGTTCATTAGTCAAAGGACAGTGCCCGTATCAGATACGGCCCCGCCACGGACGGCAGAGCCTGCTGTCACCAGTTCTTCTCCTCTCCCTTACTGTCTTTTCTCTCCTTTCTCTCGCTCACCATTTTCACGAACCATTCAACCATGGCAGGGTCCTGATGGGAGAAGAATGACGAAGTGGCAGTGTCGAGGGCCTTTATAGCCGCCATATCATCATCGGAGAGAGTAAAATCAAATACATCAAGGTTTTCCTTCATCCTTTCCTTGTGTACGGACTTCGGGATTACGACAATTCCTCTCTGCAGATGCCATCTCAGAATGACCTGTGCCGTCGTCTTGCCGTACTTGAGGCCGATTTGCCTGAGAGTTTCATTTTCGAAGAGTCCTTTCCTGCCTTCACCGAAGGGAGCCCATGCCTCAAGCTGGATGTGGTACCTGTCAGCCCAGCTCTTGAGCTCCTGCTGCTGATTGAAAGGATGAATCTCCATCTGGTTGATCATCGGAGGAATGGAAACGAATGATGCGAACTCAACCATTCTGTCTGCATAATGATTGGAAATCCCGATTGCTCTCAGTTTTCCTTCCCTGTAGAGATCCTCAAGGGCTCTCCATGCTCCGTATGTATCTCCGAAAGGCTGATGGAGAAGCATGAGGTCGATATAATCCGTGCGGAGTTTCTCCATTGACTCGAGTACCGATTTTCTGCACTCCTCATAACCGAAGTGTTCTATCCAGACCTTGCTTGTCAGAAAGATTTCTTCTCTCTTTATTCCTGATTTCTCGACAGCCAGGCCGACTTCCTCTTCATTGAAGTAGCTCTGAGCCGTATCGATGGACCTGTAGCCGGTCTCCAGTGCCTCGAGGACACACCTCTCCGCTTCTTCCTTTCCCACCTGATAAACCCCATAGCCGAGAAGCGGCATCTTTACGCCGTTGGACAGTGTTGCATATTCCATATTTCACCTCCTCAATAATCCAGTCCGTTCACCCATGAAACCACATCGGTTCGGGATACACTGCTTCCGAAACGCCGGCCGCCAAGCCATTCTCCGCCATCTGCCATCTTCTCAAGCAGCTTTATGCTGTTTCCGAGTCCCGAGGATGCCGATGTGCAGAAGGGAATCACAGTCTTGCCGGTAAAGTCATTTCCTGTGATGAAACCGTTCACCGGCCATGCCGCGATTCCCCACCATATGGGATAGCCGATGAATACGGTGTCATATTCATCCCAGTTGTCCGGAGTCGTCTTAACAAGACTGACATCCCTCAGACTTTCGTCATTGTGTTCCTTCACCACTCTGCTCGAAGAATCCGTCCAGTTCAGATCAGAGGCCGTATAACCTTCCTCGGGTTCGATAAGGAAGATATCACCGCCGGTTACCTCTCCGATATACTCTGCAACCTTCTGCGTACTGCCTGTTGCAGAATAGCAGACAACAAGGACATGTCTGCCACTATTCCCTTGTGAGTTCTCTTTAGTGCCACTGCATGCAACTGTTGCAAGAGACAGCAGAAGAAGAGCATTTGAAAACAGAAACCTTTTCATTTCTTACTCCTTGACTTCCCATTATCGGGAATGACAGAATGAATGTAACATCCGGTAGTTACTACCGGACAATAGCTTTTCTGACAATTTCCGGAGATTTTCATGTATTCGATGAAAGAAGCCTGCCAATTGACTGGCATGAGTTACGAGAATCTGAAGTTCTACTGCAACGAGGGGCTTGTGCCCAATGTAAAGAGAGACAGGAACAACTATCGTGTCTTCAGCGACAGTGACATAAAGTGGATACAAAGCCTTGGATGCCTCAAACGCTGCGGAATGTCAATTCAGGAGATGAAAGAATACCTCGAACTGTGTCTTGAGGGAGAAAGTTCGATTCCGGAGAGGAAAATCATACTCGAAAGAAAGAGAAAGGCCCTGGAGGAAATGAAAAATGAAGTCGAGGATTCGATAGCTTTCATAGACTGGAAGCAGAACTTCTATGATGAGGTCCTCTCGGGGAAGACAAAGTATTACAGCAATCTGATTTCAACCTGAGTTAAGACTTGTCAGTTTTCTCTCAAGATAATATCTTTCTTTCAAGCGAGGAAAAATATGAAGACTGTTAATTACCAGACAAAAGGCACATGCGCACGTGCCATCCACTTCGAACTCGACGACGAGAACAGAATACATAATCTCGCCTTCGACGGAGGCTGCAACGGAAACCTGAAGGCTATCGGAAAGCTCTGTGAAGGCCAGAAGGCAGATACTGTGGCGGCAATTCTTGCGGGCAACACATGCGGCTTCAAGCCCACATCCTGCGCAGATCAGCTCAGCCGTGCAATCAGAGAGAATATCTGAAGATCGGATTGGGACATTTAAAAAGGGGCTGTGTTTCACAGTCCCTTTTCCTTTCATGATTAGAAGCGGATGTGGCTGAATGCCTTGTTTGCTTCTGCCATGCGGTGTACATCTTCCTTCTTCTTGAAAGCTGTACCTGTCGAGTTGTAAGCATCAATGAGCTCGTCAGCAAGCTTGTCTGCCATTGTCTTACCGTTTCTGCCTCTGGCAGCTGCGATAATCCATCTCATGGCAAGAGCTTCACGTCTTGTCTCTCTGATTTCGGTCGGAACCTGATATGTGGCACCGCCGACTCTTCTCGACTTGACCTCAACTGCAGGCTTTACGTTCTCGAGAGCCTTGTTGAATACGTCAATTTCCTTCTCACCTGTCTTTGCTGCAATGATCTTGAGAGCATCGTAGACAATTCTTGTGGAGACGGACTTCTTTCCGTCAACCATCATGCGGCAGATAAGCTTTTCGACAGCTGTGCTGCTGTATACTGCGTCAGGGGTTACTTTCCTGACAGGGGTTTTTTCTCTACTCATTTTCTTCTACCTCCTATCAAGCCTTTGGCCTCTTAGCACCATACTTCGAACGGCTTCTCTTTCTGTCAGCAACACCAAGAGTATCCTTGCTGCCGCGGACGATGTGATATCTGACACCAGGAAGGTCCTTGACTCTTCCGCCTCTGATGAGAACAACTGAGTGTTCCTGGAGGTTATGGCCGATACCCGGAATGTAAGCTGTAACTTCGATTCCGTTGGAAAGACGAACTCTGGCTACCTTACGGAGAGCTGAGTTAGGTTTCTTAGGTGTAACTGTCATGACTCTTGTACATACACCTCTTTTCTGCGGGCATCCCTCAAGAGCTGGGGACTTTGTCTTCTGCTTGGAAGTACTTCTGCCCTTTCTTATAAGCTGATTAATTGTAGGCATCTTTTCGACGCTCCTTTTTCTTTGGTCACCCGTCTCACACCGGGTTCCCTACCACCCCGCACAGGCGGAGTTTCTATTTAAAAACTGCAGTCAGCATGAGATAACAGAAAGCTATGCCTGAAGGGCAACGCCGACAGGCGTCACTCTTCATCAATCATGGCATCGCCGATTTCCCTGTCATCTCCTACAGTCTTCATTTCTGCAAGATCCTCGAAGTCAGTATCATCGTCAACAACCGGGGCGAATTCCCTGTTTGCATCCCTGATTTTCTGTTCCTCAAGAAGCTTCTGGTCTTCAGTAAGAACGATATCCCTGTAGCCGACGAATCCGGTACCTGCCGGAATCAGCTTTCCGATGATGACGTTCTCCTTGAGACCTCTCAACTCATCTGTTTTACCAGCAATAGCCGCCTCTGTCAATGTCTGCACTGTGTGTGCGAACGAAGCGCCGGAGATGAACGACTCGCTGTTGCGTGCAGCATCCGATACACCGCTGAGACACGGGCGCCCGATTGCAGGTACTCTGCCCTCGGCCTTTGCCTTTTCGTTTTCCTTAAGGAATTCGAGCTTGTCGACCTTCTGGTTCTCGATGAAGCGTGTATCATTGCTTCTGACAATCTCAACTGTCCTGAGCATCTGACGGATGATGATCGAAAGATGCTTCTCGTTGATTTCGATATCCTGTTCCCTGTAGACGTTCTGGAT
>CAVFYD010000042.1:0-18026 GCA_963626615.1 Sphaerochaetaceae bacterium
TTCTTTGTCGATCTCATTCCGAAGGGAAGAAGGGTGAATATACCGGCGCCGAGCTGTCGGATGAAGCCGGCTCTCAAAAGAAGCTCATAACCTCTCGTATCTGCACCGCTCGGTGCTTCCCTGAGAGTCTTCGCAAACATTTTTGACATTCTCATAATTAAATATCTCCAGACGTATGCATTATAGGAAAAGTGAGGGACTCTAACAAGAAGCTTTTCCAACTGAAAAATTGTCGGATGAATGCTCAAAATTTTGTCGGATGAATGTATGAAATTTTGTCGGATGACTGTACGAAATATTGTCGGATGTGGTTTTTTGTGATATACAGTGTGTCATGAACGAATACATGCCGCGCATAATTGATGATAAGCTGAAATCATACCTTGAAACATTCGGCGCAATTTCAGTTGCAGGGCCAAAGTGGGTAGGAAAGACCAGAACATGTTCCGAGCATTCGGCTTCATCATTTTCCTTCACACCCAGAATCGGTGTTCCCGATCCGCTTGAGCTTGCCAGGCTGGATTCCCGTTACGTCTTTCAGGGAGAGAAGCCGCATCTTATTGATGAATGGCAGATAATGCCGGAAATCTGGGATATGGTAAGGAGTGATGTGGACGACAAGGGAGAGAAAGGCCTGTATCTCCTGACGGGGTCAAATATTCCTCCGAAGCTGAAGAAGGGCAACATCATAAGACACAGCGGAGTGGGGAGGATTGCATCTCTGAGAATGCGTACCATGTCCCTTTATGAAACCGGTGATTCATCAGGGGAAGTTACGCTTTCGTCACTTTTTGAAAACAAGCCTGTTTTCGGGTCTGTAAGGGATATATCGCTTCCGGAAATAATTCATTTCATTGTAAGAGGCGGCTGGCCTGCTAATCTTGATACAAAGAATCCTTCGTACATTCCATCCTCTTATATTGATAAGCTTCTTGACGAGCAGCTCGGTGAGCTTGAAGCACATGTCGACAGGATGAAATTCAGGCGTTTCCTGACATCTCTTGCCCGTAACGAGAGTACTGTCTGTTCTATAAAAACTCTGCTGAATGATACTGCAGAGATGGGACAGCTTCTTGATGATGAAACCATATCCGGTTATCTCAATGTGATGAATGACCTTTACCTGATAGACAATCAGGATGGATTTTCTCCTTCCTTCAGATCCAGAATCCGCTTTAAGCAGGGAGTCAAAAGACATATTACAGATCCGTCCCTCTCTGCAGCCATAATCGGAGCAAATGAAGAGAATCTGACCGGGGACCTGCGTTATCTGGGATTTCTTTTCGAGAGTCTGGCTGAACATGATCTGAGAATCTACATCGAATCACTGGGTGGAACTATTTCTCATTATCAGGATTACGGCAATTGTGAAGTTGACGCCGTAGTCACCCTGTCTGACGGAAGATTCGGCTTCATTGAAATCAAACTGGGGTATGAAGGTGTAATCGAAGACGCTGCTCTTTCTCTCGTGCACACTGCAGGAAAACTGGAGAAACAGCCTTCGTTTCTTGCTGTGGTATCGGGAATGGCCCGGGCTCCGTACAGAAGAAAGGACGGGGTCTACGTCATTCCTCTTACATCTCTGAGGCCGTGAGTCTGCCATTTGGCCGCACAATGCGAAGAACACGCAATCAGAAAAATATTCCTTCCGTTTCGAGCTAACGTGTTTATGTGAAAAGATTTGTTTTCATATCTGCGGACTGCCGGTGCGAAGGAGCACGAAAGAACACGAAATCAGAAAAATATTCCTTGTCTCCCCGGATAATCTCTTTCGTCATAACGTGTTGCATTGTCCGGAAAGCCTGAGGAGTGCGAAAAAGTTCTCTTCGAGTCTTCTTTTCTGAGAGGTCTTACGGCAGTGGATATTTCTCTCTCAATGTATATCCAAAGAGAGCGTTCTTTGTGATAGAATCACGCTGTATGGACACAGAAGAAGCAAAAAGAAGTGTGGCGGCATTCATGCGGCGCTGCTACGAGCGTGGCCTGACGACGTCGACGGGAGGCAACATAAGCCAGCGTGTCGGCTCCGTGATGGTCATAACACCCTCTGGAAAGGACAAGAGCAGCCTTACTGAGGATGATATCGCGCTTGTCGATATCGCAACAGGGGAGAACCTCACTCCTGATAAGAAGCTCAGTATCGAGACGGAAATGCACCGCATGATTTACATCCGTCGTCCCGACGTCAGTGCAGTCTGCCATTCGCATCCGACGTACTCCTGTCTCTTCTCCTCATCGGACGAGGAGATAAACACATCCCTCATCGCCGAGAGCTTTTATCTTCTCGATAAGGTGAAGAAGGTGGAGTATGCGAGAATGGGGACACCTCTTCTTGCAGAGAAGGTGAGTGACACTGTAGCCAGGGGTTACAACGCCCTGCTTCTTGAAAAGCACGGTGCCTTAGCTGTCGGAAAGAGCGTCATCAATGCATTCGACAGACTCGAGTGCCTCGAGCAGGCTGCAAAGCTGACCCTGTTGTCCCATATAATCAGAACAGAGAATCTTACAGATGAACAGAAGAAGGAAATAGCGCTGATGCGCTGAGGAGAAAAGCCATGGACAAGGAAAAACTTGAAGAATTGAAAGACAGAGCCTTTTCAATCAGATGTGCGACAATAAAGGAGATATCTTCATTCGGCTCGGGCCATATCGGCGGAGCGATGAGTATCTGTGATCTTCTTGCACTTCTTTATTTCAAAGAGATGAACGTCGATCCCTCCGACCCGAAGAAGGAAGACAGGGACAGACTCGTGGTGTCGAAGGGACACGCAGGTCCTGCAGTATATGCAACACTCGCACTGAAGGGCTTCTTTTCAGAGGAGATGCTCTCAACCCTCAACCAGGGTGGAACGAATCTTCCCTCGCACTGTGACATGCTGAAGACTAAAGGAATCGACTTTACGGCAGGGTCTCTCGGACAGGGCTTTTCCGCTGCAATGGGAATAGCAGTAGGACAGAGAGTCAAGGGTGTCGATGCCTGGACATACACAATCGTCGGAGACGGTGAGAGCCAGGAAGGACAGATCTGGGAAGCTGCAGAGTTCGCAGGCGCACAGAAGCTTGATAGAGTCATCGCATTCGAGGACCTCAACGGTCAGCAGCTCGACGGTTACACTAAGGACATCATTCCGGAAGAGGCAGAGAGCGTGAAGAAGAGATGGGAGAGCTTCGGCTGGGACACGGTCACTGTGGACGGTCACGACATCGAGGCGCTCGATGAGGCAATAGAGAGGGCGAAGAAGACTTCCGGTAAGCCCCATATGATAGTAATGATCACACAGAAGAGCCACGGCTACGTGTTCGGTGAAGGCGTCAAGGCCAACCACTCCATGCCGGTAAAGCCGGAACAGGCTGAAGAGGCAATAAGAGTCCTCGAAGAGAGAAGAGGTAAGTAAGATGAAAAGAGATGCACATGAATTCAATCACTATAAGGAAGCCGTAATCGGCGCCGTATGCGACATCGCACGTCAGGATGGCAGAGTCTGCTTCGTTGACTCCGATCTCTCGTCGTGTATCGGGAGTACGACATTCCAGAAGGAATTCCCCGACCGTTTCTTCAATGCAGGTATTGCCGAAGCCAATATGGTCGGCATTGCGGCAGGACTCTCGTCGGTAGGTCTTGTTCCTGTCATCCACTCGTTCGGCTGCTTCATGTCACGCCGTGACTATGACCAGCTCTTCATCTCCCTCGGCTACACCCATCAGAGAGCAATCTGCATCGGTTCCGACCCGGGCATCACGGCACAGTACAACGGCGGCACACACATGCCCTTTGAGGATATCGCGCTGATTCGTCAGATACCGGGCTTCGTAATCATAGAGCCGAGCGACGCACAGTCTCTCTATGATCTGACATGGCAGGCTTACGAGAGCGGTAAGAACGTCTACATCAGAACTCCGAGAAAGGGAATCAACTTCCGCTATACTGCAGACGACAGGATAGAACTGGGTAAGGGAATCGAACTCAGAAACGGCTCTGACGTTGCCATCATAGCAACCGGTATCGTGATGGTTGATGCCGCACTTGAAGCTGCTGACATCCTCGAAAAGAAGGGGATAAAGGCAACGGTCGTTGACCTCCACACTGTCCGTCCTCTCGATGAGGAGCTTGTCGAGAAGGTTGCCTCCCGCTGCGGCAGAGTACTTGTCTGCGAGAACGGAAGATATGCAGGAGGAGTGGGTGAGATGATAGCTTCCCACCTTGCCCAGACTACCCCGGTGAAGATGGGCTTTGTCAATGTCGGCGAGAGATTCGGAGAGGTGGGTAACCTTTCCTACCTCAAGGGTGCTTTCGGCTTTACAGGTGAGAACGTCGCAGCGAAGGCAGAGGCACTCCTCAAGTGAAGGTAGTTCTCGAAACCATCCCTCTCTGGGATGCTCTCAGAGAAAATACGGAGTGCCCGATCTGCACTCTTATGAAGAAGGCGGAGGCAGACAGCATAGGCTACTATCTGTCATCCGCCATCATGACTCCGGAAGTACGGGTGGAGACCAACAGATACGGTTTCTGTCCCGTACATTCGGTGATGCTCACTCAGCGCGGCAATCCGCAGAGCCTTGCGCTCACCATGGACACATACTACGGGGAGAATGAGGAACATTTCAGAAAGGGTTTCGAGGAGATAGAGACGGCAAAGAATCCGAGAAGTGCGGAAAAAGCTGTCCTGAGACTTAAAGAGGAAGCCAGGAAAAGAGAGAAGGGCTGCCTTGTATGCTCGAGGATGAATGACCGTCTATACCGCTACTCCTATACACTTTCTTCCCTTTTCGAGAGCGATGAGGAGTTCAGAAAGGCATTCCTCAATTCGAAGGGACTCTGCCTTCATCACACATTCCTGGTCTCTGAAACGGCAAAAGAATCACTCAGAGGCGACAGCTACACCACCTTCCAGAAAGAGCTCTTCGCGCTCCTTGAAAAGAACCTATGTCGAGTCAGACATGATGACTGGTGGATGACCCAGAAATACAAGAGCGAGAACCAGGACAAACCCTGGAACGGTGCCGAGGATGCCCACAGGCGTGCTGTACTGAAGCTCGTCGGAGAAGGGCGCGTAATAGACCCTGTTACGAAGTAGGAGTCTCCTTTTTCTTCCTTTGCTTCTTAGAGAAGAGCGATGGTTGCTCTTCCTCCTTCTTTTTCTTCTCGTCCCTGATGAGACAGCGCTTCAGAAGCATTTCGGAGAAATCTATCTTGTCTATATGAAGGTATTCGGTCCAGTTGTCCTCGAAGCGGTAAATCAGGAGATAATCCTTTTCCTCGAGAAGAGAGAATGCGAGAGTGAGCATCGGTGAATGCTCTATGTGATAGCTCTGCGCCTTTTCCTTTTCCTTCTCCGTGAGGTAGGTATTGGACCAGAATATGGCAAGAACATCCTTTCCTGATGTATCCCGCACAAGGATATCGACACCGTCGTAGTCGATGTCGACGGAGAGGCCGGGAAAATTGCGGCCGATCGAGAGTGCTATCCTGTGTGATATTGTGCTCTTGCGTCTCTTTCCTTCCTCCTGTCTGAATGAATCAAAATATTCAAGCATGGACTGTCTGAACGACGAAAAGCATTCAATCTTCTCTATGCGTGCCATAAAACCTTCTTTCTCTCAACCTCTCTTATTATTGTCCGAGAAGGGGGATAAAGGAAAGAAGGAAAAGTGATATAAGAGAGATTTTCCAAACTCATTTCATTTATAACCTCACTTATTATTCCGGTTTGCTAATCAATTGAAAGCGGATTATATTGGTTAATTTATTATATGAGATGAAGATAATTATAGGGTTTAATGACCGGATACCACGCCCGTTTATCGCCCTGCACCCATTGGGAGAAAGGAAAATCAGCGATCGCTTCGCTTCAGACAGGAACGGATACCGGATTGTCAACGACCTGTGAAAGACCCCCGTTTTTTCCGGGGGCCTCAGATTTTATTTTGCAGCTTTCTTCTTCTCGTCGATAATCAGTCCGAGTTCGTCGAGCTGACTCTGGTCTACCCAGTTCGGGCAGTCGTCCATCGGTGAGAGAGCTGCCGTGTTCTTCGGGAATGCGATGACTTCCTTGATGGAAGACTGGCCGGCACAGATCATACACAGTCTGTCGATGCCGGGTGCGATTCCTCCGTGTGGCGGCGGCGAGAACTTGAAGGCATTGAGCAGGAAGCCGAACTTGTGTTCTGCAACATCATCCGGAATATTGCAGATACGGAAGATTCTCTTCTGCAGTTCTATATCGTGGATTCTGATAGATCCAGATGCGAGTTCATAGCCGTTGAGTACGAGGTCATAGAGATCGCCCTTTACTGAACCCGGATCGCTTTCGAGAGTATCGAGATATTCGACCTGCGGCATGCTGAACATGTGGTGTGCAGCTTCCCAGTGGCCTTCATCCTCGTTGTATTCGAAGAGCGGGAAGTCGATGATCCAGCAGAACTCGTAGCCGGGCTTGATGATGCCGAGGTTCGCACCGAGCTTGCTTCTGACAGCACCCATCGAGTTGCAGCATTTCTTCCAGTTGTCATGTGCAATCATGAGAATGACGTCGCCGTCCTTTGCTCCTGTTGCGGCCAGCACTTCCTTGTCGTGGCCTGCGAAATACTTCGAGACACCGCCGGAAAGTGTGCCGTTCTCGACCTTCATCCAGCAGAGGCCCTTTGCACCGTAGATTTTGGCAGCATCCTCAAGTTCCGTAAGGTACTTGCGTGTATAGTCATGACCCTCTGTCTTCGGTGCGACGATGTACTTTACATAGCCGCCTGAAGCGAGTGTGTCGACGAAGAGCGAGAATGTTGAATTCTTAGCCCATTCTGCAGCGTCCTTTATCTCGAGACCGAATCTCAGATCCGGCTTGTCGCAGCCGTATGTGTTCATTGCATCATGGTATGTGATTCTTCTGAAATGAGCGGGAATCTCGGTCTTCATGACATCCCTGAATACATAGCCGAAGAGGTCTTCTACGAGAGCAAGGACATCGTCACGCTTCACGAAACTCATCTCGATATCGAGCTGTGTGAACTCGAGCTGTCTGTCTCCTCTCGGATCCTCGTCTCTGTAACAGCGTGCAACCTGGAAGTACTTGTCGAATCCGGAGACCATCAGAATCTGCTTGTAGAGCTGAGGTGACTGCGGGAGGGCAAAGAACTTGCCGGGATATATTCTTGAAGGTACGAGGAAGTCTCTTGCGCCCTCGGGAGTTGATCTGATGAGGGTAGGAGTCTCGATTTCATAGAAATCAGTCCTGTAGAAGTACTGGCGGATGGATCTGATGAGTTCGTGGCGCAGTCTTATTCTGTCCTGCATTCCCTTTGTTCTGAGGTCGAGGAACCTGTACTTGAGTCTGAGATCCTCTCTTGAACTGTTCTCGTCTTCAATCATGAAGGGCAGTACCGCACACTGGCTGAGTACCTGGATGTCTGTTGCCTTGACTTCGATTTCTCCCGTTTCCATATCGGGATTGATCATTTCGTCAGGTCTTTTTCTGACAATACCCTTTACGGCTATACAGTATTCCAGCTTGAGTTCGGATGCTGTTTTCTGAAGTGCAGGAGATGCGTCATCGTCGACAACAACCTGTGTCAGACCATAGCGGTCGCGGAGGTTGATGAAGTGGAGGGCGCCGTGATTGCGGTCTCTGTGAACCCAACCGTTAAGAATGACAGTCTTTCCTTCGTCTTCAGCTCTGAGCTGTCCGCAGGTGACTGTTCTCTGCATAAAAGCTTCTTCCATAATTTTTTCTCCTTTGGAGTTGACCCCATGTTACCACCGAGAGAAAAACATTTCTAGATTTCCGGCATATATGATTATCGGATGAATGGTCTCCTGAACCCCTCCTCTTCGTCATCAGAAATCGCCAATCTGTGCCCTGATGTCGGAATTTTACATGACCAGGAAAGAAAATGAACGGTGACTGAATAAATATGCAGCCGCTTCTGTATATTGATTCATTGTGGATTTTTCAAAAATCTCATAAAAATCAGTGTACAAACTTCTCCGGATTTGCTAGACTCCACTCAACATTGAGAGCAATCTCAATACTATTCGTAGATTATTAAACACTACGGTAGATCTCCTCAGGCAAAGGGTCTCTATTTATTAGAGAATCTCATTTCCCCCTCCTTAAATCTAGTAAAGATGAGACCTTTTGGCTGTTTTGTTTTCCCTTCCACTCTTTTCCTTAATTCTTGTTGTGGTTTGAAAGTGTGTCTCTACTCCTGTGTTGTGTCCCCGGTCCGGGGAGGCGTATTTCCATGTCTGAGGCCCGGAGATGTTCCTCTGGAAGAAAGAGTGGATTATCTGAACCGGTAAAGTGACAGATTTTACCTTTGTGTCATTTTTAACGTTTTTAACACTGTTTTCCTATCTTCTTTGCACATAGTAAAATTCTCTTTGAAAATACAATCCCCAGTGTTCGGAGAAGGAGCCACTGTCTTCTCTTCTGCCGCTGATTCTGACGGCATATTTTATGCATGAAGTGTTGTACTTTTCAGACCTCGAGACACGTCAGCGCGACGATTGCGTCATATACCCAGTTCGTGACTCCGGTACACTCGCGCCGCATTGTCTCCATCTCCCTTATCGTGAGGTGGCTTCTTATAATCGAGAGGGTTCTGACAGTGATGTTTCCTCTTCCCACGCCTCTCAGCGCCTCGACGACCATTACCGATTTCTCTCCCAGTCCTGTGATGTCCTTGCTCTGTGTGTGGTGGAAGGTGAGTGTTTTTCCGGAAATATCGTAATGCCGTGCGGGGCCGCTGGAGAGGAACGAGGAGCCGTCGTCGTCCTTCGTCGTGAGGCCGAGGGCATAGAGACAGTGTTCACGGGATGGAGTGATGGTCCAGCTGAACTTTCTTGCAAGCGCCTGTGCCACCTTCCTGATTTCCGGAGGTGTCCCGAGCGGCGAGGGCTTATAGTAGAGTCCGTTCATGACGCGCTCTATTGTGTGTGTCTTCTCAATCCTGTGCAGTGTTCTCTTTACGGTGTCGTAGCATCCGTACATGAGAAAGTCGTAGACGGAGAATACTGCGCCGTATTCCATATGCGTGATGGACTCTTTGACTCTGTCCTGTATGTTGATCATCTTTCACTCCTCATTTTCTGCACGTTAGCAGAAAAGGGGAGAAGGGGCAAGATTGACAAAATAAGTCTTTATGTGTGAAGAAATTAAGCTATATTTTTATTATTAAAAGTACTTTTATTATTTAATATATTAAGTAATATTATTAGTGATATATAAGGGGCGGAAAATCTCTCTGTAAAATTTTTCTTTTTCCTTTGCCTGATGAAAACTGCTCCCTCAGGAGCAGCCTTCAGTCTCTGTTGAACCGGTTATCCCAGTCCTTTTCCCTGTCGAAGATGTCGTTTTCCATCGTTTCGACCTTCTTCTTGAGTTCTTCGTATTCCTTCTCGAGGTCCTCGTCCGTCTTCTCACGGAAGACAGCATCCTCTGCCTTGTCACGAGCAAAGGAGGCTTTCTTTTTTGTCTTTCTCGAGAAGACCGTGTCGCCGTAGCCTCCGTCCCTCCACTCTGCGGTACTCAGAATGTCCTTATCACTCTGCTCGGGAAGTATGACTGCCAGGGCAAGATATATTGCGGCAAGAGGGAATATGCCGGTGAAGACTGTGATGATGAGGACGATGATTCTTGTGGTGTCCACAGCCAGTCCCCTCCATTCCGCAAGTCCCGTTGCAACTCCGAATATGATTCCCCTCGGGGAGCGTGTCCAGCGTCTTGTTCTTACTGACATTTCATTCTTCCTTATGTTTTCTGTTCTTCATTATGGTATCAAGGTTTTTCAGTCTTTCCTCAAGATCCCTTATACCTTTCTGAAGTTCTTCCCGCGACATTCCTTTCTGAGCCGCTTCCTCTCCATCGCAGCTTCTGCCTCTGACATACGAATAGGTTCCGGGAGCGTAGCCCGCTCTCATCTCATCCTCTCTCAGCATGGCTTCCAGCTTCATTTTCGTTCTCTTCGTCTTCTCCCTCTGTTCGACTAACGTGACAATGATGATGAAGGAGAAGATTACTACCAGTATCCAGACAGCTGTCATCAGTTGATTCCTTTTTCCTTCTTTATCTTCTCGAGTTCTCTTTCGATATCCTCGTCGGCTTCCATCTTACTGAATTTTTCCTCGCTTGACTCCTCTTCTCTGACCCTGTTCAGATCATTATAGGCATTCATTCTGCTTATTCTGTTCTCGAGGTCCTCGAAGCGTGCGTTGAGATTGACGTTTTCCTTCTTTCTCTCGTCGGCCCGCTGACTTTCTCTCTGGAGAGTGAGAAGTCTGTCCTTAGCACTCTTTATCTTGTCTTCGAGGGTGGCAATTTCCTTCTTTCCCTCCTCGACTGCGTTCTTGAGACTGATGAGTGAGGCTTTGATTCTTTCTGTTTCCTCTGCCACATTCTTCTTTTCCTGAAGCGCCTCCCTTGCGAGGTCCTCCTTTCCCTTCTCGACGGCAAGTTCCGCTCTCTTCTGCCATCTTTCGACTGTGGCCTCAGCTTCCTTAACCTTCCTGTCGAGCCTGATTGCCTCTGCCATTCTTCCCGCCGTGCTTGTCTTGAGATCGATGACTGTATCTTCCATCTCCGTAATCATGAGCTTCAGCATCTTCTCCGGGTCTTCCGCCTTGTCGAGAAGTGAATTGATATTCGAATTTACGATGTCCTTGAATCTTGTGAAAATACTCATTTTTATTTTTCTCCTATGCAAATTAAAATACCAGAAGTGTGCCAGTTTCATGTAATTCATTATGTTTCAGTAAATTAATATTTTTTGTTGTTCAATTTATACTGTCCTGAGATGGTGAATATTGGTATTTTTAACCTTAAGTGGTAAAATTACCCTATGGATAAATATGATTCATCACTGAACGAAACAATCGGGGAAAGCGAGGCCTTCCTTTCCATGCAGCAGAAAATAGCGCTTCTCGCTCCTGTCGAGAGACCTGTTCTGATCCTGGGGGAGAGGGGAACGGGTAAGGAGAAGGCAGCGCGCCGCCTTCATTTCATGTCAAAACGCTGGGACGGGCCGCTTGTCACTCTCAACTGTGCCTCCCTTCCCCCTTCGCTCATCGAGAGCGAGCTCTTCGGCTGGGAGAAAGGGGCCTTCACCGGAGCCTACACATCCCATAAGGGCAGATTCGAGGAAGCCGACGGCGGAACGCTCTTCCTCGACGAGATGGGACTCATTCCTCTCTCTGTGCAGGAGAAGATTCTCCGTATAGTCGAATACGGCACATTCGAACGGGTGGGGTCATCTGAGAGCAGATCTGTCAGTGTGAGAATCATCGGGGCGACGAATGCCGATCTCAGGGCAATGTGCAGGGAGGGGAGGTTCCGTGAGGACCTTCTGGACCGTCTGTCATTCGATGTCATCTTTGTTCCTCCCCTCAGGTGCCGCGGCGGCGATGTGATGCTTCTCGCGCGCCACTTTGCTTCCCGAATGGCTCTCGAGTGCGGGAGAGAGTACACTCCCGTCTTCTCACCCTCTGCCGAGAAGACTCTTCTTTCCTACTCCTGGCCGGGAAACATAAGGGAACTCAAGAATGCTGTCGAGAGGGCTGTCTACACAAGTGAGGGTGAAGTCATACAGGATATAGTAACCGACCCCTTCAGAAATCCCTACGAAAGCGTAAAGGAGAAAGATGATGGGGACATATTCTCACGCTATGAACTGTCACAGCTGGGGAAGGCGAAGGAGGATGCAGATATCTCATTCATGAGGAGGGCTCTCCGGGAGAGCGGAGGATGCCAGAAGAAGGCTTCCGAACTGCTGGCCCTGAGCTATGATTCGTTCCGGGGTCTTTACCGCAAATACTCGGCGGTGCTTAAAAAAGAGACTGAAAAGGAATAGACTGAGCCTATGAGTACGTTATATATGGTGGCGACGCCCATCGGAAACCTTGAAGATATTACACTGCGTGCCCTGAGAATTCTCAGGGAAGTGGACACGATTGCCTGTGAGGACACGAGGCACACTCAGCTGCTGTTATCACACTACGGGATACAGAAGAGACTGATAGCCTGCCACTCGTACAACGAGGAGGAGTCCGCAAAGGGGATTATCGCACTTCTGGATGCCGGAGAGAACATCGCCTACTGCTCGGATGCGGGAACTCCCGGCATAAGCGACCCGGGCTCGAGACTCTCCGAGCGTGTGAGAAGTGAGAGCGACCACAGTGTCGTACCCGTTCCGGGTGCAAGCGCATTCGTGTCGCTCATCTCCGCTGCGGGAAGAATCGGCAAGACCTTCACGTTCGAGGGCTTCCTCTCCCCGAAGAAGGGAAGGAGGACAAAGAGAATCGAGGCTCTTGTCTCCCGCGGTGACACGTTCATAATCTATGAGTCTCCCTTCCGTGTCCTGAAGACGATGGAGGAGCTGAAGTCCTTCCCCCAGATAAAGAGGCTTGTCGTCGGGAGGGAACTCACGAAGGCTCATGAGGAGATTTCCGTCGGAACACCTGAAGAGATTTATGCTTGTTATTCATCCCGGCCGGCCATAAAGGGCGAATTCGTAATACTCTGCGTCATGGGAGACGACTGTGATAACGATAAAGAAGATTAAGTCTCTCAAGCCCCGTGTCCGGGTAAGAAAGCTCGGGGAGATTTTCCATAACACCTGTGTCACTCCATTTGATGAGGAATACCTCAGGTCTGCACTAGACACGCTCCTCTCGGAGGACCTCCTTTCAGAGGGGGACCGGGAAGATATTCTCTCATTCTATAACAGAGGAGGGAAGGAGGACTATGAGGATATCTACTACAGGACGCTGACAATCCTCGGAGAAAGCGTTGCCGACTGGGATGTGAGGGATGAGGACGGTAACGTCGCCTGGGAGAAAAGAACGGTTTTTCCCCATTTTCTGTACCTCGATCATCTCCGCTCCCCATACAACGTGGGCTCGATTTTCCGTTCATCCGAGGCATTCGGCGTCAACGGGATTTTCCTTTCCCCCGGCTCGGCTTCTCCCCTTCACGAGAGAGCGAGGCGCACGAGCCGCGGCACCGTTGACGGAGTCAGGTGGGACTGGAAGGAGATTGAGGACATTCCCCCTCTTCCCGTATTCGCACTCGAGACAGGAGGCCGTGACATAACGGAGTTCGAGTTCCCCAGGAGGGGAATATGCATCATAGGAAGTGAGGAGGAGGGCGTTTCACCGCGTTCCCTGGAGGCGGCTGAGAAATCTCTCGGACGTGTTTCCATCAGACAGTATGGCGTAAAAGGCTCAATTAATGTAGCATCAGCAGTGGCCATACTTCTTCAGTACTGGTCACAGAACGAGGTTTTATAGATTATGGATGACAGAGAGAGTTTCAAGAGCAGACTCGGTTTCCTGCTTGTAAGTGCGGGTTGTGCAATCGGAATCGGAAACGTATGGAAGTTTCCCTGGCTGGTGGGACAGTACGGCGGCGGCATTTTCGTTCTCATCTACCTCATATTCCTTGTAATCATGGGTATTCCCGTCCTTACGATGGAAATAGGAATCGGAAGAGCAAGCAGGCAGAGTACCGTCAACGGCTTCCGTGCTCTCGAGAAGAAGGGACAGAAGTGGCACCTCGAAGGCTATTTCTCGATAGCCGGCTGCTATCTTCTTCTGATGTATTATCACTCCGTTACGGGCTGGATGATGAACTATGCCTGGAAATTCGTTACGGGAACGTTCACTGCCGACGCTGATGTGTCAGCTGTGTTCTCCGGCATGCTCTCGTCGACTCCTGAAAGCCTCATCTTCATGCTTCTTGCAGTCGCAATCGGAATCGTGGTATGTGCAAAGGGGCTTCAGAACGGTGTCGAGAAGGTCTCGAAGGTGATGATGCTGGGACTTCTTGCACTCATCGTGATTCTCGTAATCCACTCGTTCACGCTTTCCGGAGCGGGAGAGGGCCTCTACTTCTACCTCGTTCCGTCTCTTGACGCCATCAGGCAGCACGGCCTCATGAACATCATCGTCGCCGCAATGAACCAGGCGTTCTTCACACTGTCTCTCGGAATCTGCGCAATGGAGATCTTCGGTACCTACATGAGCAAGGATCATACTCTTCTCAGCGAGGCGGGCCGTATCTGCGTACTCGACACTTTCGTTGCCTTCTGCTCGGGGCTCATCATATTCCCCGCATGCTTCAGCTACGGCGTCACACCCGATGCGGGAGCTTCCCTCATCTTCATGACACTTCCCGAGGTCTTCAAGAACATGGCAGGCGGAAGGGTATGGGGAACACTGTTCTTCATTTTCATGTCATTCGCCGCACTCAGCACGGTACTCGCAGTCATGGAGAACATCATCGCCTCCTTCATGGATACCTTCGGCTGGTCAAGAAAGAAGAGCATCATCGTCAATGCCATCGGCCTCACGGTTCTTTCGCTTCCCGTCGCATTGGAGTACAACGTCTTCTCTTCTGTTGCCTCGTTCATGACTTCCTGCTGGGGCAAGGGACTTCTCGACAGCGAGGACTTCCTCGTGTCTAACCTCCTTCTTCCCATCGGAAGCCTTGTTATCTGTCTCTTCTGCACCTGGAAATCCGGCTGGGGCTATGAGGGCTTCACCGATGAAGCCAACACGGGAGAGGGTCTGAAGTACAGTAAAACGAATAAAGCGCTTAAGTTCTATCTCAGATACATTCTGCCGCTGATCATCATAGCAATAATAATTGTTGGACTTGTATAAGAAGAGAGACCCGGGTGACCGGGTCTCATCTTTCACTTGAATGACTGGCTTGCCCTGCAGAGGTCTCTCAGTTCCTCTTCGATGTATCTGTTGATTGTCCCCTGCGCATAGTTTCCCTTTCTGTCCCTCTCTCCCATCTTCAGACCCGACAGGAGTTCGAGTCCCTCGTCGATTGAGGATATGGTCCAGATGTGGAACTGGCCTTTCTCTATCGCCTTCTCGATACGGTAGGGAAGAATGAGCGACGTCCTGTTCTGACAGGGGATGATTACGCCCTGTGTTCCCGTAAGCGAGCATGTCTCGCAGGCATTGAAGAAGCCCTGTATCTTCTCGTTTATACCCCCGACAGGCTGCAGCTCTCCCATCTGGTTCACGCTTCCCGTGACAGCCACATCCTGACGCACCGGGAAACGTCCGATGGCCGAGAGCAGTGCGTAGAGTTCGGCAGATGATGCACTGTCGCCGTCGACGGAGCCGTAGCTCTGCTCGAAGCAGATTCCGGCGTAGAGAGAGAGTGGAAAGTCCTGGGCATACATGTGTCTGAGGTAGCCTTCGAGAATCAAGAGGCCCTTGTCGTGGATGTTTCCGCTCAGCCCTGCCTCGTGCTCTATGTTGACAATTCCCTCAGTTCCCGGAGCAACCGTTGCCGAAATGACGCATGGGGTTCCGAATGATGTGAGTGCCCTGTCCATGACAGCCAGGCCGTTTACGACGCCTATCTTCTCTCCCTTGAGGGACATCACCATCGTGCCGTCCTTGATTTCGCTGTTGATGTGCTCCTCGGCTATCGAGGAGTAATAGTCACGCTTCTCCAGGGCCGAGCGTACATTCGTGCCCTTTATTGTCTTCTCTCCCTTCGTCACAGCATCAAGTTCCGCCTCTTCCAGAAGGTCTCCGAGAATCGAGAGCTGTGTCGTCAGTCTTGTCCTGTCCTCGGCTATGAAGGAGGAGTGGCGGAGTATCTCGCGGTATGCCGAGTCGTCCTGCGGCAACATTGTTTCTCCTGCCTTTTTCAGGTAGCTTACGGTTCCGTTGATGTTCTTTTCGCTTGCAATCATCGAGAAGTCGAATTCGGGAGATACCTTGAAATAGCGGAAGAATGTCCCGTCGCTGTCGATGAGCTTGTCGTAGAGTTCCTCCGGACCCATGAGTATGACCTTCGTAAGCATAGCTATCGGAGAGGGACGTATCGACGACATCATTTCGCCCTGCACCGCGGTGCTCGAGAGCGCCCTCATCGTCATGTCAAGGTAACGCTTGAGCGTCGTCCAGAGTTCCTCATTGTCGACGATTTCGCTTGCGTTGAGTACCAGGAATCCTCCGGAGGCTTCCTGGTAGCTTCCGCATCTCACGGCAAGATGCGGGGCCGTCTCATCCTTTTCCACAAAGCCGAAGAGTGATGCCTTCGAGGGATGTGTCTCGATTACGAGCGGACGGCGGTAGTACTGACTGCGGTCGAGTACTATGTTTATCTCATAGGCCGAAGGATTGTCTTCGACAGGGGGAAGAGTGGAGAGGAACTTCACTATCTTTGCGTTCCTCTTCCATTTCTCCCCCAGTGCTTCCCTTGTGGTCTTCTCTTCCTTCAGAGCCCGGAGGTCCTTCTGGAATTCCCTTGCTCCTCCGCGTTCGAAGAGGACGGCAAGCGGCCTTGAGGGATGGTTCTCGTTGTGGAGATACGCGCAGTCCCTGAGAGACGAGAGATCCTTCTCGATGAGGGATATCTCCTGCTTGAGGGCCGTCAGACGACCCGAGCCTTCGTCCCCGGAGAGAAAGATGTTGTATCCCGGCCTCTCCACGGAGAGCCCGAGGCGCAGGAGTCCCATCGCCTTGTCCTGTCCGATTATCCTGTCACCGCTTTTCACGGACGAGAAGTCATATCTGTCATAGTCGAGGACTATGTCCTTTTTCTTTATTTCTTCCAACACGCGCATAATGTAATTGAGAGGGGGAATATAGTCAAATGGAGAGGGTTAGGACGGAATGTCGGAGGAAGGGATTATCTGCACAAATTGTGACTTGTTTTGTGCAGATAACATATTGATATCTGCATAAAAACGGCTATAAAATATGTAGAAAGGCAGGTGTTCAGCATATGAGAAGGTTTGACTATACTTTTCTCTCTTCCTCTTCGGTTCCTTCATCGTTCATCTCGATAGTATCCAGAATATGTACTCTCTCCGGCGTTTCCTCCTTTCTGAAAAAGGATAATCCTCAGCTTTTATCGGCTCTCGAGAACATGGCCAAAGTCGATTCTGTAAGGGCGTCTTCAGCCATCGAGGGGGTCGTATCCACGTCTGAACGCATTACGGCAATCGTCAGGAGTGACGTCCCCCCTCTGACACATGATGAGGAGGAGATAGCAGGCTACAGGGATGCCCTCAGCTGGATTCATACCTCATACAGGTCTATACCGGTTTCAGAAGACACCATCCTGGAACTCCACAGACTGCTTTTCTCCCTCTCCTCAGGGAAGAACGGCGGCGTGTACAAGAGCGACGACAATGTGATTATCGACATTGATGACAATGGAGGAAGAACGGTCAGATTTGTTCCTGTGAGTGCAATGGAGACACCCTCTGCCATGAAGGAACTGATTCTTGCATACATGGAGGCAAGAGACAGCGGTGCTGACTCTCTCCTTCTCATTCCCTGCTTTGTTCTCGATTTTCTCTGCATCCATCCGTTTTCTGACGGTAACGGACGTGTCTCGAGATTGCTGACGCTTCTTCTTCTCTACAGAAGCGGATTCGATGTCGGACGCTATATCTCATTCGAGAATGCAATAAACGAGCACAAAGGCATGTACTATGATGCCCTGAAACAGTCAAGTGTATCCTGGAATGAAGGAAAGAATGACTACTATCCGTTCATCAGGTACAATCTTCTGATGCTTGCGCTGTGCTATGACGATTTCGGAAAGCATATTTCCCTCCTTGACGGTACAGCTGCAAAAAAGACTTCTGCCGTGGAGAAGGCCGTAATCGGCAGCCGTAAGGAGATATCGAAGAAGGAGATAATGCTTCTTCTTCCCACCGTCAGCGTATCGACAATAGAAGCGGAACTCGGCAGACTTGTGAAGAACGGGAAAATCGTGAAGGTCGGAAGCGGACCGGGAACGAAGTACAGAAAGGCAAGGTGATGTGCCCAGATGAGTATTCCGAATGTCAATTTGGAATACATCCGCCGAAGGCTTATGCGGAAGTTCTATCAGAAGATGAGGGATCTCTATGCCACAGTTTTGATTATGACAAGGGTGACGAAATCGCAAGGCTTTTCTTCAAGACCAGGCAGGCCAAAATGCGCTATGCCGATCACAGACATGCTGCATCAGGAATAATCTTTGAAGGGGCGGAGAATATGGGACACTTCTGTC
>CAVFYD010000043.1:0-8873 GCA_963626615.1 Sphaerochaetaceae bacterium
GTCAAGGAGGCTCTATTCATGGTGAGAAAAATGAAATCCATGGACGGCAACAACGCAGCAGCTCATGTAAGCTATGCATTCAGCGAGGTTGCCTGTATTTATCCTATCACTCCATCCAGTCCGATGGCAGACTTCGTCGACCAGTGGAGTGCAAACGGCCTGAAGAACATCTTCGGTACTCAGGTCAAGGTCGTTGAAATGCAGTCCGAAGCAGGTGCTGCAGGTGCTGTTCACGGTTCTCTCGGAGCTGGTGCACTCACATCCACATACACTGCTTCCCAGGGACTTCTCTTAATGATCCCGAACATGTACAAGATTGCCGCTGAGCAGCTTCCTGCTGTCTTCCATGTTTCAGCAAGAACAGTCGCTACCCAGGCACTGAACATCTTCGGCGACCACAGCGACGTCATGGCATGCCGCCAGACAGGCTTCGCAATGCTCTGTGAAGGCAACGTTCAGGAAGTCATGGACCTCTCACCGGTAGCTCATCTCTCGGCTATTTCAGGAAAGGTTCCTTTCATCAACTTCTTCGACGGTTTCAGAACATCCCACGAAATCCAGAAGATCCAGGTCTGGGATTTCGCTGACCTCAAGGATATGTGCGACATGGATGCAATCAAGGCATTCAGAGAGCACGCTCTCAACCCCGAGCATCCTCACATGAGAGGATCGCATGAGAACGGAGACATCTTCTTCCAGCACAGAGAAGCATGCAACAGCTACTATGATGCACTTCCTGAAGTTGTCGAGAAGTACATGGCAAAGATCAATGAGAAGCTCGGCACAGACTACCAGCTCTTCAACTACTACGGTGCTGCAGACGCTGACAGAGTCATCATCGCAATGGGCTCAATCTGCGATGTCGCAGAGGAAGTCATCGACTACCTCAACGCTCACGGAGAGAAGGTCGGTCTCGTAAAGGTCAGACTCTATCGCCCGTTCAAGGCAGACAGACTCATCAAGGCTATTCCTGCAAGCGCAAAGAAGATTGCAGTCCTCGACAGAACAAAGGAACCGGGATCACTGGGTGAACCTCTCTACCTCGATGTCGTCACAGCTCTCAGCGAGAACGGTGTCACAGGTAAGACTGTCATCGGCGGCAGATACGGTCTCGGCAGCAAGGATACTCCTCCATCAAGCGTATTCGCAGTATATGATGAACTCAAGAAGGACAACCCGAAGAGACAGTTCACACTCGGCATAGTCGATGATGTCACACACCTCTCACTCGAAGAGGATAAGAATGCTCCGAACACAGCTGCTGAAGGAACAATCGAATGCAAGTTCTGGGGTCTCGGCGGAGACGGTACAGTCGGTGCAAACAAGAACTCCATCAAGATCATCGGCGACTACACCAACAAGTATGTCCAGGCTTATTTCCAGTATGACTCCAAGAAGACAGGCGGTGTCACAATCTCCCATCTCAGATTCGGTGACAAGCCCATCAAGAGCCCGTACTACATCTCAAAGGCTGACTTCGTCGCATGCCACAACCCGAGCTATGTGACAAAGGGCTTCAAGATGGTCCAGGATGTGAAGCCGAACGGAATCTTCATGATCAACTGCCAGTGGACGTTTGATGAACTCAATCATCACCTCGATGCAGCAAGCAAGAGATACATTGCAAAGAACAACATCCAGCTCTACACAATCGATGCTATCGACCTGGCTCAGAAGATCGGCATGGGCAAGAGAACAAACACAATCCTCCAGTCCGCATTCTTCACACTTGCTAAGGTCATGCCTCAGGAAGAAGCTATCCAGCACATGAAGGAAAAGGCAACAGCTTCCTACCTCAAGAAGGGCCAGGACATCGTTGACATGAACCACAAGGCTATCGACCTCGGTGCTACGGCATTCGTAAAGGTTGATGTTCCTGCTGACTGGGCAGATGCAACAGACGAGAAGAAGAGCGTCGAGAAGGAAGGAAGACCCGAGCTCGTCAAGATGGTCTCCTCAATCCTCGATCCTATCGACAAGATGGACGGCGACTCACTTCCTGTATCCGCATTCGTCGATCACGTTGACGGCCAGTTCGAACTCGGTGCTTCAGCATACGAGAAGAGAGGCGTCGCAGTATCCGTACCGACATGGGATGAGACAAAGTGTATCCAGTGCAACCAGTGCTCCTATGTATGTCCGCACGCAACACTGAGACCGTTCGCTCTCACAGAGGAAGAAGCTAAGGCAGCTCCGGAAGGTGCAAAGATCGTCGACGTCAAGGCCGGCAAGGGCAAGGGCGTCTACAAGTTCACAATCGCCATCTCCCCGCTCGACTGTATGGGATGCTCGGTCTGTGTATCCGTATGTCCGGTCGGAGCTCTCAAGATGGTCGGTATGGAAGAAGAACTGGGACAGCAGCCGGTATTCGACTACTGTGTTTCGAAGGTATCCGAAAAGAAGGATATGCAGGACAACACAGTCAAGGGAAGCCAGTTCAAGCAGCCGATGCTCGAATTCTCAGGTTCATGTGCTGGTTGTGCAGAGACAAGCTACGCTCGCCTCGTGACACAGCTCTTCGGCGACAGAATGTACATCTCGAACGCTACCGGTTGTTCTTCAATCTGGGGCGGTCCTGCTGCAACATCTCCGTACTGCACGAACAAGGAAGGAAAGGGACCGGCATGGTGCAATTCCCTCTTCGAAGATAACGCTGAACACGGTCTCGGACTCTTCATCGGTCAGGACAAGATCAGAGAAGACCTCGCATCTCTCACAAGAGACATCATCGAGAACGGTGACAACGAGAGCGTGAAGGCAGCAGCTCAGAACTGGCTCGACACAATGAACGACGGCGTCAAGAACGAAGAAGCTACAGCCTCTTACATCAAGGCTCTCGAGGGTTGCGGATGCGAAAAGGCAAAGGCTATCCTCGACAAGAAGGATTACCTCTCCAAGAAGTCCGTATGGATCTTCGGCGGCGACGGCTGGGCTTATGATATCGGCTACGGCGGACTCGACCACGTAATCGCTTCGAAGAAGAACGTCAACATCTTCGTCTTCGATACAGAGGTCTACTCCAACACAGGCGGACAGGCAAGCAAGGCTTCCAACATCGGTCAGGTTGCACAGTTTGCAGCTGCAGGTAAGGAAATCAAGAAGAAGAGTCTCGCTGAAATCGCTATGCAGTACGGCTATGTATATGTAGCACAGGTTGCTATGGGCGCTAACCCGAACCAGACAATCAAGGCTATCACAGAAGCTGAAGCATATGACGGACCGTCACTCATCATCGGTTATGCACCGTGTGAGATGCACTCCATCAAGGGCGGTATGGCTAACTGTCAGAAGGAAATGAAGAAGGCAGTCGAATGCGGCTACTGGAACCTCTTCAGATACAACCCGTCTGCTGAGAAGAAGTTCACTCTCGACAGCAAGGCACCGGCTGGCGGCTATCAGGAATTCCTGATGAACGAAGCACGTTACTCAAGACTCACACGTGAGTTCCCGTCTCGTGCAGATTCTCTCTTCAAGGCTAACGAAGAAGAAGCTAAGAACCGCTACGAACACCTTCAGAAGCTCATCAATCTCTATGATGAGAACTGAAACAGGTAGGCGATAAAGCAATCAGGCTGCACCGTAAGATGCAGCCTGTTTTCTTTGTCACAGAGGATCAAATGATAAGCAGCCGAAGAATCACCTGTTCCTGTTGATGATCCATTCCCCTTTTCTCTTTGAGCCTGTTCTTATAAGTATCTTTCTGTCCTGCAGATTCTTCACAGCCCTTTCTACCGTACGTGATGACACGCCGGCAGCCGAGGTTATATCGGAGAGGGTTGCAAGAGGATTCTCCTGAACGCAGCTGATGATCCTTTTCTCCGTCTCCGTAAGGATCAAACTGTTTCCGATGCTGATTCTTTCAACTCTAGGAGTCGGCTGAACTGTCCTCTTCATCACTTCTTCATCAAATGGAATCGTAACTCTGATATAGTTCTTCTTTATCTCAAAGACACCACGTCCGTATCTTTTCACTATGACGGGAATGCCATGGCCCGTTCTCTCTGCGAGGTCCATATTCAGAAAGATCTGCATGAGAGCTATGTTTCTCGGGACACTGACGCCCATGAAAAAATCCTCCTCTTCCTGCCCGCTCGGAAGACCTCCATACGAGAATATCTCGAGCCTGTCGTCAAAGAATGAAATCAGGGGTGCAGAAATCGTCCAGTCATTATGAACAAGAGCATTGATGACTGCTTCGTTCACCGAGTCAAAATCATAAAGGAATCTGTCCTCACGTGGCCGGACGGTGGTGTCTGAAATGCAGGTATTCTCCGTGGCTATCCTGAGCTTTATCTGCTCATAAGACAGAAGAAGACACTGATTACCGTAATCGTAACGCTCCGAAATGGCGGATTTGTCATTTCCTCTGAACCTGACGAAAATCAGAGGCAGCATATTTCTGTCAGACATGATTTCCGCAAGAAGATTGTATTTACCGTCCGGAGTAAGAAGATTCAGATTAGTCTCGAACGTCGAATCTTCCAGATGATATCCCCGCACACCATAATATATCTTCAAAGTGTTGAATGTAATCGGCGTGTATGAAGCCGGAGAAAGAATCATTGCGTCCGTCTTTCTGTATTTCATTTCATAACGGGTGTCGATTTCCTCCTGTGTCATGTTCTTGCATGTCGTACCTATTCTCACGACACACCCGCTGGAAGAGTAACCGTACTTCTTCTGACAGTAAATCGGCTGGATTCCCTTCTTGATATGAACAATCAGAACAGGTTTCTCCTCAACGTATACAGTTTCCAATGAAACCAGAGAATGCGGAACAGGTTCAATCTGGTCCGTAATAACATCAGAAACCTTCTTTGATGTTTCATCCAGGTTGGCTATGCCGGCAACTGTCCCGTTATCATTCACACCTATGACAAGATCACCTCCGTCAGCATTCAGGAAAGCAACTATCTCCTTGCATACCGCATCGGTGAATTTTGATTTAAGTTCCATCTTCTCGGATTCACAAAACACAGTCTTACTCCTATCTGCAATTATGATAGCAGAGATTTAAGAAAAAGCAATGAAACGACATAAAAATGTCGCGAATACCGACACGATTACCGACACGATTACCGACACGATTACCGACACGATTACCGACACGATTACCGACACGATTACCGACACGATTACCGACACGATTACCGACACGATTACCGTCACGATTACCGTCACGATTACCGTCACGATTACCGACATTTATATGACACAGGTTAACTTATTACAACATAATAAATAAACAAGATTAAAATCAGATAAAAAGACACGTTTACCGACACGTTTACCGACACGTTTACCGACACGTTTACCGACACGTTTACCGACACGTTTACCGACACGTTTACCGACACGTTTACCGACACGTTTACCGTCACAATTACCGACACGTTTACCGACACGTTTACCGACACGTTTAGCAACACGAATGAAGCAGCGGTTATCGCTAAGAAAAAGGCATAAGAAAACCCGGAGAACAGAACCCCGGGTATAATAAATCAGAACCTTCCGCCTCTTCCGCCGTGCGTGCTGCCGGATGAGGATGTGTGTGTAGTCGTGTGTCTTGAACCTCCGGGACGGTTGCCGTTGCTGGAGCTGGCCCTTCTCACCCTCACGACGTTGGAGTAGAGGAAGATATCCTTGTGTACAGTGAGATTGAACGAGTTAGGAACTACGTAGTCGTCGGCATTGTTCACAAGTCCCGTGTTCTTCAGTTTCTTCTTCTGTTTCGATACCACAAAGAAGGAGATGAATGCTCCGATGGCAAGAGAGAAGAAGAGAGGTGCTCCCCATGAAAAGCCCTTCTCCTGCGAGGAGGACGGAGTCTCCCAGTAGCCGTCTGAAGAGAGAACGGCGGACTCGTAATCGCTTCGCAATGCATAGTCGGCATACGTCTCCACGCTCTTCGCCCATGATGAGAATGCCTTGTAGTACTGCCCCGACGAAAGGTAGCCGATGTATGCGCTGTCATTGCTGAGAGCGCTGTCGTCAAGAACATACATTGCATAGCCCGATGTCGAAATGTAATAGGTTCTCTCTCCCATGTTGAGGAAGAAGATAACTGCGTCTTCTCCGTACTGAGGTCTCTCGAGTATCCTGTCGGCGTACTCCGTGTCACCGTATCCTCCGCTGGATGTGGCAGTTGCAACGACCGTGCTTATCCCGGTAGAGGATGAAACGGACTCGAGAAGTGACTCGAGTGAGCTCTTCTCGCTCTCCGATAACAGTCCCGCATCATCGATTACATATGAAGCGGAAAGCGAGAAGACGGCAAGAAGAGCAATCATAACTGCTGTCAATATTCTTTTCATGTCCACCTCCTCACAGTGTCTGAGCCAGATAGAACAGAAGGAACACCACTGCCCCTATACCACCTGTCAGGCACAGGAATTCCGTCATGGCCTTTCTGTTGTCACAGGGAAGGTCACCGACGAATTTTCCACTCTGTCCGTTCACGGCGAAGAGGTAGTTCTTTCCGTTCCACTTCGTGTTGAGAAGCCACACCGGAAGAAGTGCGTACCTGCACTCCCCTCCGCTGAGATTGACGCTCTCCGTCTTCATCTCGGGTTTGAGAAAGCCTTCCGTTGTCTTTCGGAAGTATTTCTCGACACTGGCCTTCGCCCTCTCGAGAGCCCTGGGCTTGCTTTCCTCGGCATCCGTATCGTACTTGTCGGCAAGAAAGCCGGAGAGGTATGCAGTCTGGAAGTCCACGGCATCCTTATAGTCAAAGGGACCGAGAGCCTCCATGAGGGAGTCATCCATGTTTCTGCTGCCGTCAACAGGAATCTTCTCGAAGGCCACACTGCCCTGTCTCTGTAGAAGGTAGTGGCTCGTCTTCGTGTACGTGAAATGCGGATCCGTCCATACGGTCGTTGTGACTGCACGGTATGTTATCGAGGCATCAGCCGAGGATGTGAAGAGCCATACGGGAACGTAGACGCCCTTTATCTCGGAGAGATGATTCTCGTCGGTGAATGCCTTCGAAAGAAGTTTCTTACCCCTGAGTGCGGACCGGAACGACTCGATTGCCTTCTTCTTGTCGAGTTTGAAGGGAATCACAAGGTCCGGTTTCAGCGTTCCCTCGAACTTGTCCATCAGTATCACGTTGTTCGAGCAGTAAGGACAGACAGTCGATGCGAGCGTCTCATTTGTGATTATCTCGCCTCCGCAGGACGGACAGACGTAGTGCATGAGGCCGTCATCCGTCCAGTCTTCCTGTTCCGTTCTGAAATCTTCACTGTCCTTCTTTTCTTCCTCACCCTTCAGAACCTCATCGTATTCCTTAAGGCTCTCGACTTCGAATGTGGAATCGCAGTAGGGACACTTCATCTTCTGTGTCGTGCTGTCGAACTCGATGGTTCCTCCGCAGCACGGGCACTTGTACTCCTGTGTGTTCAACTTTCGATATCCTCATCACCGAACCTGTCTCCGCACTGAGGGCAGAAGCGTGGCGGCTTTGTCGGGTCAGACGGCACATAGCCGCAGTTCGAGCAGCGGTACTTCACGACTTCGGGCTTCTTCTTTCCGCACTCCGTGCAGAACTTTCCGTAGTTCTCCGTTCCGCAGGAGCAGATCCAGGAGCGCTTGCTTTCAGTCGGTTTCTTCTTTCCGCATTCGGAGCAGAAGAGTCCGTCGTTCTCGGCCCCGCAGGAACACTTCCAGGTGTTCTTATTCACCTTTGGTTCCGGTGCTGAATTCTTCCCGTTCTGTGCCCTCTCGAGGAGAGAATTGATGTTGACTCCTCCGTTTGCCTGAGCCATGTTCATTCCCATGAAGCCTGTGAATGCACCTGCAGTGTTGGATGCCGCACTCTTGAGAGCCGATGCCTGTGCTTCGACCATCGTTCCGGCAGCCATGGTGGGAGAAGCCATCATGTATGCCTTCTGGGCATTCTGGATCATCTCTGTGACGTCCTCCGGAACTGTGAGCGAATTGATTGCGACAGTTGCAACACTGAGTCCTCTCTTACCCCACTTTGCGCTGAGGGCCCTGTTCATGGCCTCCTCGAGCTCCGTTGTGTGGTTGACTATCTGGTAAGGTCTCAGGGAGAGGTCACTGAGTGCTCCGAATGCTGGCTGGAGAGCGGAGATGAATTCGCTCTTGAGCTGGCTGTCGAGCTTGTCACGTGTATAAGCCTCGGTGAAGTTGCCGCAGATATTCGTATAGAAGCTCATAGGATCCGTAATCTTGTATGAGTAGACGCCGGAGCATCTTACTGCAGCGTCGAGGTCGAGATTGAGCTTGCTGTCGACGACTCTGAACGGAACGGGGTTGGCAGTACCGAACTTGTTGTCGAGAATCTCCTTCGTATTGAAGTAGTAGACTCTCTGGTCCTTTCCCTCGTCACCGCCATAGGTGAAACGCTTTCCCATTGTCTTGAACATCTCCACTATGCCCTTGCCCAGTCCTCCGTAGAAGATGCTCGGCTCCGAAGACTTGTCGTATGTGTACTGGCCGCTCTCGGCACAGAGTTCGACGACCTTGCCGTTGTCGACAATCATCATGCACTGTCCGTCAGCCACGACGATACCCGAGCCGTTGGAGATGATGTTGTCACTGCCCTTCGTGTTGGACGAACGGCTTCCCGTCCTCTTCGTGCCTCTTACAGCGAGAGTGTCGCTGTCCATAGACTCGCAGTAAAAGTATTCTTTCCACTGATCGGCAAGTGTTCCGCCAGCCGAACCGATTAATGATCTGATAAGTCCCATAGGGTCCTCCTCGTTACTGAAGATAGAATAACATAAAGATTGAATAAATTAAGTTTTTTCTTCATGAATTTACGCCAGAAAACACATCCTCTCCCGTCACAGGCGTTATATCATCACAGTCAGCCTTCCTGAGAGCATCCTCAGTAAAGCCGCTGAATGAAA
>CAVFYD010000043.1:8886-17166 GCA_963626615.1 Sphaerochaetaceae bacterium
CACTTTGCCCTTTTCGGGGTTGAGAATGTCACTTATATCCTTTGATGTATGCTTCCTGAGATCTGTGGCATCTGCCTTCTTCTTCCTGTATTTGCACTCTCCGCTGAGAACATTTCCGCTTCTGTCTGAACAGATGATGTCAATCTCCGTCGTTCTGTTCCACCTTTTGTCTGCACTCAGTGAAGACAAAAGGCAGAGAAAGTGTCATATTCCTGTATTTCATATATTCGATGCATATATCTTCAGATGTTGAAGAAACGAACTGCTCAAGTCTCTCTTCGATGAGTCTTTTGCAGACTGTCTCCGTGTCCCCGAACTCCAGAAGAGAAAGATTGGGGAAGACAAAAGCATACCAGAATCTGAAGAACGGATTCCTTATCCTGTACAAGCCTCTCTGAATACTGGTTCTGTCACTGCGGCTGCACTCCACGGCTCTCTCGGCAAGCCCCGGTTCAATAAGATTCCTGAGATAGACGGAAAGCTTGTTTTTCTCCATCATGAGGTCATCCTGAATCTCAGAGAGCTTTGTTCTCCCATTTGCTATCGAAGAAATCACACTGTTGTACACAGACGGCTCCCTGAGCTCCTGTCTGAGAAGAAATCCGGGTTCAAAATACAGAATCGAGCCCTTTGTGAGAACAGAGCGGAGAATGTTTTCCTTCAGAGAGAATGCTGTATCAAACTGTTCAAGATAATAAGGAACACCGCCGCAGATAGAATAGACGGTTGCTTTCTCGGCTGGAGTATACTCCTTCACGGATTTTACTGCATCATAGTAGGGCATCTCATCCATTCTGCAGATCCCACCCGCACGTCCGTAGAGAGGATTCTTCTCAGCGAGAATCTCCTTTTCAATGAAACTCATGGCATTGCCGCAGAGTATGATCATGACATTCTCGTCTTTGAGAACTGTATCCCACTGTTTCTGAAGGATGGACGGAATTTCTCTGTTACCCATGACAGCGTACGGAAATTCGTCGATTACGAGAATGCTCTTACCGTTTTCATTACGCTGAAAATCCCTGACCGAAAGAAACGCCCCGCCCCAGTCAGCAAAACGTGAGAGATAACCGCCGAATGAGAACAGAGGCATAACAGACCTGCTGAATGACTCCAGCTGACTGCAGTCCTCAGTCTGCGTGAATGTATAATAGACAGCTTTCTTTCCCTGACAGAACTGTTTTACAGCCTCTGTCTTCCGCGCTTCTTCTGCCGTAAATGACTATAAGCTCTGATTTCCCTGACGAATACCTGTCTTCAAGAAACTCCAGTTCCTTCTTTCTTCCTATGAAATTACCCATAAATGAATATCAATGGTCAAATCGTGATTAGACTAATCGTGATTTGACTCTCATTTTTCATTTTCCCGGGGTTTATAAAAAGAGACAAATGAAAGAGAATACAGCCATGAAACTCACAGTACTCGGAAGCGGCAACGCACAGGCAACAAAGATCTACAACACATGCCTTCTCTTCGACGACGGGAAGGAAAGACTTCTCGTGGACGCGGGAGGCGGCAATCAGATTCTCTCCATCCTCGAGAAGAAGAACATTCCCCTCTCCTCCATCAATCATCTCTTCATGACACATGCGCACATCGACCACCTTCTGGGTTGTTTCTGGATTATCAGGCGCATAGCGGAGGAAATGAACAATGGCAGATACGAGGGAATCTTCACCGTGCATGCACACGAAGAGCTCATTGCCTCTGTCACGTCCTTCTGCCGCGAAACGCTGACAAAGAAAATCTGTGCCCTCTTCGGAAAGAGAATCATCTTCGTTCCCAACAGGGACAGAGAATCCATTCCAATGATGGGAGGTCTCCTCACTCCGTTCGATATCCACTCGACAAAGCTGAAGCAGTTCGGCTTCGTCCTCGAAACGGAAAGGATGAGGATAGTCGACTGCGGCGACGAACCTCTCGACGAAGGGAACACCGACCTTGCAGAGGGAGCAGACTGGCTGACACACGAGGCATTCTGTCTCTACGGCGACAGGGACATCTATCACCCGTACGAGAAGAGCCACAGCACCGTGAAGGATGCCGCAGAACTGGGGGAAAGACTCGGCGTGAAGAATCTTCTTCTCTACCACAGTGAAGACAGGTCCGGTGTGGATACAAGAAAAGAGCGCTATACAGCGGAAGCAGGACAGTACTACTCGGGTAACATCTTCGTTCCCGATGACGGAGATGAAATCATCTTGTAGAGGCTACGAAATCCTCGACGGCCTTCGTGTATTTTTCTCTGTCGTAGAGGAAGCTCTGCGCGTGCGGAGCGTCGGCAACTGCGACGAGCTTTACTCTCTCCGGGGCAGCGGCCTTTATCTCCTCGCTCATATGGAACGGAACAAGTCTGTCCCCCGTACCGTGAATCAGAAGAACGGGAATGCTGCTGTTCTTCACTGCTTCAACTGCACCCTTGCGGCTGAGGCGGAAACCTCCCCAGAGGGAAGTCGTGAGATTTATGAACCATCCCATGAGGGAAGCTGGAAAGTGAGCCGACGAAAGAACCGTGTCGACGATGGCACGGCTTGACGTGTACGGACAGTCAGCGATTATTCCCCTCACGTCAGCACCGGAGAGCTTATCGCTTGTGTTGAGGACGGTATGTGCTCCCATGCTTATTCCCATGAGATATATCGGTGTATCGGAGCCGTTTCTTTCCTGAACGTACTTCACCCAGAGAAGCATATCGTCTGTCTCCCTTATGCCGAATGTGACACTGTGGCCTTCGCTTCCCATGCATCCCCTCTCTGATATCAGAAGAACATTGAAACCCATCCCCATCATCATCGGGCCGCCGCCCGACATGTCGATGAGGGAGACACCTCTGTAGCCGTGAGCAAGAACGGCAGTCGGCGCATCGGCATTCTGTGCCGGATAATACCTTCCCTCAAGCCTGAGTCCGTCCGACGATGTGATATGAACCATCTCGCACTCAAGCGACACCATGTGTTCGGTCATGTCCTTTATCTTCATGGCATAGGGATAATTCTCATTCATGTACTCTATGTCATTCTGATGCTTTACAGGAGTATAGAAGAACCTCCTGTACACTATGTATGATGCAGTGAAAACGATGACGGCAAGTGCCGCAGCCACTATAAGAAGAACGTTCATTTCTCTACTCTCCGAGGCCGAAGCTCCAGGTGAATCTGAAGCCGTCGGCGACAGTATATGTTACACTTCCGTTGAGACTCATTGCAACAGACGAGAGATAGCCGAGAAGCGGTGTCAGCGAGAGTTTCGCTCCCAATGCATAGCTCTCGGCGTACTTCCATCCCCTGCTCTCGAGGCTTCCCTTATAGGTGAATGTGAAATCAAGGTGCTGGAGATAGAGGCTCAGCCAGTCGACGCTCTTCTGTATCTCCCAGGTAAGGAGGTATGCTGTCCCCCTGAATGAGAACACAGGATTCTTCACGGCGTCAATGACAGCGGCGGAGAGACGGATGGGGAGATTGAAGCTCAGGTGCGTCGTGTTGCCTACCGGAATGAGGCGCGGAACATAAAGCGACAGAGAGAGTGACGGCGAGAGATTCTCCAGTGCTGCATCGGCACCCCACCCCAGGACACAGTAGCGTCCGATTCCCATGGGATATAGATCCCGGAAGGAGACGGAGAATCTGTTCACCAGTCCCCTCCCCTGAGGAAGGGAGAAGAGAGCGACGGTATCTGAAAGAGTGAGGAATCTGTTATAGGAACCGAGATCGAAGGTATATGAAAGCATAACATCGGTCTCGAAGAATGTTTCCCCGTCCTTCGAATAGGCACTGAGCTGTGTGCTGAAACAGTCCGAGTACGAATAGGAAAGCATCATCGTCGGGGTTTTCTTCCCGAAGCTGTAGCCGAGAGAAGCCATGACAGTGTGCTTCTCAGACGCGTCGATGCTCGTCATCGTGACACCGGGGCCGCTTACATCGGAGATGTATAATCCCTTCGTTCCCGAGAGCGGCATCAGCGCGCTCTTCGTCATGTAGCGTAGAGGATGATACTTCCTGCCATTCAGACTTTTCTTCTCTTCAGGCGTGACGATGGGCGTGAAAGCCGAAACAGAGACGCTTCTCTCTTCTCCGAAAGTCAGAGAAGAGATATCCAGCCGGCTTATCTTCGAGCTGTAAATATATTCCGAAACGTAGTAGACCGTGCCGTCACTGTCCTTCACAGGGTAGCCGACGCCTCCCACGAAATCATCTTCTGAGAGTCTGACTGTCCCCCTCTCGCAGTCGTATTCACCGTACCTTGTGAAACTGCCGTCCTTCTCTATGTATGAAAAAGCAAGAGTTTTATCAGCATTGAGGGAGAGCGAATGGATATATATGTCATCTCTCAGTGTGATTACACTCAAATCTCCGCTTTCGGTATCGACAGATAAAAGCCGCGTCTCACCGTTCTGCGTGAGGATGAAAAAAGCGAGGGAGGGAGAAAGAGCGACACCTTCGCTGAGCGTTATGTCGCGGCCGAGAGCCCAGGAGTACAGAAGAGATTCATCACCGAGGTCTCTGTATTCGAGCCTCGTGTTCCTGTCGCTTTCCGTGACAAGCAGCACACCCTCATCCGAGAGAAGAAGTCCCGTGTAATAATCGTCGAACGATGCATATCTGCTTCCGTTTCTTCTGAGAATGTTCACTTTTCTCTTCTTCTCTCCGACGTAAGGAGAAAGAATGAATGAAGTGGAGAAGGAAAGGTCGTCGGGAGACGAATATGAGAATGCGATTCTCTTTCTGCTTTTTCCGTCCTTTTCATATCTGTAGAGTGACGCTGTCTTCGTATCCTTCACGTAGAGTGAGCCGCCCTCGAGAGTGAGGTTATTCCAGCTTCCCCACCCGGAGATGTTCTCGCTTTCCTCTGTTTCAGAAGTGAGAGTCTGACTCAGGATAAAGCCGTTCCAGGCATCCTTAATCGGGACGCCGAATACTTTTCTGAATATCCCGTTCGTGGTGCTTATCGGGAAGAGGTAGCAGGTGCGTATGAAGGACGCAACACTTTCCGGGCCGTAATTATCTGAAAGATACCTGAGGAATGCGGCTCCCGCTATGTACGAGAGATTCCCCCCTGGCGATATGTCAAGTCCTCCCGCAATGTCGGAGTGTGACCGGAAAGGGAAGCCCTCTGCGCTTATCCCGCTAATGAGCGTCATGGTGTAAGGGTCGTTGAGTCTGCCCTCGCCTTCCGTACTCTCCATATATACTGCAATGCCTTCGACAAAGGATTTATCAAGGTACAGGTTACCGGGGGTTATCCAGTCACCGGATACCGAGCGGAGGAAGGAGAAGAAGGAAGAAGAGATTGATGCTGTGAAGGCATGTGTCAGCTCATGGCAGAACGTGAGGCAAAAGGGATGAGCCGTATTCGCAAAGAGTTCCGGCGTCACCGCCGTGACATACATCACGATGTGCGACGAAGAGTATGCGCTGTAGTGGGCGTTGTACTGCTTCACCCCGCTCTCGAAATATACCGGAAGATGAATGCAGGGATCGGCAGCGAAGAACGAGACGAGCTTCGAGTAACTCTCCTCGGCTATCTCGATGATTTCAGAAGCGCTCTCCTCCGTTTCATCCGAATAGATGAAATCGAAGTGTTCGGTCGAGACGACATACTCACCTGCCGTGAGGAAAGAGATGCAGAGAGACAACAGAAGGATAAGGAGGAATGCTTTCTTCATTCTTCCATTGTAGTTTACCCCGGGAAACGGGACAACAGCGTGACACGCTCCGTTTTCATTCCTATCATGTTGTCATGACTGTCTTCGATTCACATTTCCATCTCCTCGGCATGCTCGAGCACGGACTCGAGCCCGCTCTGCCGCCGTCAATCATCGGCATCGAATGCGCGACTGTCCCCGACGACGGGGAAAAGAGAATAAGACTTGTCGGCAGCACCCCGGATGTCTACCTCTCCATGGGAGCAGGTCCCTGGTGCACTTCCTCAGCCTACCCCCTCTCCGTTGACGAATCGATAAAGGCCCTCGAAAGGGAAATATCACTCTACGGGGCGGATGCAGTCGGGGAATGCGGCTTCGACTTTCACTGGAAGGACTACGGAAGGAAGGAAGAACAGGAAAGACTCTTTGTCGCCCAGGCAGAAATCGCATCAGATCTCGCTGTTCCCCTCATCATCCACTCGCGCGAAGCCGACGAAGTGCTTCTCAGGCACCTCAGCCTCATTAACGAGAGGACGATCATGCACTGCTTCTCCTCCGCCCCCGATACGATGCTTCCTCTTCTCGAAAGAGGAGCATATATCTCATTTGCCGGAAATGTGACGTACAGAAACAGCCGCCCGATTCAGGAAGATGCAAAACTCTGTCCGATAGAGAGACTCCTCTATGAGACGGACTCTCCATACCTCACACCCGTTCCTCTGAGGGGTCAGATGAACAGGATGGAGAACTCGGAACACACTCTCACGTTCCTCGCTTCCCTCAGAGGAGAAGACAGGGACTATATAAAGGAAAATGCCGTAAAAAACCTCAGGTCACTCATGAAGAACAGAGTAAGTGTAGTAAGGCGTGAAATCTGATTCGATCATCCTCTTCCAGTCATAGTGGAGAGATATCACACCGTCAAGCGAGACAGCGCCGACAGCGTCCCTCTCATCCATCACGACCCTCGCTCCGGTTTTCCTGTAGAGAGACGATGAGGATACAGGCTCAGTTATGATGACGGCCCAGTACGTGTCTGCCGAGGAGATGAGTTTCTCCTCGTTCACGACGCTGACACGCGATGTGTACGTTACGGCCCCAAGTGCGGCATGCTCAGACGAGAGCGAAGAGAACATCTCTCCGTACGGGCTGTTCTCCTCATAGACAAGAGCGATGAGCTTATCGGGAAAGGACGAGAGGAAGGATGAGTACATCTCCTCCTCGGAGAAACCGAGATCTATCCTCTCGCCGTCCTTCACGACAGTATAGAAGGTGCACCTCGTCCCGTCATCGAGAAGGGAGTACGGTGTGTAGATATATGTATCTGCCCCCCTGATGCGTTCAAGAAGGGAGGGAGAGGAATCAGAGCGCTCGATGCAGAACCAGCCTCTGTTGAAGAAGAGCGGATGCGACCATCTTCCGCTTAACGCTTCCAGCTCCGAGGGAGTGACGAAGACAACGAGGTCGAATGTGAAAAAGACAGCCGCGAGAGCCGCCGCAAGCACTATGAGCGTGATGAGGATAATCTTCTTCGTTTTCGACATACTCAAGATATTAGTTGAAAAGACGGACAACCTCAACATTTCCGCATCAAGAGTGCAACTGCATAACAATCGAGCCGTAATTCCAAACAGTATTTGCAAAAATCTGACAGAAAGGAGCACAAAAGTTGACTCAAAGAAGAGAAATCGGTAAATTATTACCGGTTTTCTATAAGGAGGCTTTATGACAAGCTACAAAGAATTGGGTCTTGTTAATACAAGAGATATGTTCAGCAAGGCAGTTAAGGGCGGTTACGCCATCCCGGCCTACAACTTCAACGACATGGAACAGATGCAGGCAATCATCCAGGCATGCGTCGAGACAAAGAGCCCTGTTATCCTCCAGGTTTCCAGAGGTGCAAGAGACTATGCAAACATCAACATCCTCAGAAACATGGCACGCGGTACTGTAGAGTACGCACATGAGCTCGGATGCGACATTCCTATCGTTCTCCATCTTGACCATGGTGATTCCTTCAAGACATGCAAGGAATGCATCGACAACGGCTTCTCATCTGTCATGATTGACGGTTCCTCCCTTCCTTATGAGGAAAACATCAAGGTCACGAAGATGGTCGTGGACTATGCTCATCAGTTCGATGTGACAGTCGAAGGCGAACTCGGAGTTCTCGCAGGCATCGAGGATGAGGTAAGCGCAGCCGCATCCCACTACACAAGACCGGAAGAAGTCGAAGACTTCGTCAGCAAGACAGGCGTCGACTCTCTCGCCATCAGTGTCGGCACAAGCCACGGCGCATACAAGTTCACACCCGAACAGTGCACAAGAAACGCTGACGGTGTTCTCGTTCCCCCGGAGCTCAGATTCGACATCCTCGCGGAAATCGAAAAGAGACTCCCCGGCTTCCCGATTGTCCTCCACGGCTCATCATCAGTTCCTCAGGAATATGTGAAGATGATCAACGAACACGGCGGAAAGCTCAACGACAGCGTCGGTATTCCCGAAGAGCAGCTCAGAAAGGCAGCAAAGAGTGCAGTCTGCAAGATCAACATCGATTCTGACGGAAGGCTTGCAATGACAGCAACAATCAGAAGAATCTTCGACGAGAAGCCGTCCGAATTCGACCCGAGAAAGTACC
>CAVFYD010000044.1:0-17165 GCA_963626615.1 Sphaerochaetaceae bacterium
CCGTTATGTTACCGGAAATATGCAGCATTATCCTATTTTGTTTTGTTTTCAGAAATTATCTGATTAAATAAATGCTGAAAATGAGCCATATCGAATAGCAGTTTGGGATGGAAAAAGAATGAAGTAGTAAAAAATTTCGATAACAGCACTCTCATTCACTGCGTTATTCCTTCTTCTTCAGGGTTATGAAAAGAAGAGTTGAGGAGTAGTCAGGGAGAGTGTTATTGCACCGTTGCAGATTCTCCCGGGAATGGGGTAGTATGTGACGGGTGGATTGAAAGCAGGCACATTCCGCGTCGTCACCCCCAGTGTGTCTGTTCCCCGAATGACCGGATGTGACAAGAACAGGGCTTCCTGTTATCACGAGAGAATGTCCTCGGGACAAAGGTGACAAAGATGTCAGACAGAACAGAAAAAAAGGAAGGTATTGCCTTCTCACTCATCATGATGATTGTTTTTGCGGCTTTCGCAATGCGCTCTCCGATGGGGTGCATCGGACCGCTGATGAATGAAATCAGATCCTCTCTCGGCCTTTCCGCTGCACTGGGCGGCCTCATTTCAACTCTTACGATGCTGATGTTCTCGTTTGCATCGCCATTTGCTGTCGTTCTTTCTCAGAAGATGGAACTGAAGAGGGTGCTTCCCCTGTCGTTCGCCGTCATAACCCTCGGCGTTGTTCTCCGCTCTCTCGGTTCCGTGTTCTTCCTTTTCTCCGGTACTGTCATAATGGGATTCGGAACGGGACTAGCCAATGTATCTGTTCCTTCCTTCTTCAAGGAGTATTATCCCGGGAAGAACGGACGTCTGACAGGGCTCTATTCCGCATCACTGACTGTTGCCTCCGCGTCGACTGCAGCTTTTATAGAGCCTCTCAGCGCATCTCTCGGAGGATGGAATCTTGCGCTTCTTTCCGTTTTCCTCTTTCCTCTCGGGGCACTTTCGTTTTCTCTCCGTTATGTCTCTCTCGGGAGTGCGGACAGCGGGAACGGCGAAACTTCTTCTCTAGGGGGCAGCTCTCTGAAACGGAAGATCATGGTCGCCGTTTACATGGGACTTCAGTCGCTTCTCTTCTTCACTGTTCTCACATGGTACCCGGCGATGATAACGGGTACGCGTGAAATAGGAGTGAACGGGGGCCTCCTGATAACGATTACGCAGATAGCGTCATTCTTCCCGGCTTACATCATTCCGGTTGTGTGTAACAGAAAGAATATAACCGTGTTTTCAACAGCGCTGCCTCTTCTCTTCATCCCGGGCTTTGCCGTGGCATATTTCATCCACAGTACTCTCGCTCTTATTGCCGGAACAGTCCTCTTCGGCCTCTCACTCGGTGCGACGTTCAGCATGGGAATCACGCTCTGTGCAGTCTACGGAAAGAACGGAGGCGACACTGCCCGCATGGTTTCTTTCGGACAGTGCCTCGGCTATCTGCTTGCAGCCTTCGGGCCCACGCTCTTCGGCGCTGTATATGACAGCTCTTCCTCCTGGACGGGTACTGTTGTTATAATGATGGTCATCGCAGCGGTGATGTCATTTACTGCCCTGGGAATAAGGAAGGAGTAGGAGATGTCCGTTCCTTCGAAGGAGAAAGCATGAAAATACTCATAACCTCCGACTGGAACACCGATGCCGTCAACGGTGTCGTCACCTCGATAGTCAACCTGAAGGATGAGTAGGAGAAAAGGGGACACGAAGTGAGGTTCCTCACTCTCTCCTCATCTATGAAGAACGAAATCAGGGACCATGTGTATATGGTAGGGGCCATCAGTGCCGAATGGATTTACCACAAAGCGAGAATCCGCTGCAGACGAGGAGGAAGGATTCTCAGGGAAATAATCGCCTGGAGACTTGATATAATCCACTCGCAGTGCGAGTTCTGCCCGTCACATTGCTGATAAGTTCAATGTTCCGCTTGTCCATACATGCCACACGGTATATGAAGACTATGTGGGCTATGTTCTACCCGTCTTCAGGAAGCTTGGAGTGAGGATTGTCCGCTCCATCTTCCGTTTCTGCTCGAAGCGCTCTGATCTTTTCATTGCTCCGACAGAAAAGGTGAAAAGACTACTCGAGTCCTATCCCGTCTACTGTCCTCTTTGCGTTGTTCCGACTGGCATAAAGCTCACATCCTTCGAGAAGTCTTTCTCCGATGAAGAGAAAAATCAGAGACAGCGTGAATCCGGGAAAGAGAAGAATGCTTCTCTACGCCGGGAGACTGGGAAAGGAGAAGAACGTCACGGAGCTCCTTCTCTACATCTCTCATATCAAAAGAGACGATATTTCCCTTGTAATAGTCGGAGACGGTCCGTACAGAACAGAGCTTGAAAGGGAAGTGGAGGAACTGGGACTTGAGAGGCCTAAGGTCATCTTTGTTGGGATGGTGTCACCGGACGAAGTTTACAGGTGGTACAGGAGTGCGGACATCTTCCTCAATGCGTCCCTCTCGGAGACGCAGGGTCTGACATATATCGAGGCACTCTCATCGTCACTTCCGCTCCTCGTGAGGAAGGATGAGTGCCTGGATGGTGTCGTCTGTGACGGCGTCAACGGCTGGATGTACTCCACAGAAGAAGAGTTCGGCTCCCGTCTTGTTGACTATCTTTCCCTCTCTGATACCTCCTCCCTCCGCGATAATGCGGTGAAGACTGCTCATGAATTCTCATCTCTCCGTTTTGCTGATAGAATCGAGAAGGTATATAACGAAGAGACAGAGAAGAGGAAGAGAAATGAAACGTAAGAAGACAGTCGTTGTGCTTGCTACGGGTGGTACAATCGCAGGAAAGGGAAAGAAGGGCAGTCAGACCAACTATCGGCCCGGAGAGCTTTCGATTGAGAGCATCGCATCTTCAATCGACGGGCTGGGTGACCTTGCAGACCTCCGGGAAATCCAGATAGTCAATGTCAACTCCGATGACATCACGTTCTCCGACTGGCTTGAACTTGCCCGCCAGATTAATACCCTCAGTCAGGATCCCACAGTCGACGGCTTTGTGATAACGCACGGAACGGACACCATGGAGGAGACTGCGTACTTTCTTCATCTCACATGTCATACAGATAAGCCCATCGTCGTGACAGGAGCGATGAGGCCGAGCACAGCAACGAGTGCTGACGGCCCGATGAACCTCTATCAGGCAGTATCTGTTGCCTCATCCGGGAAAGCCAGGGGAAAGGGCGTGATGTGCGTCTTCTCCGACAGCATTTACGGAGCGAGGGACTTCCAGAAACTCTCGACGACATCCGTTACGGCATTCGGGGGAAGGGACTTCGGCATGATGGGCTATATCATCGACAACGAGATTCTCTTCTATAACCAGTCGATGCGTCCCCATACGACATCGTCTCCGTTCTTCGTCGACAGGCTGACGATGCTGCCGAAGGTTGAAATTGTCTTTTTCTATGTTGATGCCGATCCCGTGATACTCCGCGAAAGCGCCTCCCGTGCAGACGGCCTCGTGCTCGTAGGTGCCGGTAACGGCAACTACTCCAAAGCCTTCAATGAGGCAGTCGGAAAGTTGTCGATTCCTGTTGTCAGAACAAGCAGGATAGGTAACGGAATAATAGTTCCCGATGACAAGTTCGATGCATTTCCCAACGTCATAATCGGCGACAATCTTGCGCCGACGAAGGCGAGAATCCTGTTGCAGCTTGCTCTTACGCACACCTCAGACAGAGATATGATTCAGGAGTACTTCTCTACTTTCTGAGGTCCTTCAGACTTTCCTTCGAGCTTCTGAAGAGAACACCCATGGCTTCCTTCATGACACTTCTCGTCTCTGGAGGAAGCTCCCTGAATTCCTTAATTATCCTGATACCGGAGGAAAGCCACTTTTCCCTGAGTTCGTTCATGCTGTCGATACCGCTCTTTTCGATGACTGTGTATACAGCGTCGATGAATTCCCCTCTCTTCTCCCTGTCGAGATTTCTCAGCCATGATTTGAGAGTGCCGTCGATGAAGCGTGAGCTGTTGTCGATGCCTTCGGCCCTGACGAAGCTCTTTCCCTTCACATCCCATGAGTAGATATTGTGCTGTTCCACCCCGGAGAACGAACTGTGCACTGTCGTGTACTTCTCCTCATGCTCGAGCATCATCCCGACAATTGAAGTCTGGGGAATGTAGGAGGAGACACGGGGACATATTCTTCTGTAGCCGTCTTTCTCGATGACACTCTCCTCGAATCCCGGACCGTCGTAGTTGTAGACTCTCTCTATTCTCTCCTGACTCTTCTCATCCAGAAACGAGGAAGCATAGACGGAGAAATTCCCGCCCTTGCTGTGACCTCCGAGTATGAAGGAGCCGTCATACTTCTCCATAGCCGCCCGGAGGTATTCGAGGGCTCTGATCTGCCCGGGAATGACAGTCATGAATGACATGTTGAAATCTTCCTTGAGACCGAGTATGGAGTTGTCCGTTCCTCGGTAGAAGACGTAGTTCTTTCCGCTTTCGTCACGTAGTGTGACGGAGGCGTACTGCGTCTGGCTCTCGTTCTCCATGACAGTGGTGTAATCGAGCACAGTCATTCCTGCAAAGCGGGGAGAGGAAACAAGCGCATTCATGAAGAGAGTGTCATGATGTCCCTCTTCTGGCTTTTTCTCTTCCTCTGCTTCGAGAAGGGCGTTCACCGCGTCTATGAGCTTTCTTCCGTTCTGGTCCTCACGCGTGAGTTCGAATTTGAGATAGGCAACACGTGCAAGTACCGCTCCGTCAACTTCACCAAACGGTGATGCTTCAAAAGGAATGTCTCCTCTCCACTCAAGATAGTCTATGATATTGGCCATTTATGTTTCCCGCTCTTATTCTTTTGAAAATCGCCGGATATTGCAACACACAGCACCGGAAACAGATGATAAAATTAAAATAACACAAAAGGGGAGGACACACCATGTCTCACATAATACTGAAGAACATATACTCGCTTATGACAGATCCCGCTAAGCCCTGTCAGAGCGGAGTCGATTTGAGAATAGAGGGTAACAAAGTGAAGGAAATCGGGAGAGATCTCGAGAGAAGAGGCGCCGAGAGTATCGACTGCTCGTCACTCGTCGTCGTTCCGGGCTTTGTGAACACACATCACCATTTCTACCAGACACTCACGAGAAACATCCCTCAGGTGCAGGATGCAAAGCTCTTTGATTGGCTTATCTATCTCTACGAGAGATGGAAGAACATAGATGAGGAGAGTGTCTATATATCATCATCGCTTGCGATGGCGGAGCTGGCGAAGACGGGATGCACATGCACAACCGATCATCACTATGTCTATCCCAAGGGATTCCAGGGCGATGCGATGGCACTCCAGTTCGAAGCTGCCGACAGGATAGGAATGCGTTTCAGTCCGACGCGCGGCTCGATGAGCCTCTCGAAGAAGGACGGCGGCCTTCCTCCCGATTCTGTCGTACAGACGGAGGAACAGATACTCGAGGACAGCGAAAGATGCATAAAGACATTCCACGACCCGTCACCCCTTGCAATGCACAAGATCGTACTTGCCCCGTGTTCGCCGTTCAGCGTCACAAAGAGATGTATGCTCGAGTCATCGAGACTGGCAAGGAAGTACGGAGTAGGGCTCCATACACACCTTTGCGAGACAATGGACGAAGAGGAGACATGCCTTAAGATGTACGGCTTGAGGCCCCTTGAACTCATGCAGGAGTGCGAACTCATAGGAGAGGGAGTCTTCTATGCCCACGGCATTCACTTCACAGACAGGGAACTCGATCTTCTTGCATCCACTCATACATCCATAGCCCACTGCCCGTCGTCGAATATGAGACTCGGAAGCGGCATATGCCGTGTCAGGGACATGCTCGATAGGGGAATAACGGTGGGTATCGGAGTCGACGGAAGTGCAAGCAATGACTCGTCAGACATGCTCGGGGAAATGAGAAATGCACTTCTTCTCCAGAGAGTGAAGTACGGCTCTGACAGCCTCAGCGCCCGCGATGTCTTCAGAATGGCGAGCGAAAACGGTGCGAAGATGCTCTCGTTCGGTACTCTGGGAAAACTCGAGCCGGGCTGGGGCGCAGATATCGCGGCATTCGACGTATCGGGACTGGAGTATGCCGGATCTCAGACGGATCCTGTTGCATCACTTCTCTTCTGCGGAACAAAGCACGAGACGAAGTACACAATCGTCAACGGAGAGTTCGTCGTATATGACGGGCACCTCAGAGGCTGGGACGAAGAGGAACTAGCCGAAAAGGGAAGGGAAGCAAGCAGAAAGCTTCTGGCGAAGTAAGAAAAAGCGGGGCCGTTCGAAAAGAGCGGCCTCCGTTCTCTCAGTTGAAAGATATCCACATGGCAGGACGTACACCGTATGAAGTTGTCGTTGGTGCGGAGAATGTGCAACCATCAGCATCATATCCATAGGCGTAGTTTGCACTGGTGCTGTCTCCGCCGCTGGTCCACCAGGATGTGGATGCCTTTTTCTGATTCTGGGTCATGGAATCGATATATTCTGTCACGAATGGAATGAGGAAGATGTAGTCTTCTGTCGTTTCACTTGTTGTCTGGCCTCCGGGCAATGTCTCTATTGAGGTGCGGAGCAGACGGCACTTTTCTTCAGATGTGAATGAAGACATGAAATCCTCGTTGAGCCATGTCCTTATATTGCTCTCCGCCCATCTGTAGGATGACGTTGTGTCGCTCTGATGAGCCATGCTCGTCAGAACCTTCTCGCTGAGAAGAAGTATCTTCCTGTTTTCGTAATCATAGGTGACGGGTATCCAGGAGATGGAAGAGCCGGAGTAAGTTCCGAGAGTTATCATCTCGGCTTCTTTCCATACGGCGACAAGCTCGATATTCCCCGTCTCGTTCCTGTCGATTGTGTAGTTCTTTACAGCAGTGCTGTCATCAGCACCCTTTATCTTCCAGCCGGCGAATGTGATGTAGGCGCTGTTGTATGTTGCGTCGGGAATTGAAACTGAACTGTCGAAAATCGAGCCTCTTGTATATGAATCGGGGTATGTGACGCCACTTTCATAAGCTCCGCCGTTGAGGTCGTAGGTTATCGTATAGTCCGTCGTCGGGTTGTATGCGCTGTCCTCGAATGCAATCCACATGGCAGGACGTACACCGTATGAAGTTGTCGTTGGTGCGGAGAATGTGCAACCATCAGCATCATATCCATAGGCGTAGTTTGCACTGGTGCTGTCTCCGCCGCTGGTCCACCAGGATGTGGATGCCTTTTTCTGATTCTGGGTCATGGAATCGATATATTCTGTCACGAATGGAATGAGGAAGATGTAGTCTTCTGTCGTTTCACTTGTTGTCTGGCCTCCGGGCAATGTCTCTATTGAGGTGCGGAGCAGACGGCACTTTTCTTCAGATGTGAATGAAGACATGAAATCCTCGTTGAGCCATGTCCTTATATTGCTCTCCGCCCATCTGTAGGATGACGTTGTGTCGCTCTGATGAGCCATGCTCGTCAGAACCTTCTCGCTGAGAAGAAGTATCTTCCTGTTTTCGTAATCATAGGTGACGGGTATCCAGGAGATGGAAGAGCCGGAGTAAGTTCCGAGAGTTATCGACTCGGCTTCTTTCCAGACTGCAACGAGACTCAGGTTCTCTTCCGTTGTCTCATCGACGGTGTAGTTCACCGTTGCAGTGCTGTCATCTTCCCCTTCCTTCTTCCAGCCCATGAATGTGATGTAGTCGCTGTTGAATGTCGGGTTGCTGATGGTGAACGAACTGTCGAGAGCGGAGCCGCGGGTGTACGACGAGGGGTTCACGACGCCGTTTTCGAGTGAGCCTCCGTTGAGGTTGTATGTTATCGTATAGCGCGTCGGAGCAGCTGCTTTTGTATCTCCGAGTGTTATCCAGAGTGCGGGACGTACTCCTTTCCTGAGCGTGGGGTCTGCATTTTCCGTGTAACCGCGGTCATCAACATACTGGACGCTTTCCGTCGCCGTACTGGCAGAGGAGCGTGTCCACCATTCTGAAGCGCTTCCGTCCTGAGCGTAGCATGTTTTCTTTGTATTCTCTTTTCCGAGATGCTTTTCCGCTTCACCGGCAGTAAGTGCAAAGACTCTGTCTTCTGTCGTCTCTGTACCGGTGTTGTTTACAGTTTCGACGATAAGGGCCTTCTCGGTATCTGAAAAGGCGGATGTGTAGAATGTACCGTTCATCCACGTCCTGACAGAAGATGAGGCCCAGGAGTAGTCGCCTGCGGCCGTTGAATGGGCGAGATTGCCCTTTTCGAGGACGCTGTCAGAGAGAAGCAGAGCCCTGTCGTTTTTGTAGTCGAGGCTGATTACACGCCACGTGAGGGGAGTGCTGTTGTATGTGCCGAGGGTAACGGAGTCTCCCTTCACGACAGTCGACTCATAGAAGTTGATTGAGTCTTTTGCTGTGAGATACGTGGTGAGGCCGTTCATTATTGCCACAGTCTCGTTCAGCACTGTGAATGACGCACTGTCGATATAAACTGTTACCGTTATTTTCCAGAGCCCCGACCTCAGATTTACATCTGAAGGCGTGGTAAGCATATTGCCACTCGATTTGTCAGATACTTCGAGATTACATGCTGAAGGCGAAGCTATTAAGGCATTGAGCGGTGTGAATGACGCCATTGCCGTGACGGTGTAGCTGCTGTTGTCATCTCCGCTCGTTCTTGTGACAATCTCATGAACCGGGACAGAGCATTCAATCCTTATCCTGCCGTTTCCGGAAGCGTAGGTGTAGTCGAGAGGAACGGCGACGGAACAGGCTGATGTTATGCTCACGGTTCCCGTTGTTCCTTCATAAACGGGGTTCTCCGTGACGTCGCTGTAAGCCTTGAGCGAGAACTCCCAGTCGCCTCGTGAGAGTGATACCGGAATATTGAGACCTGTCGCTGTGCTGAGGGGAACGTATTCGCCCTCAGTATCACCCTGTTTGAAGAGGTTGTCCTTCTTTGTAGCCTTGTAGAACCAGTAGAGCTCGTCTGCGGTTGCCGGTATAACCTCATTTGCTGTTGTGGCCCTGTTTTCTTCCGTGTCGAAACGGGAGCTGTCTATTGTTCTTGCACTGATTTCCGTAAAGCTTACGAGAACGGTCTCGTCCTCCCGCCCGACGGCACATGACGAGAGAATGAATAGGATTATGGATAATGCTGCAATCAGTTTTGTTCTTTTCTTCATAATGCTGTAGCCGCCTCGAATGTTATCTGTGCAAAGCCCAGTGGATTACCGCCTGTGTCGAGATAGAAGACGGAGAATGTGTGGCTTCCGATTGTATGCACTTCAAATGTCCATTTTCCGTCTGCAAAGGCAGGTGTACATGGTGCTCCGTCATAGTAGAGAGTATAACCCGGGCTTGTACTTGCCGGTGTCACAGTGTATGTGCCGTCGCCGTTATCTGTGACGGAGAGCCTGTAGCGAGGATCTGTCTGCACTGTTATCTGGGGGATTCTGAAGGTTGATGAACCCTGAGAAGTGTCTTCTTCCCCGGTGGAGGGGGAATCCGGATCTTCGCCTTCTTCCCATACGGGGTGTGCCGTACCGGATGTTCCGTTTATCCTCGTTCCCGATACGACGGTATTCCCGTTATCATCCTTCCAGCCGCCAAATGTGTATCCCGCCTTACGGAGAGTCGGGAGAACAGGCCAGTAGGCTGTTCTTCCGTCATTGCTGACAGTTACGGATTCAAGGTTGCAGAAGTTACCGCTTATCGTGAGAAGTTCGCCGCCTCCAGTTACGTTGAGCTTACACAGGTTGCCTTTGTTCTCATCACTGACGGCCTTCCAGAGGTCTGTTGCAGCCTTGAGCGGCATAGTCATCTCTGATGCCTTCTGGGGAAGGGAATTCTTTCCCAGAGAACGGCAGGATGATGGAAGAGCTACTGATGTGATGTTATCGGCCTTACAGAAGGAATTGCTGTTTATTGCCATGATACCGTCCCTGACGGTGAGACATCCCCTGAGTTCCAGTTCGTATTCTTCCTTGTCGAAGCCGTTGATGACGGCAACAAGGTATTCCTTTCCGTTCTCCGTGTAGAGATCGGGGTATGACATATCTGAAGAGAGGAACGTGACCTGGGCAAAGAAGAGCTCGAACTCCTCTATCCTGCAGTAGGGGTAGAAATGGTCGTTGACTGTCGTATCGTACGAACACGATGTGAGGAGAAGAACGGCAATCATGATGATAAGAATGACTTTCCTCATCTTTCGTCTCCTCTCCAGCCGAGCCTTATACCCCAGACTGTGCTGATATCAAGAACGGAGTAGAGCATATCAGAGTGGTTGAAACAGAATGCAGTCGCTCTCACGAAGATTCCCGCTGTGACGCTGCTCTCCGAATAGATGTCGAATACGGCCTTCATTCCGAGCCCCGGGACGAAGAGATTCGTCGTTCTGAAATCCGTATAGAGAGCGCCGCCGATGAGAAACGAGAAGCCGGATCTTCTGAGGAAACGGTCACTCTCCCATGTCTTCTTTATCGGGTAGATATCATCCCCGAAGGAGAAGCGTACTTCTCCCATCATTTCAAGGGAAAGCTGGACGGGATTTGATTTCAGAACGTGGGTATATCCCGTTGCCTTCAGGACGCTGTCGATTCCGAATGAAAGGAATGACGATGTGTCATAAAGGGCATCGAAGCCGATTCCTGCGCTCAAAACAGTCGAGTAGACTCCGCTTTCGAGTCCCTTTCGGACTGCGTAGGGAAAGACTTTCACATTGTTTCCGAGAAGAAGCGAGAACGAGAAATCCCACTTCGACTTTCTTCCAGGCCAGATGCCGATTGCTGAAGATGACAGTTCTCCGTCCTTCACGCTCTTCACTTCAAGAACATAGCGTCCCTTCTCCTCGAGACCCTCAGTTACAGCTTCATTTACGTCAGCTCTAATCCATTCGGACGCTGTCTTCTCGTCCCAGTCGTAAATGCGGTAGAGAAAACCGTCAGTCTCTCCCTCCTGTTCCCATGTCCACTTAAGCGTCAGAGAATCTCTCCCTCTTTCTGAAGAGAAGAGGGCAGAGACAGTTATGCATAGCAATATGCAGATGATGACTTTTCTGAATGCGGACATGGTGTCTTGATTACGAAATCTTGGACTTGTCAGGCTGAGTTGTAGTCGGAACCGTCGACGAGAAACTCAGACTTACTTTTGCACCTTCGTCTATCGTGACTGTAGTGTTTCCTGTAAATTCCGTGTTGAGGTCTGTCATTACTATGTAGTCTGCCGGAGTTGTCGAGTAGACGGTACCACCGATTGTCACGTCAATCTGAACATTTACAAGTCCGTAGTCCAGATTCGATATTGTTCCTTTGTAATCATTCGAACCCGCTTCTGCAGTGAGCGTTACTGTCTGTGCAGTTCCTGAAGATGTCTTCGGTGTTGCAGTAACCTTTACACTTTCAATCGTGTATGTCGTGCCCAGGGTGGCATTCTGTGTGAGTGATACCGTATATTTGAAAGTTGCGTTTCCCGAGCCTCCAGAGGAGTATGCATAGTCAAGAGAAACAGGGACTGCAGTAGATGTTTTGCTTATAGTCGATGTCGTTTTTCCTGTGTAAATCGGATGTTTTCCTGCTGTTCTTGCTTCTGCCGTAGAGTAAGCATTCAGCGTAAACTCCCACGCTCCTCTCGAAAAGGAGATTGGTTTGTTGAGTCCCTTTCCGTCTGTGAGATTTACAAAAATTGTATTTCCGGTGCTGTCTTTCGTCTCTCCTGTTTTGAAGAGCTCGTCCTTCTTAACAGCCGAGTATGCCCAGTAGAGATTGTCGGCAGTTTCATTCAGAACTGTGGATGACGTGATATTTTGGCTGTGTGTCACATCAAATGCTGTTTCATCGATAGCTCTTGCTGTGATATCTCCGAAATAGACATAGACAAGGGCGTCTTCACTGTTCTTCGCTTCACAGGATACGAATGCGAAAAGTGCAGTGAGTACAAGTGCGGTAACCAGAACGGACTTGAATTTCTTCATCAGGGGCCTTCCTTTGCGGGGTCGGATATCCGAACCCGCTACATCTATGATAAATGATGCACAGTCTGTTCTGTATTTTCAAATATTAAATTTTACAATTTTCTAAAATTTGTCAGGAAAAATAAACAGAATCTTCAATTCTGATGGATTTCCGTCACTCTGCAAGTCCGTCTCTCACCTTGTCGATGATAACAAGGTCAGCAGGAAGCCACTTAACGGAGAGCAGGGAGGAGCTGTCGAGCCAGAGAGCATTCTCGTGCTCGAGAAGCGTGAGCTTACCTTCCTTTACGGTGCACCAGTAGCATTCCATAGATAAATGGAAGGTAGGGTAGTCGTACTCTATTGTGTCGATGTAGTCGCCTACTTCTATGATTGTGTCGAGTTCTTCTCTGATTTCTCTCTTCAGAGCATCCGGTCCGCTTTCGCCCTTCTCAATCTTGCCGCCCGGGAACTCCCACATGTCCTTGAACTCCCCGTAACCGCGTTCTGTTGCGAAGATCTTATTGTCCTTCCTGATGACAGCTGCCACCACCTTTACTGTTTTCACTGTGCTGTTCCTTCTTTCTCTTCAATGGAGCTTTCAAGATATCTCAGAAGATCGTCTCTGACGCTATTATGCATTTTCAGAATGACCTTGGTAATATCTCTTTCGACTCCCTTGTTGTCTTTCTTCTTTGCGCCGTATCTGTCCTGTACATCGAAGAGTCCCATGTAGTAGAACGAGCTTTCGGCATCACTTTTCTTTATGAGTAGGTGTCTGTTCCCTGCATTCTCCACATCGGCCATATATGAGCTTTCAGGTCCGCGGCCGATCTGTGAATCCCAGAGGAATATCGAATTGTTCTCGAATCTGTCCGAGTAGTCAGGTTTTCCGGAGATATATTCCTTTGTCTCATCCTCTGTTGTCTGTTTGTGATACGTGACGAATATGAAAACGTCATTGTCTTTTCTGTACTTTCCGTACATGACGGATGAAAGGTCCTTTCCTGCGTTTATCAGGAGCGATACATCACGACGGGAGTACTTTTCGTATAGGACGAATCTGCTGTCGTCAGGCGTGTCGGTATGGTATCTGTCCCTGTAACGTTCCTTTCCGACCTTTATTATGTCCTCGAACTGTCTTCGGTATTCCTCGCTTTTGGCTATTTCGCTGTAGAGGCCTCCCCGTCTGACTGTATAACTGTCACAGGTGAGTACGTTGATGATACCGTACTTCGCTATCTCTTCATCCTTGTTGACAAAGCAGCCTCTCAGAACTTTCACTGCACAGGTTATCGTGTCGTCATCGACTGTGAAACCATAGTCATCCTGAATCTTCTGTCTTATGTCGTCATATGTTATGAACGGGACAGAGAAGAGCAGTGAGAGTATCTCGAGTTCGTAAGGTCTTACTCCCGAGAGTACCGTCTTCGAGAGATATTCGAGTATTGTTTCCTGATTCTGTGTAAGAGGAACAAAACTGTCACCGTCGACCCTGCGTATGAAGTTCTGGTATGTCCTGTATTCTCTTATGATGAGAAGCGGGTCCGCTTCGTTGTAGGAGTAGAAATCTTCGAGATAGGGTCTTCTCCCGAGTTTTGTCTTCAGCGTTGTGTAGCTTTCCTTTATAACTCTCTTTATGCCGTTGAAGCGGTTGATGGATTCGAAAATCCTTTCCTTTGCTATTCTGTCGAAGTGGATTGTCGAAGCTCCCGGAATCGTGTTGTTGCCGCTGATTACATACTTTCTGATAGTGTCTTTGTTGTAACTTCTGTCACCCGACAGAGCCACCGGAATCATAAAGTTGTTGTCATAGTTGCCGATGAAGTCCAGTACTACGACGTAGTCCTTGCCTTTTGCCTTTCTGAGTCCGCGCCCGAGCTGCTGGATGAAGACAATCGGCGACTGTGTCGGACGAAGCATTATTACCTGGTTCACTTCGACTATGTCGACCCCCTCGTTCAGAATCTCCACGGAGAATATGTAGTCGAGCTCATCGTCTCCGTCATCTTTTCCGAGGCGCTCGAAGGCTTTTGCTCTCTCTTCTGCACTGCTTTCTCCGTTGAGCGCAATTGTTCTGTAACCGCGTTCGTTGAACTCCGCCGAGAGTCTTTCCGATTCATCAATGCGGGAACAGAACACAAGTCCCTTGACTCTCGTTCCGCTGTAGCCGAAGTATTCTGCCTTTTCGATTATCCTGTCGACACGTTCCGGGGATGCAAGCCTGTTGAAGTCCTGAAGTGTGAGTTTACGCTGGTCACAGACCGATGCGATGTCGGTAAGGCCGAAGTAGTGGAAGGGACAGAGAAGGTTCTCTTCCATTGCCTCCTTCAGTCTTATCTCGTATGCAATCTGGTAGTTGAAGATTTCATAGATGTTGCGTCCGTCAATGCTGTCGTCTCTCTTGTCCGGTGTTGCCGTCATTCCCAGCCATAGGCGGGGATGAAAGTAGGAGAGTATCTTCTTATAGCTTCCTGCTGCCGAATGATGGGCTTCATCGAGAATGATGCAGTCAAAGTAATCGGGAGAGAAGGAGTGCAACGTATCATCCTTCGAGAGAGTCTGGACGAGAGCGAAGATATAGTCTCTGTTCCTCTCGTTCTTTCCTGCTCCCATGATTCCGAATGTGACCGATGAGCCGAATACCTTCTCGTAGGAGATCCGGGTCTGTTCTGCAAGCTGACCCCTGTGGACGAGGAAGAGCACCTTTCTGTATCCGAGCTCTCTCATGGCGAATGCTGATGCGTATGTCTTTCCTGTTCCTGTTGCCGAGATGAGCAGGGCCCTGTCCTCTCCGCTTTCGATGATTCTCTTCAGATTCGTTATGAATCCGACCTGCATGGAGTTGGGGGAGAGCGTATACTTCTCGAAAGATACGGGATTTTCCTGAAGAGCCGTCTCTCTCTGTTTTCCGGTTATCTCAAACTCCTCCCGGTATTCATCCCTGACTGCACTGTAGAGGTGGGTGTTCTCGTCTTTCCAGAGTTCCTCGAATTCACTGATGACAGCTTTTGTCAGCTCTCCGTTTTCCTCTGCGACAAGTTTCGTGTTCCATTCCCTGTTCAGTGTAAGAGCCCTTGCCGTGATATTTGATGAGCCGATGATTATCCTGTAGGTTCCGTCCTTCTTGAACACATACCCCTTGGTATGCAGGCCGCAGCCGGCTGTATGGGAGTTGAACATCCTCAGTTCGACTGACGGAAGCGAATTGAGTCTGTCGAGAGCCCTCGGATCCGAGAATGCAAGATAGTCTGTCGTGAGGATACGGCCCTTGATGCCTCTGTCATCAAGTTCCTTCAGTGTTTCCAATAGCGGGGTAAGTCCGTCCATCGTAATGAAAGCAACACTGAGGAAGTAGCTGTCGCACGATAGAAGTAGGTCTTCGATTTCCGTAAGAACCTTCTTACCCTGTTTCGGAATGTTTGACAGGAATGCCGGCCTCAGGTTCTCGTCCGAAAGTACTGTGGAGTTCACGAAAGCAGCCTCAAACCCTTTCTGTATTTCCGTTTTTTCATAATAATCTGTCTTCTCGGCTGCTGTTGTCATCTTTTCTCCCTTGTCCAGGATAAAGCCGGAGGCAGCTGAAAACAAGATCTCTGTTGATTTTTCTGAGCGGAAAATGGCCATTTTGACTTACTGAAAATCTATTGAGTAAAGAGCAAAGTAAATTCTGGTGTTTTTTGTTGGGTCTTTGCAGAGTTACTGAGCGAAACATTGACAATTTGTTTTACTTGACTCTAAAATTTGATTACCAATCTAGTAACTGGATTTGGAGGCGGTATGGAGATAATTTACTTTGACAGTAAGGTTGAGCAGATATGCTGTAGCCTGAAAACTGCACAGAAGTTTTTCGGGGGAAACAGAAGTCTTGCCTTATCACTTCTTGATAGAATTCAGGAATTGAAAGCAGCCCCTACGCTCAAGGAGATATTCTGCTGCGGCAACTCTATGCGTTTCCATAATCTTCGTAACTCTGGAAAAAGGGATTATGACGGCTTATTTTCTGTTGATGTGAAAACGAGGAAACAGCCGTGGCGTATTATACTGCAGCCTCTCAATGAAGATAAAAAACATTTGAGGACTGTAAAATAGATGTCATTGCAAGGTATGTTCGAATAGTGGAAATCAGGGAGATATCGAAACATTATGAGTAAGGAAATCATTGAATATAAGGACAGGGTTGCTTTTCATCCCGGATACTACATAAAGAAGTTTATTGACTATAACGGATTCACGCAGGAGGACTTTGCGGAGAGGCTTGGAACGACGCCGAAGAATCTTAGCATTCTCATCAGAGGAGAGCAGGGGCTTTCTCTCGACATTGCTGTGAAGCTCGGACGACTGACGGCTACGAGTGTCGATTACTGGCTGAATCATCAGAAGACATATGACTCCCTGATGGGAGAGATGATGAATGACAGACTCTCAAGAAATGACGAAGAGCTGATGAAGGAACTGGGATATTCCTATTTTAGGGATAATTTTCACCTTGAGAATCACGCAAGAAAGCTTGGAGAGCAGTGCGACGAGATAAGAACAATTCTTGATGTCTCATCTCTTTCGAGTCTTACCGAGAAGAAGAGCTTTCCCTTCCGTTCGTCGGGAAAGATGAGTGAGACGAATATCATGAAGGCGAATGCCATGGTCTATCTTGCCATGAATGCGACGATGAGAACGGATGCGCCAGCATTCGACAGAACGAAGTTCGAGAAGACTGTTGAAAATGTTCTGAATCTGACGACGGACTATGACGGCTTCTGTGATGAGGTCCGTTTCTCTTTTCTCTCTAGCGGGGTTGTGCTGACAGTCCTTCCAAACATTCCCGGTTCCAGATTGAGGGGTGCTTCGGGTAAGATCGGAAAGAAGGCGATGCTGATGGTGAGTGACCGTAGCCTCACGTCTGATGTCTTCTGGTTCACACTCATGCATGAGGTCGGTCATATCGTGAAAAGAGACTGGGGAATCTCGTTTGAGGACGAGAAGGAGGCAGACAGATACGCTGAAGACAAGCTTATTCCTCCCGATAAGTATCGTGATTTCTTTCTGAAGAGAAAGTATGACAGGGAGAGCATTGTTTCATTTGCTCATGACATCAACAGAGATCCGGGAATTGTGGTAGCCCGCCTCCAGAAGGACGGTGTCGCCAGATATGACGATCCCTGTCTGAACTCTCTCAAACACAGATGTACTCTCACTCAGGACCTTTCACTGTGTATATCACCGTTCGCCATCAGTAATGTGAATTAACACAGAATTAACATACGTTTCTTTCTCCTTAAC
>CAVFYD010000045.1:0-17034 GCA_963626615.1 Sphaerochaetaceae bacterium
AAAAGCCCTGTTGAATGTCTTGATACTCATGAATCCGACTTCCTCGGCAATGAGGCTTACAGTCTTGTCCGGATAGGCAATCAGCATTGCCTGCGCCCGGCTTATTCTGTAGGCGGTAAGATATTCCACGAATGTCATGTTAGTATATGTCTTGAAGAAACGGGTGAAGTAACTCGGTTCGAATCCTGCCTCGGAAGCTATCGATGACAGTGTTATTGGCTTCGAATAGTTCTTCTCAATGTAATCAAGAACATGCTCAAGCCTCATCATCTGCTTGTTGTCGGACTCATAATGAATGAGCTCATCCTGACGCCGGTGCTCGTCGCTGGAAAAGAGCGACAGGATACGAAACATATTAGCTCTGATGAGGAGTTCTCTCGTAAGGGATTTGTCATAGTTCAGACGTTCAAGTTCCGCTATACATTTCTGAAGGGTGTCTTTCTCCTCTAAAGTGAAGTTGACGCTCGTCTTATCATTGGAACTGAGTTTCTTCGATATCTCCTTTCTGAGATCCGCATAGCTCTTTGTTCCCCCTATAAGGGTAAGGTCGAAGATTATGACAATACGTCTGTGATTCTTCGAGGCAAAATAGAAATGAATGTCGCCGCCGTTGATGAGACATGCCTCCCCCTTCGGTATCTCATACATGTGGTCATTTATTCTTATGTTGGTGGCTCCTTCAACGGAGAAACTGAGCTCGAGTTCCTTATGCCAGTGAGTCGGAACAACCTGGTTGCCGTTGTCATAGAACAGGACATAAGGGAGCGTCTGTTCTGTCTGATTGAACATGAAAGGAGCGTACATAGCACTATTCTACATTCGCAGAACAGCGAAAACAACAATGAGCTCAGCTCTTTTTCTTCTTCCCTTCTCCCTCTACTTCTGTATAATGAGAAAGCAAGGAGAGACATATGAGCGACAAAAGGCAGGATTACATAAGCTGGGACGAATACTTCATGGGAGTGGCAGTGCTGTCATCAATGAGAAGCAAGGACCCCAACACACAGGTTGGGGCATGCATAGTATCTTCAGATAAGAAGATCATCGGGGTCGGCTACAACGGCTTTCCCTCAGGCTGCAGCGACGATGATCTGCCGTGGGCACGAAGTGGCGCCTGGTCAGAGACGAAGTATCCATACGTCTGCCATGCAGAGCTCAATGCGATTCTCAATTCCTGCGATCCCGCGAGGCTCAAGGGAGCAACGCTCTACGTTGCGCTCTTTCCCTGCAACGAATGTGCAAAGGCCGTCATCCAGAGCGGCATAAAGGAAGTGTACTATCTTTCGGACAAATACCGTGACAGTGACGCATCGAAAGCATCAAGAAGGATGTTCGATGCCGCAGGTGTTGTCTATAAGCATCTTGAGACTGACAAGAAGGAACTGGTAATTAAACTCGGCTGAGAATTTTACTTTACAAATGGATTAAACTTCGGGAAAATAGAGGGTGGGTTGGTATCACAGACCGCTGCCACGCCAGACAGAAGCTAAGGGACCTCCTTTTTACGCAAGGATGTGTGGAATAAGGAGAACGTGATTATGTCTTCGTTTATTGTTAATGGAAAATCAGTAACTGTCGAAAAGAACATGAGTCTCCTGAGATATCTCAGGGACGTTGAAAGACTGACTTCCGTCAAGGACGGATGCAGCGAGGGTGCATGCGGCACATGCACGATAGTCATCGACGGAGAAGCCGTCAAAGCATGCACTTACACAACGGGGAGTGTTGACGGCAGGACAATACTCACAACTGAAGGACTGACAGATCGGGAAAAGGATATATACACATACGCATTCGGCGAAGCGGGTGCCGTTCAGTGCGGCTTCTGCATTCCTGGAATGGTCATGTGTGCAAAGGCTCTTCTAGACAAGAACCTCAACCCCACCGAAAAGGAAATCAGACACGCAATAAGAAACAACATCTGCCGCTGCACGGGCTACGTCAAGATCGTGAAGGCAATAGAAATCGCGGCAGAGATTCTCCGCGGCGACGGAATAATCAGGAGCGGCGACGTCAAGTGGAAGATCGGAGAGCGTGTTCACCGTGTCGACGTCAGGGACAAGGTCACGGGGACGGGTAAATATCCCGACGACCTTTATGTCGAGGGAATGCTCCATGCCTCTTGTCTCAGAAGCAAGTACCCCCGTGCAAAGGTCCTCTCTCTCGATATAACCCAGGCCGAGAAACAGAAGGGAATCGTAAAGATCTTCACGGCAAAGGATGTTCCGGGCAACAAGGTTGTCGGCCACCTCACGAAGGACTGGAATGCCATAGTCGACGTAGGGGAAATAACGAGATTCCTAGGTGACCCCGTTGCACTCATAGTCGGCGAAACAATCGAAGACATAGAGAGTGCGAAGAAATTCGTGAAGGTTGAATACGAGCCGCTCCCATATGTTTCGAGTCCCGCTGCGGCAATGGCACAAGGGGCCCCGCTGGTCCACGAGAATGCACCGGGTAACCTTGCTGTCGAGAAACACGTATCGAGAGGAAACGCCGAAGAGGCGATAGAAAAGAGCGATGTGGTCTACTCCGCACACTTCTCCACACCGTACACGGAACACGCATTCCTCGAGCCCGAGTGTGCACTCTCCGTTCCTAAGGGAGATGACGGAGTGAAGATATACTCCACAGACCAGGGTGTCTATGACACACTTCACGAAACAGCTCCCTTCCTGGGGCTCCCGTATGAGAAGGTCGAAGTCGAGAACTGCCTTGTCGGAGGCGGCTTCGGAGGAAAGGAGGACGTCACAGTCCAGCACCTTTCTGCACTTGCGGCATACCTCCTGAAGCGCCCCGTGAAGATGAAGCTCACTCGTGCCGAATCCCTTCTCTTCCACCCCAAACGTCATCCCATGGAGATGGACTTCACAGTCGGCGTCGACAAAAAGGGAAAAATACAGGGCGTCAAGGCAAAGGTCATTGCAGACACCGGCGCATACATGTCGCTCGGAGGACCTGTACTCGAGAGAGCATGCACACATGCTTCAGGCCCTTACAACTACCAGAACTTCAAGATTGACGGCTACGCATACTACACCAATAATCCTCCAGCAGGGGCATTCCGCGGCTTCGGAGTCACACAGACATGCTTCGGAATCGAGAACATGCTCAACACTCTTGCCAGAAAGGTGGGTATCAGCGAATGGGATATCAGATACCTCAACGCAATCAGACCGGGACAGGAACTTCCGAACGGCCAGATAGCGGATGACTCTACAGGACTTGCGGAGACGCTTCTTGCAGTCAAGGACAAGTATGACAGGGCAAAGATAAAGGGCATCGCATGCGCAATGAAGAACGCAGGCGTCGGCGTCGGTCTTCCCGACTGGGGAAGAGTAAAGCTCATAATCGAAGGCGGCAAGGTCCACGTTCACTGTGCCGGCTCCTGCATAGGACAGGGCTTATGGACTGTCCTCAAGATGATCACTGCAGATATCACGGGACTCGACGAAAGCCTCATCGAAGTCGAGAGGGCATCGACGAATGACCCTGACAGCGGAACAACGAGCGGAAGCCGTCACACCACAGTCACGGGCGAAGCTGCGCGACGGGCGGCACACATGCTGAAGGATGCGCTTGAAGGAAAGACACTCTCGGACCTCGAAGGCGAAGAATACTATGCGGAGTATCTTGCAAAGACCGACAAGATGGGTTCTCCCGTTCCCCACCCCGTCAGTCATGTCGCCTACGGCTATGCCACACAGCTATGTATCCTGAACGATGACGGAACAATCGAGGAGATGGTTGCGGCACACGATGTCGGAAGAGCCATCAACCCGACGAACGTCGAGGGCCAGATTGAAGGCGGTGTCGTCATGGGCATGGGCTATGCACTGAGGGAAAGATACAGGGTCGAAGACTGCAGACCGCTCGAGAAATACGGATCCCTGGGCCTCTTCAGAGCTGACGAACTTCCGAAGATTACCTCGATAATCGTCGAGAAGCCGGGCCTCAAGACTTCAAGCGGAGCAATAGGAATCGGAGAAATCACATCAATACCGACTGCTCCTGCCATCAGCAACGCCTACTATCACTGGGACCATGTGCTCCATCACGAGCTTCCCCTCGAGAGCACGCCTTATCTTATCAGACCGAACGAGAAAAAGGTTCTGGCAAAGGGAAAAAGACTCTTCGTCAATCCGGGCGTGAGATGTATCGGATGCCTTGAGTGTGTCAGAACTTGTTCGGAGATGTTCTACAAGGAGAAGGACAGGCGCTACAGTGCTCTCAGAGTCGAGGAGAAGAACGGTGAATGGAAGCCTGTGACCTGCATACAGTGCGGCAAGTGCGCAAAGGCATGTCCCCAGGGAGCCATCAAACAGCTTCCTTCCGGCGTATGGACAATCGACAGGAAACTCTGCACAGGCTGCGGTCTCTGTCAGAAAGTCTGTCCAGTACATGTGATGGTCACTTCCCCGATAACGGGACAGACGGGCAAGTGCATCGCATGCGGAAAGTGCGTCCAGTCCTGTCCTATGGATGTATTACAGATAGCATCAAGCCAGAACTGAACAGAACAGAGACTCTCATTCTGGATGAAGAATGAGAGTCGGATCATCCCTGTCGAATGCCGCAGCTATCCGGTTCACTGTCTTAAGAGAAGGATTTATCTCCCCTCTTTCCATTGCGACTGAAATCAGACTGGTTTACACCGGTCTTTCCGGTAGCTGTTTCTGTGACATCCGTTTGACAGATTTGCTGGATTTCATTTGACAGATCTGCTCTTCTCCATTTCCTTCCAGAGGCTCTCTTCAAGTAGAGTCCTAAAGCGCTGAGGCTCGTTCTTGATTCTTTCCCTGAGCTCTGTTCTGGTCTGGGGGGGATTCTCGGCAAGGGAGAGGAGAGTGTGCTTGTCCATGACGCGGGCAGCGGGAACGTTGAAGCGCTTTGCAATGGTGTCACGTGCAATGAAGAAGGTCTTGAGGTTCTCCTTCGTACTCCTGTTCATCTTTCTCCAGTACCCGATATGTCTCCAGCCCGGAGTGGGTTCCTTGACCTGTGTCACCCTCTTCAGCCCCGAGAGCATCTCCGATGTAAGGTTCTTTTTCTCTATCTCCTCGAGAAGGACCTTCTTGAGAGCGAAGAGATACATGACATCCGTGAGAGCGTAGTCGATGAGCGTTATATCGAGGGGACGCTCAAGCCAGTTCGCCTGCTGGTTCTTTTTCTTATCGATGTTTATCTCCTTACCCAGGTATGTCTCGATGAGCCCGAGGAGATTGCCGTTGTAGCCCAGAAGCAGTGCCGGTACACGGATATCGAAAACATTGCTGATTCTGAGGCCGTATTTCTTGTAGACGAGGGATGCGTCACTCTGGATGTCGAACCAGACCTTCTCGCTTGAAGAGGAGAAGAAGGCCTCAAGTCCCTTTGCCGTCACCCCCCTGCTTCGCGCATCAATTATATAGTACCTATCGCCGTCGAATATCTGGACAAGGCACAGGTGCTCCCCGTAGATATGGAGATTGAACTCTCCTTCGAAATCGACAGAAAGAGGCCTGCCGTTCCATTCATTCACGGCCGAGATTATCTTGTCGTCAGTGTCGAGTGTTGTATAAATCATTTAATGCCTTCTTTTATCTTATCGGAACACCTGGAGATTATATCACGCCAGCGCTCGACGAACGACGGCGGAGATACCGGCTCGCTCTCGGGAGCATAGCTCAGGAGTCTTGCCATGACTTCAACGTCGCTCACGGCAGGAACGGAAAGCTCGTATGTCTCATCGTCAATCCACTTTCCCTTCTGGTCGGTGTGCCATATCTGGTTGGAGACGATGTTTGCGGCAACGGACGAAAAGCGCATCGTATACCAGACAGGCTCCTTCTTTGCGGATGAGAATATGCCGTAGCTTCCCTCGCTTTTCTTCAGTTTCTCGCTGTTGTACTCAAAGTGCCTGTCGGTGTATGTGACATCCTTTATTCGTGAAAGAGAGTATGTGATGATTGTTCCGTACTCGCTCTCCGCCTTGAGGTACCAGATCTGGGAATAGTTGATGAGGACCATCGGATTGACGGAAAGCTGTGTCTCTCCCCGCTTCGAGTTGACATACCTCAGTTCAATCGTCCGCCTCTCCTTTATTGCGTTCACGAGCTTCGTGAATACCGAATAGTTGACCTTCTCGAGAGCCGTGTAGAGATACCTTACCGGGATATCTGAGGAGGAACTCTCCCCCGAACCTTCGAACTGGGCCTTAAGGGGATTGTCTGCGGCGTGTGCAAGGGCGTCGGCAATCGTGGAATTGACAAAGGCCTCGTTGAGACGGGGCTTGTCGCCGTTGAAGACGTACCAGTTGCCCTTTGAGGATCTCACGTATTCGACAGACGAGAGCTTATCCATATACCCGATATCCGTAAGACGTTCACGGATGAAGTCGATATCCCTCCGGAACTCCCTGTTCGATATCCCGTACTTGTCCCTTATGTAGGCGTAGTCCAGCCTTCCGTCATCAAGACAGAGGATGTTGATCATATCCATTATGCGTTCAAGTCTGCTCACAGCCGTCATTATATGACGAGAGGAGGCAAAGAGAAAGGGGCAGATTACATTCCGCCCCCTTACATGATTTTCCGGATTCTCTTATCTCAGGCCGTAGCGTGATACGAATGCCTCTGCATTCTGAATCGAACCGCCTGCAGCACCCTTGACGATGTTGTTGACAAGAAGGCAGAAGCCGATCTTGCCATCCTTCTTTCTGAGTCTTCCCGTATAGACGACCATTCCCTTCGGAGTGCCCCAGAATGCGTACTTCGGCTGGGGGAAGGTGTTCTCGGGAGAGTACTGTACAGGCTGGGAAGGAGTGGAGGGAAGATCCACTTCCTCCTTGAAGTCTGCCCATGCCCTGATGATGTCCTCGCACTCGACGTCCTTCTCGAGGTCGAGCCATACTGTCTCGAGGTGCCCGAACATGACGGGAACACGTACCGTGAATGCATAGACAACGGGGTCGATGGAGAGAATCTTCTTGATTTCCCTGTCAATCTTCTCCTCTTCCCCCTTGATGAACGGAATACAGTTGTCCGTGATGTCGAATGAGGAGAGACCGGGGTAACCTGCACCAGATACGCTCTGATAGCTGTTTACCGTGATTGTCTTTATACCGAACTGTCTCAGCGGAGCGAGTGCCATTGCAAGCCCCGTCGTCACACAGTTCGCGTTGGTGACGCAGAAACCTGTCTGCGGGTAGCCCTGCTCACGGATAAGGTCGAGCTGTTCGACGTTTGTCTCCGGAATGAGGATAGGAACGTCGGAGTCGTAACGCATTGCAGCAGCGTTGGAGAATACGTAGAAGCCGCTTGCCCTGAGCTGTGGCTCAGCCTCTCTGGCGACCTCTGCCGGGAGTGCGGAGAATACGATTTTCACACCCTCTTCGAGCATGGCGTCGTGATTGAACTCCCTGATAACCATATCCTTGATCTGGGACGGCATCTCGAAGGGCATTACCCAGTGAGCTGTCTCAGAATACTTCATTCCGACCCTGGCTGCAGAAGCAGTCACATAACTGAGCTCGAACCAGGGATGGTCCGAGAGCATCCACATAAAAACCTGACCAACAGCACCGGTTGCGCCGAGAACGGCAACCTTGATTTTCTTATTGTCCATCAGTGACGTCGACTCCTATGAGATAAAAAATTAGCCTACTATATCGAATGGAATAAGAATGGACAAGATACTATTGATAAAAACATCAGGAATTTTAACAGAATGTTATCATACTAACTTCCTCAGAAGAGAATTACTTTCGCTGTGTGCAAATATGCCATACGGCCATCTAGCCATGGCCGGTTAAAATTGATAGACTGTCAAATTGTGGTGGTATGGCTTTTTTCAGGCTTTTCTGCTTATAATGGTATTTCCCTTAAGGAGTGACAATGGCTACTAAGAAAGAAAATATTGTACTTGGTTTAGGATGCATCTCATGTGCACACAACAAAGACATCAACCTTTATAAGGATATGTACAAGAAATCCACAGAGAAGAATGCTTCTCATGCCGAGGAAGGTGCAGCATTCCTCAAGAACTTAATGCAGAACTCGCCGGAGCGCACGGAATGCAGATTCTACAACAGCGACGACGGACTTTTATGCGAATACTTCGTCGAAAGAGACTACGACAGAACGGGTTCATGCCCGGATTACCTTGCCGTAAAGTTCGAGAAGGCACCCGTATCACGCACACGCACTGTCAGCGAAGATGACGAGAGAGACACCGCCGATGGTGATATCAGGGAAGTTGACGATGACGAAATGGACGGCGAGAACGAAGACGACGAGCCGATTGAGATCATGGATGATGACAATTACGACGAAAACTGATTTGTACTGTTTTCACAGATGAGAGGACTTCGGTCCTCTTTTTTATTGCCTTTTCCCCATCCTGTAGTATGATGGAATCAGGAGCGGGTTATCAGAAGAAAATACAGCAGTGTGACACATCTCAGAAGGACGTGCACAAGCCTGAGCGTGAAGGCAGCCATCAGGCATATAGAGAGAAACTACAGGGGATCGGTATCGCTCTCCCGCCTCTCTGAAGAGCTCGGGATGACGAAAGAGCATCTTTCCACCCTCTTTTGCCGTGAGACCGGACACCCATTCACCTATTACTGCAATGCATTCAGAATCAACCGCTCGCTCTACTACCTTCACTGCTCGGACTATACGATAGCGAAGATAGCCCGTCTCGTGGGCTTCCAGAGCTCCTCATATTTCATAAAGGTATTCAAGGCTCTGAGCGGCCTCTCACCGGAGAAGTACCGGGAAAGAATCAGTCAAGCGAATATATCTCGATGACGTCCACGAAACCCAGGCTCTGCAGTTCGTCGACGATGTCGATTGAGTTGCTGGTTCTGAGTGCCATTATCGAAGCCGTGAGATTCATCTCCCCGTCCCTGCTTCTTGCTATCTGGATGTTCTTGAGAATGAGTCCCTTCTCCTCAAGCTTTTCCTTCGCCTGAGATATCGTGAGATTGTTTCTGGTAAGGTTTATCGTTACCGAGCCGTTATTGGAGTTGAACGTCTTGTGCTCCCCGCGGTGAACTATAAGCTGAATCAGGATTATGAGAGCCGTGCAGCTTATTCCGAGAACATAGAGTCCCGATCCGATTGTGAGTCCGATTCCGACAGTTGCCCAGAGTCCTGCTGCAGTGGTTACACCGACGATATTGTCCTTCTTGACGAAGATTACTCCGGCTCCCAGGAATCCTATTGCCTGCACAACTCCTGCCGCGACACGTGAAGCGTCGACCTGCACCGACTGCAGATAGACGACATCCATGAATGCGTATTTCGATATCACCATCATCAGCGCAGCCGCCATGGCCACAAGCATGTGTGTCCTGAGGCCTGCACTCTTGAGTCTCCTCTCCCTTTCCCAGCCTATGAACATTCCGCAGATTGACGAGAGAAGAACACGGAGAATGAACTCCATCTGAAGAGTATTGGTAACAGTGAATTCCGGCATAAGCAAACCCCTTTTGAAATAAAGATATACTCTAGAGGTTTTTCCTTACAAGTCAAGCAGAAATTTCAATTTTACTCAAAAATTGACCCCACTATTACAGCCGTTAATCCCACCATAATCCAGAGTAATGAAAAGAGCCTTTTTCTGCTCTTCAGGATGTCTCCCAGAAGCTCGAAGAAAAGGATGTAGATTACCATTCCCAGGGCAACGGATGTGAGAATTTCGACAACCGACGTGCTGACGATGCTCTCGAGAACCGCCATGAGAAGTCCCCCCAGCAAGGTCGAAAGAGACGCGACGGTCATGATGAGAATCTTTCTCCCCGTCTTCTCCTTCCTCGTCGTCGAATAGATGAGCATACCCATAGGAATGTTATGAAGCGCAACTCCGAGAGCAAGAAGAAGGCCCGAGGAAACAGACTGGGACGAGAGGGAGTAGACACTCATTCCCTCCACAGTGTTGTGGATGGCGATGGCAAGCGCCGACATTATTCCTATGTGCGTCAGATTACCCTCCCCGTGCTCCGGAACGAAACGGTCAAGAAGGATGAGGATGACAAGCCCGAGAGAAGTGAAGAGGACGAACGAGAGAAGCGTCGTCTCTCCCTCCCTCACAGCTTCAATCATCTCCGGGATTATGTCGAATGCGGCAACACCGGACATCGCGCCGAATGCGATGGCGACAGAGGCATCCTCGATGCCATCCCTTTTTCCGCCGGCGGAGCCCAGGGCGATTCCGATGAGAAAGACAAGACTCAGAAGAAAAGTTATGAAAAGCGGCATATGTCAGTTATTCTCCTTCTTCATGCAGTCGGGACATTTCCCTCTGAGTACAGTCGAGAGAACGTCCGAGAATCCCAGGTCAGCCTCGATAAGACGCTCTATCTTCTCGCTCGTCTCCCTGTCGATATGAACTGTCTTTCCGCACTCCGTGCACCTTATGTGCATGTGGTGCGGACAGCGCTCGCTGTCATAGTACTGGTAGGATGCGGCCCCGCGCAGGGTGGTGGCGACCTTCCTTATCTGTCCGCATTCTTCAAGAGCGTCCACTATACGGTATACCGAGCTCTTCGGAATGTCCCCGAGAGCCGAGATGATGTCACTGAGGGTGAACGAAGAGGAGGGATTTGAACTGAAAAGAGCGAGAATCCTCTTCTTCGACTGTGTCGAATACTGCATAAAAATGAGAATAATTCTCAAATTTACCTCTGTCAATCCTCTCTACACACAAACAACACCTTTCCGCAATTGGAAAAAAGAAATTTGAGTATTATCTTTTAGTCATGAATAATTATCGTCCGTTCAACAGTAACCATAGCGGTGCTGACGAATTATCTGTTACTCTGATAATCGCGGGAATACTCCTGATCCTCGCCTATCCCATATTCACCCTTTCATACCTCCGCATTGCTTTCATTGCACTCGGAGTGATCCTCATCGCTCTTGCACTGATGAGAGCACTTTCGACGAACATTGCAAAGCGAAGGAACGAGAACGACACCTTCCTCTCCATCTTCGGAGGAGGAAACAGCGAAGAGAGAAGAAGAGAGAGGGAGGAGAAGAGAAAGAGGAGGCAGAAGAGAAAGGAAAACGAGAAGATTTACGCCTACTTCTTCTGTCCGAAGTGCAAAAAGGAACTCAGGGTCCCCCGCGGAAAGGGAAAGATAAAGATAACCTGTCCCAACTGCGGTAACCAGTTCATAAGGAAAACCTGACAATGTTCGGCTACATCGTACTTCCGTCCTCGGCCTCAAAGGAGGACAAGGCAGTATACAGAAAGGCCTACTGCGGCCTCTGCCACACTCTCAAGGAGAAATACGGGAAGGCGGGAATGCTCGCCATCTCCTACGACATGACGTTCCTCACGCTGCTGTTATCAGACCTGCTGTCGGCCCCAGTGGAGGAAGGAACGGAGCGCTGTCCGGTGCATCCCTTTCTCAGGCATGAATACTTCACGACCCGGGTAATGGACTACACGGCAGACATGCAGATACTCCTCACCTATTACTCCCTGCTCGATTCAATACATGACGAGGGAAAGGGAGAGAAGAGAGAGATGAAATACCGTCCCTTCATTGATGATATAGAGAAGAAGTATCCACGGCAGACGAAGGCCGTGAAGGAGAACCTCAAATCTATCGGGGAGTACGAGAAGAATGGGGAGAAGGACGCGGAGAAGACAGCGCTTCTCTTCGGAAACCTGCTGGGAGAAATCTTCGTTATGGACAATGAGAGCTTCTTCTCCAACGACCTCTTTCTCCTGGGGTGCAACATAGGAAAGTTCATATATCTTCTCGACGGCTGGGACGACAGGAAGAAGGACAGGAAGAAGGGACAGTACAATCCCTTCAGCGATGGTGTCACATACGATGAAGTGAAGAACATGCTCCTGGATGCGGCAGCAGGAGCCGGTGACAGCTACAAGCGGCTTCCGCTTGACGATTACATCTCAATTACGGACAGTATAATCTACAGCGGAATGTGGACAAAGTTCAGGAAAGACAGAAAAGGCGGCAGTGACAAATGAGTGATCCGTACCAGGTGCTGGGGCTTAACAGCAATGCAACCGAGGAAGAGGTCAAGAAGGCCTACAAGACCCTCGCAAAGAAATATCATCCGGATGTCTGCGGCAACGACCCGTCCGCCGCAAAGAAGATGCAGGAGATAAATGCAGCCTACGATGAGATAATCAACCACAGGAGCTCGGCATACGAAAGCTCATCCTCGCACTCGGGCTACTCGGGCTGGTACAGCGGCTATGGGAATTCAGACACCGACGGCGGAGAGAGCAACGAGATGAAGGCCGCCGCGGCATACATCAACGCACGCCACTTCAGGGAAGCGCTCAACGTACTCTCCTCCGTAAAGGTTCAGGACAGGAATGCAAAGTGGTATTACTACTCAAGCGTTGCAAAGTACTATTCGGGTGACACGCAGGGCGCACACAGCGACATCAGCGAAGCGCTGAGAAGGGAGCCGAACAATTACCAGTATCAGGCATTCTTCGACAGGCTCCGTACCGGGCGCACCTTCTACACCGAGAAGCAGTCATCCTTCCAGCCATCAGGCTCATTCTGGTCATGCTGCATCCCGATGATTCTTCTCAATCTCTTCTGCCCGGGTTATTTCTGCATCTGCTGAAACATCTTCAGTAGAGCCTCTCTCTGGGGCTTAAGAAGCATCGATATGTACTGCACAGAATCCTCGAGTTTCACCGGAAGCTTTTTCAGCAGTATATCGGAGTAGAGAGTCATTACGCCCGAGATTGCATAGTCGAGCACCATCACGAGCATTCTTCTCTCGCCTTCACCCAGCTCGGAAGGATAGTTGTCTATAACCTTCTTCACAGCACTGTATCTTGCGTCATCCAGCACATCGTGGAACTTATCCGACTGCAGAAGCTTTGCATAGTACTCGGGGTCCCTGAGGAGGAAGATCGTGATCTGGGCAAGGAAGCTCTCCGGAGCATCAAGCACATGGCTCGGGTCGTAGGGGGAAATGAGAACGGCTATCTCGTCGACAACAGACGATGAGATGCTCTTCAGAACATCGGAAGTGTTCGAGTAATGGGCGTAGAAAGTTCCGCGGTTGACATCGGCACGTCTCACGATGTCCGAGATGCTGATCTTCTCGAACGGCTTCTCTATCATAAGCGACAGAAGCGCATCCTTGATCAGAGCCTTACTCCTGATGGAGCTGCGGTATTCAGCCTTCTTTTTCCCTTCTCTCTCCATGAATCACCTCCAGTGTATTCAAAATGGTACACTTGTCTACATTTATTAAAATAAGGGCAAAAACAAAAAAACACAAGCAGAATATCAAATATGTACACTCTGCATGGTTTTGACGGCGTATTCGACAGCTTTTCTGAAACCGTCATCCTCGACAGAAGCGGTAATCCAGTCAGCATACCTCTTCGCATCCTCCGAGGCGTTCCCCATTGCAATTCCGAGTCCGGCCGCTCTCAGCATGGGTATGTCGTTTGCGCCGTCGCCGATTGAGACGGATGATGACATATCATCCCCGAGCGAAGAAATCATATCTCTCACGCCGGTTCCCTTATCGAGCCCCGGGATACATACTTCGACCATATCGCTCTGAGGAAGTCCGACAGTATTGTCGACCATCTGAAAACGCTCTCCTATCTCCTTTCTCACCCTCATCAGTGTGTGCTCAGGGCTCAGATAGAGGAACTTTATGATATCAGGAATCTCTGACGGCAGTGCATCATATGTTATGAGATTAGGTACGGGGATTACCGTCCCCAGACTCCTTTTCATGCTCTCCTCGAAGAATGACAACGTCTCACGGCTCATGAAGGTTCCCTCATTAGTCTGCATCATGAAAAGAAGACTGTTCCTTTCAGCATAATCAATGAGGAACGACACATCCCCATCCCCCATTCTCACGCTTCTGAGGATTCTGCCCTCGGCCATGACCGTGGCACCGTTGGAATATACGCCGCCGTCGAATGGGATTGCTTTAAGAGTGTCATCAATTTCGCTCAGACTCCTCCCCGTCGAGAGGAAGAAACGGTGACCGTCCCCTCTGGCCTTTTCAATAGCCATGACAGCACTCGGGGGAACATCCTTTCCGAACGGAAGCAGCGTTCCGTCAATATCACAGAAGAAGTTGAGTCTCATGAGGAAAAGTCTACGTAAAAGAGAAACCTTTGAAAAGTGCAGTCTATACCCTTTTCATACACTTCAGGCATGTTAACTGTAACAAAAACAACAATTTAAAGACAGCAAAAGAAGGACAGCAAATAAGTAAGGCAAAACTAACACCACACCTATTGACGAAAGAAGATGAGTAGCATATATTTCCGTTAGTTAGATTAAACTAATTAAAGGACTATATAAATGCTGCCATTATTCTTAGCAAAACCGGAAGAGGAAAACACAATAAAGAAAGTATCCGGAAATCCCGAAGTGAAGAGGCATCTCGAGGACATGGGCTTCTCGGTGGGCTCATTCGTCACTGTCATCTCCACTAACAGCGGCAACGTAATCGTAAAGGTAAAAGAATCAAGAGTGGCCATAAGTGAAGAGATGGCCATGAAGATATATGTGTAAAAGGAATTCAGAAATATGAAAACACTCAAAGAAGTAAATGTTGGCGAAAAGGCAACAGTCAGGAAGCTCAACGGCGAAGGCGCCGTCAAGAGAAGAATCATGGACATGGGACTTACAAAGGGAACAGAAGTCTATGTAAGAAAGGTCGCACCGCTCGGTGACCCGATCGAAGTGACAGTCAGAGGCTATGAGCTCTCGCTCAGAAAGGCCGATGCCGACCTCATTGATGTAGAATAAGGAGTTTGGATATATGAGTATTAAAATCGCACTTGCCGGCAACCCTAACGCAGGTAAGACCACTCTCTTCAATGCACTTACAGGTGCAAACCAGTTCGTCGGTAACTGGCCTGGAGTAACTGTAGAAAAGAAGGAAGGTAAGCTCAAGAAGAACACGGACGTGATTGTGACAGACCTTCCCGGTATCTATTCTTTAAGCCCGTACACGCTTGAAGAAGTCGTTGCAAGGGACTACCTCAAGAACGAGAATCCGTCAGTCATTCTCAACATCGTAGATGCAACGAACCTCGAAAGAAACCTCTACCTGACAACACAGCTCATCGAGCTCGGCATTCCTATGGTAATCGCCCTCAACATGATTGATGTCGTCAGAAAGTCCGGTGACAAGATCAACGTAAAGGAACTCGAGAGGGAACTCGGTGTACCTGTGGTCGAAATCTCCGCGCTCAAGGGTGACGGTGTCGATGAAGTCACCGACAAGTGTCTCCAGGCAGCATCAGGCAGCCGCCCCGTTCCTCCGCACATCTACTCGGGTGCAACAGAGCACACACTCGCACACATCGAGGAAGCTGCACTCCATACACTTCCCGAAAGCGAACAGAGATGGTACGCAATCAAGATCTTCGAGAGAGACAGGAAGGCTTACGAGAAGCTCAACATAGATCAGGCTACCCTGAGCCACATCGAAGAAGACATAAAGAATGCAGAGAAGGAAATGGATGACGATGCAGAATCAATCATCACGAACGAGAGATACATCTTCATCGCTTCCCTCATCAAGAACACCTATACGAAGAAGAAGCAGGGACTTTCCACTTCCGACAAGATCGATAAGGTCGTAACGAACCGCTGGCTCGCTCTCCCGATTTTCGCCCTCATCATGTGGCTTGTCTACTACATCTCCGTCACAACAGTCGGCGGATGGGCTACAGACTGGGCAAACGACGGCGTCTTCGGTGACGGATGGCATCTCTTCGGTATCGGAACATCGGCTTACAGTGAAGATGCAGATACATATGCGGAAGCAGATGAAGTCCTTCAGGCATTCGCAGAAAAGGAAGGTGTTGAATTTGAAGAATATTCAGCTGATGTAGTGGCAAAGATTGTCTCCGGCGCGAAGAAAACGGACACTGTCACATACACAGTCGAAGACGATGAAACACTTGCTCAGGAAGAAGAAACAGCATCCTACGAAGACCTTCTCGAGAGTGCTGAAGCAATGGCTGGTGTCGACTACGCAGAGCCAGATCCGGCATCCTACGGCGTATGGATCCCCGGCATTCCTGCTCTCATCAGTGCACTTCTGGAGAAGATCGGATGTGCAGAGTGGCTTTCGGGTCTCATCCTCGACGGTATCGTCGCAGGTGTCGGCGCTGTTCTCGGCTTCGTTCCCCAGATCTTTGTCCTCTTCATCTTCCTTGCATTCCTCGAAGGCTGCGGCTACATGGCAAGAATCGCATTCGTCATGGACAGAATCTTCCGTAAGTTCGGCCTCTCGGGCAAGTCATTCATCCCAATCCTCATCGGTACAGGATGCGGTATTCCGGGTATCATGGCATCCCGTACAATCGAGAACGAGAAGGACAGAAGGATGACAATCATGACTACGACATTCATCCCCTGCGGTGCAAAGCTTCCGTTCATCGCAATGATTGCAGGTTCAATCTTCGGCGGTGCAAGCTGGGTTGCTCCATGTGCATACTTCCTCGGTATGTTTGCCATCATCTCCTCGGGTATAATCCTCAAGAAGACAAAGCTCTTTGCAGGCGACCCCGCTCCGTTTGTCATGGAACTTCCTGCATACCATCTTCCGACAGTCGGCTCGATTCTCAGATCGATGTGGGAGAGAGGCTGGGCATTCATCAAGAAGGCCGGCACAATCATCCTTCTCTCGACAATCTTCATCTGGTTCACGACATACTTCGGATTCGCAGAAGACGGTTTCAGAATGCTTGCTGAAGATGAAATCGAGTTCTCGATTCTTGCCAAGATCGGTTCCGTATTCGCTTGGCTCTTCGCTCCTCTCGGATGGGGCAACTGGCAGGCTGCCGTCGCTTCGATCACAGGACTTGTCGCAAAGGAGAACATCGTCGGTACTCTCGGTATTCTTTATGGTGCTTCAGGCAATGCCTATGCTGAAATCAGTGCTGCATTCACATCAGTCACAGGTTTCTCATTCCTCGCATTCAACCTCCTCTGTGCTCCGTGCTTCGCAGCTATGGGTGCCATCAGCAGAGAGATGAACAGCAAGAAGTGGACAT
>CAVFYD010000046.1:0-16792 GCA_963626615.1 Sphaerochaetaceae bacterium
CGAAATCATGAAGAGTTTCAAAGAATATCTCAGACGGCTTGAAGAGGACAAGGTAATAGCGAAGGAAGACGAGGGAGCCGCCGCCCCCGCAGGGGACGTCTCGGCTCCGTCAGGAGGCTCCGCGCCCTCCGGAGAGGTTGTCACGAGCCAGCCGAAGACGGACGGAGGCATAACAACCGTGGATGTTCTTGGAAAATGCGACCACAAGCACGACGGATTCTTCGGACCCGGATGCCTCCACAGGCCGTTTCCGATCTTCTCGTATCCAGTCAGCAGAATCAAGAGGAAAAAGAAGAAATACATCAAGGTTCTCGACCTCACCGAATCGGAGGAATACGGGGAGTTCCACCCTCTCGCAAGATCCATCATAGACCAGGAGATGGAAGACGCCAACAGGTATCTCCAGAAGACTGGAATCCGGTGCTTCTACGAGGACGACTACAGGTTCTCCGGAAAGAAGGAGAACTGGGTGGGTGCAACGGACTTCGAGAACCAGCAGGACGCAAACGAGTTCGGAATCGCGATAAACCTCCCGGTTCTCTACGAATTTCTCGAGGAAAACGGACTTGAAGACGACGAAACCGAGATCAGATGCCAGATAAAGGCGACGATCTACCATGAGATAGGCCACTGTCTCATACAGAAGTTCAGAGACGACGGGATCTACGACTTCGAGATGACCGAAAACGAGGAGGAAAAGCTCGTAGAGCAGTTCGCGAACTACATGATGAGGGAATATACTGGAACAACCTCGTCGAAGCTAAATGATTTCATAACAGAAATCTTCGGAGAAAACATCTTGGAAGACCAGTTGAACGAGACGGATCAGATCATAAGAGGAAAGTTCTTTACAAATCCAATAAAGATAGACCACCCATAGAGATATGTCAAGACGAAACAGTTCAGATCCGGAGAAGTTGGAACCATTCTTCCTGAGTTCGAGGATGTTCTTGTGAAAGCCGAGGAGAAAGTGTTCTCCGGGGCGAAAATCGACTATTTCGCGTCTCTGACAGATGCTGGATATCTTGTCCTGACACCAGCTCTTTCTGGCGTAGAACAGGAGTTCGGCGACATCATATAGCAGTACAACTCTCTTTCTGCGGAAATGAGAGATCTGTGTCTTAGCGTCACTTCGGATCCCGAGAACCCAATATACGACGATGAATCAGAAGGCAAGAAACTCCCACAGGAGATTGAAGAAATCAGAATGCTGGCAAGCTATATGACACCAGAGCAAAGAGAGGTTGCCGCATTTCTTGAAAAGCTCCAAAGAACAGACGGGAGACTCTACATAAGAGCCACTGTCGCGGACATAATCAGGACGTTCCACGGAAAGAGAGACACGCTTCCGCTTGCGGTTCTTATCGACGTAGACACAAGGGAGCACGAAATGGACTATCGGTATGACGAAGCCGAGACAGAAAAGGCTATGTGTACCGAAATGGTTTCCGAAAGCGGATTGGACATAAGAGAATTGCTGTGCAAGAAGGTCATGCAGCGAGAAAAAGAAACGAAGAAATATTCTGCTGAGAAGACACCAAGATGGGGATTCATGAAACAACAGCTTGGCAACGAGCTTCAGAAATATGAAGAACTCGGAGACCTCGTATACAAGATATATTCCAAGGTATAGGGAGAACCAAGCATTAGCTACGTCTATTCAAAGATGGCAACCTTGATAGGAATAAACAAGGATACGTACAAGAACCAGACATTCTACTACATGGGACCGTCCGACCTGATAAAGAACCTGAAGTTTTCCAAGGACGGAACAGACGACACCAGAATCGACGAGGGCAAGGACAAGGTTGACAATGTACCTCTTGACTTCCTGTGGACCGCTCTGATGAACGTGGTTACAGGAAGGGCTTTCGCCGGTTCAGAACGCGGAACTGCAAAGGGTCGTGCAAGCGAGCGGAAAAGAACCTGACATCAGGTCAGAATCTTCCGCTTCTCTCTCAGCACATAGAACATCTCGCCTCTCGAAAGACTCATATCCTCGATGTCTTCCATGAGGTATTTCTCGAAGTCGAAATAATGAGATCCGTCCATCTCCGGAAACACCGAGTTCTCGCATTTCCAGAAATCCTGAAAGTCCTTGCAGTCCACGAAACAGTCTTTTTCATCGAAGATCGTCTCGATGTCCATTGACTTGGACCCCAGGCATTTCTGAAATTTCTCATTTCCTATTGCCGAGACATATTTGTCGACAACGCGCTTCGGAAAATCAAGGTATACTTCATGAAGAGGACATGACAGTCCAAGAGACCTGAACATCTCGTTCTTCTTCAAGTCCCTGTAGTTGTAGACATCCCTGAAGAACAGGTCGTTCTTCCCGAACCTTGACACAACTCTGTCAACGAAGCTCTTTGGCATTGCATAGAACGAATACCAGATTTCTCCTGGGGCGACTGTGTTTTCTTCAACGATTTCCATGCCTTGTATTATACAAAGTGATGTGCAATTTGCAAGAGAAGTTATGAGAATTTCTACAATTTTGAATTATTACATCTTGTAGGAAATAATTGACAATTTCTTAGGGATTTTTGTAATATTCTTGAAGTTACCATAAACTATTAAAAATCATGTTTTCAAGCAGAAATCAAAGGAAATTCGGGCTATTTACGAGGTGGAAATACCTGTAGAATACTCTATGGCAAGACCCCAAAATGGGGTAATTATTCCAGTTCAAAGTTAAGGTTTAAGTCATGAGTTATGACGACATGAAGAATCTCGAAGAGGCTTTCCTGAAGTCTCAGGATAACAGGGAGACCGAAGTGACGCTCCTCGGAAACAAGTATACTATAATCCAGATAGTCACGCTGCTTTCATACATCAGGAACGCGATAAGGAACAACGAGACGAAGACGATAGAAGTCACAATAGGGAACAACGTGAGCAACAGGGACTTCGAGTTTCTCGTCAACAACCAGAAGACCGATGACATGAACGCAAAGGACAAGATCGAGATAAACTGAGAAGAGGGATTTTCAAAGGATCAATAGAGCAATGAACATCATAAAGAGAAGTGGCAAGATAGAAGCACTGTCTAAGAAGAAGATTTTTGATTCGATTTGCAATGCAAATGGATGCGTAAAGGACGACGAGAAGCTGACGCAGAAGCAGATAAAGCGGATCGCGGAGTCTGTATATTCGTTCTGCGAGAACCTCGAGGAGCCAATCGAGATAGACGTTCTGGAAGACGTAATCGAGAAGAAGCTGATGGAAGCTTCCGGATATGAAGTCGCGAAGAGATATATCACCTATCGATACGAGAAGGAACGTGTCAGGATGAACAAGTCCCTGACGGAGAAACTCACCGCTTCCAATGTCCAGAACCAGAACGCGAACATGGACGAGTTCTCGTTCGGGGGAAGGATCGGAGAAACCGCATCATATGTGACGAAGCAATATGCACTTGATCATCTTATCTCGAAGAAGACAAAGAGGAATCACGTCAACAACGAGATCTACATCCACGATCTCGACAACTATGCGGTTGGAAGCCACAACTGTCTTTCCATTCCATTTGACAAGCTTCTAAAAGAGGGATTCAACACAAGACAGGCCGGTGTCAGACCTGCAAGCTCAATTAACACTGCCATGCAGCTTGTTGCTGTGATCTTCCAGATTCAGTCTTTGCAGCAGTTTGGTGGTGTCTCAGCCACACATCTCGACTGGACGATGGTTCCATATGTTCGCAAGTCATTCAGAAAGCATTTTCTCGACGGTATTCAATATGTCGAGAGGGGTTCAATGGTGGAATTCTCGAAAGAAGCTGAAGACATGTCCATTGATGCCGATGAGTACACATCACATAATGAAGCATATCGATACGCAATGGATTTGATGACACGGGAACTCAATCAGGCCGTAGAGGGGATGTATCATAATCTTAACACGCTGCAATCGAGGTCGGGCTCGCAGCTGCCCTTTAGTTCACTGAACTACGGCACTTGTACTCTATCAGAAGGAAGAATGGTAACAAAGGCGTTGATTGAAGGTTGTATCAACGGATGTGGAAAATACCATACGACGAGCATATTCCCTTGCGGAATATTTCAGTGTATGAAAGGTGTCAATCGCAAACCCGGAGATCCGAACTATGATCTTTTCAGGCTCGCGCTAAAGAGCACAGCAACGAGAATATATCCAAATTATGCCAATGTCGACTGGAGTGGAAACGCAGGATACGACCCGGAGAATCCGAATACGTATTTCAGCACAATGGGCGCATTGGCCGGACATGAACATCTATATGTTCGCATAAACGACGGAGATCCAATAGACATCTCCATCAAGGACTTCTACAACATGTGCCGTGGGAATGTTGCAAATGCGAGACCAATGCAACTCTTCTATAACAGAAGGGAACTGAACATTCCAACAGATCCGGACTGGAGAAAGAATCAATCACAGGAGAAATCCGGTGCATTGAAGAAAGGTGGCGTCTACAAGGTCACATATTCTCCTCTTGACGTGTCCTATATCGGTTCGTCGAAGAACATACAGCAGAGATTTAGAGATCACAAGAAATGCATCAGGCACAAGGGTGGTTTGGACTCTGGTGTGAATTTCGAGGATACAAATGTAGACAACTACAAGTTCGAAGTCCTTGAGTATTCTGAAGACTACAAGACTCTTGAAGAGAAGTACATCTCCGAAATTCCCAACGTAAACTTCAGGGGAATCTCGTCGAAATACTATAAGAGCGTCGGACTGACACAGGGTGATGGGACGCTGAAGAGACCGTCGATAAAGATGAATCCGAACGTCCCGCAGGACTTCATTGACTTGAACGACGCAGACATCAAGGTGCTGGACAGGGACAACAAGTGGGTCAAGGTCAAGCATGTGTTCAGGAACGATTCGCACAACACCCCACTGATGATGCAGCTGACATACGAGGAGCCCGGAAAGGACTATACGCTTTGCTGTACAGAAGACCACCCACTTTGGACAGGAAAGACCTTCACGAAAATGTGCGATCTGAAGATTGGCGATCACATCTATCGCGGAGACAACGAAGAGCTTACCATCAAGAAGATATTCTATTGTCACGACAGGAAGGAAAGCTACGACATCGGAACGGAGACCGGCAGCTTTATAGGCAGCGACATCATCATGCACAATTGTCGAACCGCTAACGGCTGGGACATAAACTGCGACGATCCGAAACTCGGACAGCTGAAGGACGGAAGAGGTAATATTTGCCCTACGACAATAATTCTTCCAACTCTTGCGATGCAAGCAAAAGCCAAGTCTGAAAAGAACTCCACTGACATCGTAGATGAATTCATGAAGATTCTCGAAAAGAAGATCGGGGAGGCAAAGGACTCGCTAATAGAGAGATTCGACTGGATCTGTTCGCAGCCACCAGCTGCCGCAAAGTTCATGTACGAAAACGGAACCATGTACGGTTACAAGCCGGAAGAGGGAATACGTTCTGCCTTAAAACATGGAACACTCGCAATAGGACAGCTTGGTCTTGCAGAGACTCTTCAGATTCTGATCGGTTGTGATCATTCGACGAAGAAGGGAATGGAGCTTGCAACGAAGATCGAGACAACGTTCAACGAAAAATGTGCAAAGTTCAAGAAGGAATACAAATTGAACTTCGGGGTCTATTACACCCCTGCGGAGAACCTGTGCTTTACTGCCATGAAGAAGTTTAAGGAGACATATGGCGTAATAAAGAACGTTTCGGACCACGATTATTTCACGAATTCCATGCACATTCCGGTATGGCGCAAGATGGATGCGTTCAAGAAGATCGACCTCGAGTCGCAGCTCACGAAGTACTCGAATGCGGGATGCATAACGTATGTCGAGCTAGATGCCTCCGTCAAGAACAACATAGACGCAATGGAGGAACTTGTGAACTATGCGATGGACAAGGACATTCCGTATTTTGCGATCAATGTTCCAATTGACACTTGTGAATGTGGATATCAGGGAGATCTCGGAGAGAAGTGTCCGAAATGCGGAAGCACTCACATACAGCGTCTGAGAAGGGTCACTGGATACATTACAGGGAACTACACCACTGCGTTCAATCCGGGAAAACAGAAGGAAGTCGAAGAACGGGCAAAGCACACAGCCCTGGAGGTTAAGTAACATGAATGTTGCAAAAATATTGAAGATGGATGTCGTAAATGGCGACGGATTCAGGGTGTCGTTGTTCGTAAGCGGATGCAACAGGAAATGCAAGGGGTGCTTCAACCAGCAAGCACAGAATCCGGACTATGGATATAAGTTCGACGATAGCGTGAAGAGCAAGATCTTCGCGGAACTTGCGAGCGAGCACTGCTCCGGCCTTTCCCTGCTTGGTGGCGATCCGATGTCGTGTCTCTCCGACAACAGAAAGACCGTGATACAGCTATGCAAGGAAGCGAAGGAGAAGTTTCCAAGCAAGACGATCTTCATGTGGACAGGATATACGATAGAAGAGGTTCTTGCATCCGACGACATGAAGGACATAGTGAAGTATGTTGACGTCATAATTGACGGGCCTTTCGTAGAGGAGCTGAAAGACATAGACCTAAAGTGGAGAGGATCGTCGAATCAGAAGATAATCTACACGAAGGATCTGCCAGACATTCAGCGGAAATGACCAACAACCACGACAATTCCAGCAGATTCGAATTCATAGATTCGGTTCTGAACGGTCTTGAGGCGTTTCATTACATGAACGACAACGATCTCGAAGACGCATTCTTCGGAGACGAGAATCTCGTGAAGTCATATCCAGAATTCATGATATTCTTCTCACTTGAAGGCGGAGTCCGGCAGTGGTTCAAGAACAGGGATGCGATAATGGAGAAGGAGTTCGAGGACGGGAAGCTCAACGCGCAGCTTCTCTATCTCGCCGACCAGATCGGGATGATCGGACTGAACCGTTCAGGAAATTCCGACTTCTGCATAGACGAGATGTGCAGCCTGTTCAAGACGATACTCGAAGGTGGAATATACGACAAGATCTTCCTGAGTCACGAAGACCCTGAGAGATGTCTGAAGATGTTCGAGAACTGCATAGACTACAATCTGAAGTTCTGCTATGGCGGGATAGAGAAGGCGAGCAGAATTGTCAAGGAAGCGTTCTACGACCTGGTAGATTGTGTGAGGAATCGAATAAAATTGGCATTCTCCATGAACTCTATGCCACGCTAAAGACGTCGCCTCTATCTCGTCGAATTCTCCGTATAATACTTTCATGACAATCCGTCTTTATAAGTATTCGAATTTCCCCAAGAATCCCTCGTTAAGGCCAAATATCTTCTAGAAGAAATATTTCGTGAGAAGCTATGAAAGACCTCTTACCGAGGATCTCGAACATGGAATCGTGGAGTTCTTTCTCAGGATGAATCTCGCATTTGGAGACTCGATGGACTACGACTTGGACAGGAAGGAATGTCATGACATGAGGAGATCGGAGAACGTCCTGATAAACGACTGTCTTGAAGAACACGTCTCCTCGAACCTGAAGGAGTGGGTGAAGGATCTTGCATTAGAGTTGCAGAATGAAGTCTTTGAAAACGGAAGCAGCAAGTTCTACGAGACCTTCTTCACGGAATCCGAGATAAGCTGTGAGAACTGCGTCATGTATCCAAGGCACCAGATCTCGGTTTCAAAGAATGATGGGGTTTTCGTCTCGTTCATCTCGCATCGGTTTGTCGTTGGCTGAATTGCCAAGTATAATACTCTCATGAGCAAGAAAAGTAGAACTGTGTGGATTTGTATGGGGACATATTTTGACGATCACGATCACATTTGTGATTTCGAATCTGTCAAGAAGTTTCTCTATGTTCCTACGAAAGATGTAAGATCAAATTTCTTTGGAAAAAAAGAGTTCGTCTTCGACAATGAATACGACTGCAAGGCCAAGTGTGACGAACTGAATAACAACTTGAAGAAGCTGATGAAGAAGCATGGATACTCCGATTTCAAGAAATACATTCTCTCGAGGGAACACGAGACAGACGTAATGCTCACCGTGAAAGACCTGATCAAGTATCTCAAGACGCAGGATCCAGACGCACTTGTCGTCGGATATGACATGAATAGCTTCGCATATGTCTCTCAGTCAAAGGATCTTCCGAGTATGCAGATAAAGACCGTGAAGGAAGACCGGAAGTCGCAGACCGAATACCTCAAGGACTTCTACTTGAAGAATTCGAAGAGCAGGAAAGAAGCGATGGAGAAGGTCAAAGAGACCATTGCAGAGGACTATCGCTACGTCAAGGACAACGACGTAATCATCAGATTCTGAGGAAATACATGTTATACGAACTAAATTGGTGGTGGATTGGTCTGATTGCTCTTGGATTTGGGGTATTCGAGAGTATTTGGCGCAGATGGTTTGGTGGCGGATTTGACTATAAATGGTTAAAGCTATTCAACCACAGAATGTTGAAGCATGCTATTAACATTGGTGCTATATTTTCTGTACTGTTCTTTTTGAAGGACATGTCGTGGTACTGGTCGTTATATGCCGCAGTTGTCATTCAGTGTCTTTATTGGACTATGCGGTTTGCAATGTATTTCGATATCGGACATCATCACAGAACCCCGACAGAGGAAGATATTAAGTATTATAACAGCGTCTGGTTCGCACCGATACTGAACTGGTGCTTCGCAGAAGAATACAGATATACGGCTTTCTACGACTATCTCGGAATGTTCATTCGATATACGTGGCCTCTTCTTCTCGTGTTTTGGCTTCCTGCGTTCAATTCTGGAATACTAGCACTCGGGACAATTGTTGCCATGTCATATGGAATCGGCTGGGTTGGATATGATAAAAATTTAATAAAGAAAATTGGTCCGACAGAATTTGGAGAATTTGTCTCTGGTTTCATGACTGGTGTTTTGGTGATTGTTAATGGAGTCATCTAATGTCCGAAGACAAGAAAAAATCATATGTGCTGAATCTTGGATTCCTGAATACAGTAGGAATCGTTTTCATCGTCCTGAAGCTTCTTAGTATTGAACCTGTCAATTCCTGGAGCTGGATCTGGGTTTTGTGTCCGTTCTGGATACAGTTCGTCATCGTATTCGGTATACTACTTCTGTTTGGGCTATGTGCAGTCGCAGTAGCGATTTTGCAGAGTAGCCTGAAAAAGTAACCTGAAAAAGAAATGAACAAGATAATTGCAACATCCGACCTTCATGGGAATCTTGAAGGTCTTGACTTCGCCGACTGTGACATCGCGGTCATAGCTGGAGATTTCGCAGAGCTTCGTGGCGGAGGGAAATGGCATTGGAACGATCAGAAGAAGTGGATTCAGAAGAAGTTCATTCCGTTCATCAAGTCTTTTCCAAAGACTCAGTTCTGCATCGTCCCGGGAAATCACGACATGGTGATGGATTCCGAGAAGACCGGCTTGTTCCCTGACATGAACTTCGAAATTGAATGGCCCGAAAACGCCCATGTCCTGGTCGACAGGCTTGTGGAGATAAATGGTCTCAAGATCTATGGAACTCCGTGGATTCCGATCATTTCCTACAGATGGGCATTCGAATCCGAAAGCGAAAAACTGAAGGAGAAGTTCTCGATGATCCCAAACAGGGTCGACATTCTCATAACACACACTCCTCCGCACATAGACAATGATTGCTGTCTGGATCGATCCCTTCAATGGGGAGGAATCGAGGCTTTCGGAAGCGCAGAGCTTGCAAATGCCATATTCGAGAAGAATCCGAGATATGTGTTCTGCGGACACATTCATTCCGGAACTCATGATGTCGTTCATTTCAACGAGAGCAGAATCTTCAACGTCTCCCGTGTAGACGAACGATATGAGATAGCATACGATCCCACGGTTCTCGAAATTGAATGATGAACGAGACGAGAGATTCTTACAGTCTCGAATCGATAAGGGACTACATCAGGCAGGAGAAGTTCAAAACCTTTGTACTCTGCTCTGATAAGTTCAGCTACTACATCTGCCCTTTGAAAAGGAAATGCGTTTACGAACCGCAGACAGGGAGAAAGAGCTATGTCACATACAGATATGGTGCGATCTACGACAATGTTGACAGATTCGGGAAGCAGATCTTCACGAAAGACGAAATGTGTATAAGGTTTCTCATGAACTTCGGTCATGAGGTGAAATACTATTTCGATGACGAAGATGATCGTCTCAAAAAATTATGAAATTTATCCATCCTTTGATATTCTTCCTTGACGAAGATCTCCAGAAGTCTGCACAGATGCTGACGAACAAGTATCTGGAGACGAACATAAAGAACTGCTGTCAGGTTCTTGTGTGCTCTCTTCTCTACATGGTCGGAATAAGAAACAAGAAGGCTTGCAAATACTACTTCTCGAGGGAGAACAAGAAGGAATCACTTCAGAAGTTCTTTCCCACATGGCCTTTGAAGGAAGCTCCGAAGTTCGTGAAATACAACTCGCAGGAGTCGAGGTGGTGCAGAAAATGCAAGAACCACTATGACGTCGTTCTGAACTATTTCGAGGAGCTTCTGAACGAATACAGCTTCCGCTTCGGACACGATCACGACCTGTACGAGATGCTCGACTTTCTGAAGATGGAGCAATATCACATAAGCATACGGACAGGAATAAGGGTCGTCTACATCGACAACCTTAAGATCGTCCTTCCGTGGAAGAACCTTCCCTTGAAGTTCAGGAAGAAGGACATAATCGCAGGTTACAAGGAATACTACAAGAGCATCCTGATAGACCCTTTCTTCGAATACGAAAACTCGAAGAGATCAATTCCGGAGTACATTTTCGAAGGAAACGACATAGAAGAAGTCTACCAGCACCAGAGCATCGTATAATACCATAGAACAAGGAATTAACCATGAGAAGCTACAGGCTGTATTATCTTGATGACAAGAAGAGAGTCTACTTCGGAGACGTGTTCGAGGCAGAGACAGACGAGGACGCCGCAAAGAAGGTCGATGAAATTCTCGCAGACGAGTCTTTCGTGAAGGAACACGGAAAGAAGGTGTTCTGGGCGCATCACGACATGATCAACATCGTGGACGAGGAAGGAAAAGTCGCGGAGTCGTATGCGACAACTGACGAGATGGTAAAGAACTGGGAGGAGAAGGAATCGAAGAAGTTCTTCGGAAAGAAGATCCTTGACTGGTTCGAGAGGAAGTGGTATCGGCACGATCCGTGGTTCAGGACGAAATGTGCCTTCGAGAGGATGTCCAAGGGGTATGACAGGCGGGTTCTCTGGAACATCGACAACGCAATCGTCGAGCTTCTCCGGTATTCGATTCCCCGCTACGTTAAGAACCTTCACGGATGTCCGAATTCCTATGCACAGGAGGCTCGCAGACTTCTAACGGGAAAGACGATTGAAGAAGTCCAGAAGACCTACGAATACGACCCGAACTCGACTTCTCGGGAGATCAACGTCGGAATGGCGCTGTTCGAGTCAGATCTGGAGGAGCTTCTGGAGAACATCAACGTCGTGTCCTACTATGACAACCACGGTTTCCAGGAGAAGGACGACGAGAACTGGGTCAGTCCCCACAAGTTCCCGATTCCACATCTCCGGAACAGCGAGGTGATAGACTACAAGAGGCTTTCCGAACTCCGCGAGAAGAAGGTTGACGAGATCTTCAAATACCTTCGCGAACACATCTTCGAAATGTGGGATTGACATTTTTGATACAGGAGAATACAAAATGAAACAAGGAAAAGAAGTAGTAGAACATCCACAACACTATAGCAGTGGAAAGTATGAATGCATTGACGTCATCGAGGACCTGAACTTGAACTTCTGTCTAGGTTCAGCGTTGAAATACCTCTGGAGACTTGGAAAGAAGGATGACGAGATCACGGAGCTTGAAAAGGCGAAGTGGTACATTGAACGGGAAATCCAGACAAGAAAGAACAAGCTTGCTCAGAAGAAATGAAAGAATACAGCAAGATTCTCGGATTCATAATCTCGGATCTCGAGGTTTTTCTGAAAAGCTGGAAACCCAAAGATCGTGAAAATCTAACAAAAGAAGAAGCTTCGTTAATTATTACACACGAGAACCTAAAAAAGCTGTATGATAGTATGAGCAAAGAGTTGAACTAACCAAAGATGAGCAAAGACTACTATAAGATTCTAGGAGCGAAGAAAGACGCAAGTGACGAGGAGTTGAAGAAGCTCTATCGAAAGCTTGCTGTCAAGTATCATCCAGACCATCAGGCTGGAAAGACAGAAGAAGAAAAGAAAGAAGCTGAGGAGAAGTTCAAGGAGATAAACGAGGCGTATGAAGTCCTCTCCGACAAGGAGAAGCGACAGCATTACGACAACTTCGGTACAACAGAAGGATTTCAGTCTGGTTTTGGAGCCGGAGGCGTAGATCCAAGGGAATTTTTTCGTAGGGCTGCTTCCCGCTTTGGCGGTTTTGGTTCCTTTGGCGGTGATTTTGGCTTTGGTGGTGGTTGGTCTGAAGGCACTTCTGCTCCTGATCCAAATGCTCCGAAGGACGGCAGAAACATCAAGATCTCTGTCAAGTTCGATTTGGAGGATCTTCTCTTCGGCGCGACGAGGGAATTCACGATAACAGTAGAAGACCCCTGCGAGCACTGCCACGGCACAGGTGCGGAGAACGGAGAGCTTGACAAGTGTCCGGTCTGCGGAGGTTCTGGAATGGAAACCCGACGCAACGGCATGATGATTATGCAGAGCACATGTAGAAACTGTGGAGGCTCTGGATATGTCGCTAAGAAGAAATGCACTCACTGTAACGGCGGAAGAGTAAAAGCCAAGAGGGAGCTTAGCATAAACATCCCTGTCGGAATCGACATCGGCCAGAAGCTCCGTGTTGCAAACGAGGGTGAGAAGGGTGTGAACGGAGGAAGAAATGGAGATCTTTTCATCGTAGTCGACATGAATCCGCATCCGATCTTCGAGCGCAAGGGCATGGATCTTGCAGAAACCGTGTTCATTTCCCCGTTGACTGCCTCGTTGGGAGGGGACGTGGAAGTCCAGACACCATGGGGACTTGCAAGCATAAAGATTCCGCCGGAAACGAGGACGGACAAGACGTTCAGGCTTTCTGGACAGGGAGTCCATTCTTCGAGTGGAAACGGAGATCTCTACATCATAGCGGAGATAGAGCCTTTTGCGAACCTGACAGAGGAGCAGAAGGAGCTTCTCGAGAAGTTCTCGAAGACCCTCACAGACTCTAACCTGAAGAACTCCTCCGAGCTGAAGAAGAAGTGCGAGGAGTTTCGCAAGAGGACAGAAGAGAAGGCGAAGAAATGAGGTAGGATACTTTAGATGTCAAAGCGTTTCTTCACATCAGACCTTCACTTCTGCTCGAGTGTCCTCGTAGAGAACCATCTTCGTCCTTTCAAGACAGTTGACAGGATGAACGAGATCCTCCTGAAGAACATCAACCAGAGATGTAAGGAGGATGACATCCTGATACACTGCGGAGACTTCATACAATGGGGAAACGACCGTGGATGGGAGGGTGTGAAGATTCATCCTAATGACATAATAACCTCCATGAATCCGATGTTCGTAAACATAGAGGGAAATCATGACAGAAACAACAAGATGAAGTCTGTCTGCTCCTCCATGAGGACTACGTTGGGAAAGAAGTATCTCGCCGTTTCGATAAGCCATTATCCTTCGACAGACATAAGGGCAAGTGGGCAGTTCCGGAAGGGAGATCTTCACATTTGCGGCCATGTTCACGACAAATGGAAGTATCTTGTCGATTTCGAGAACAAGGTCTTGAACGTGAACGTCGGAGTCGACGTCTGGGGATACAACCCGATAAGCGAGGACGAACTCATTCAATATGTCGACAAAATAATGAAGTCAAACGGGAGATTCCAGGTGAACTCTATGCCACGCTAAAGATGTGGCATCTTCTCACTTCAACGTCCAGACTTGCCGCAGGACAGCATGAAACTGTCCGCGACAGCGGCCTTGAACTCCGTGAGCGTGACTTCCCGATGTTCCGTCGGTACTGAAAGACTGGAGAAGACTAGGTCTTTGATTGCAAGCATGTTCCTGGCCGAATGGACGTCACGATCTTCATGATATCCGCATTCGCAGACGTACTGGCGCTTGTCGAGCGTCATCTCGTGGCTGCGTCCGCAGTGCGGACACCACTTCGTAGTAGGAATCCACTTGTCTAGGACAACTGTCTGTGGCAATGCCTTCAGCTTTGCCTTGACTAGTCCCAGGCAGCTGTGCTGGACTTGCTTGCCGAATAAGCCTTTGTGCCATCCTGCGATCTGCTCGTCTTGCATGACAACACAGGAATAAGCTTTCAGCTTGCTGACTATCTTGTTTGCCTTGTCTTCTTTTCTTTGCGAGAGCTTCTGGTACTCTCTTTGGATCAGCTTGACCGTCTTGTGCCTGTTGTTTGATCCCTTGGCCCGTCTGAACATCTCCTTCTAGAGCTTCTTGAGCCGATCACTTTCTTCAACAGACACGTCAAGCTTCTCACCTTCTGAAGTCGTTATTGACGTCTTGATCCCGAAGTCAAGACCGATTTCCCTTCCATTTGTTTTGGTTTCTTTAAAATTCTCTTTGTTGATGAAACAGGTTATCTTCAGGTAGTAGCCATCCGGCTTCCTGACGAGGTTGGCATTGGCCAGCTCGTCCACGTTCCGCAACTGTCCGCCCGTCCTGACGAGGACGTCTCCGTGGACGCCCTGGATCTTGACCTTGTTGCACGACTTGAACTTGTACTGCTGGCCGTACTTCCGAAGCGGGATGCACGTCAGCTCGGACTTGTACCTCAGCTCTCCGTGCTTCTGCAAGCCCTTCCTGACGAGCGTCCTGATCGTCTTCTCGTTAGCCACCATCCTCGTCTGCAAGGACTGCCGCTGTGCCGCAGAGAGGTGCTCGAGCGCCGTCTCGACCTTGTTGTGGTCCTTGTCGAACCGCTCGACGGTCTTGATGGCGCAGACGTTGATCAGATACGTCTTCTCGGTCTTGCTGAGGTTCAGCAAGTGGTTGTAGAACCACTTGCCCTCCACGAAGAGCATCTTAAGCTCCTCTCGCTGGCGGGCGTTCAGCCGCCTTTCGACGATCTTGCACTCGTACGAGCGGCAGACCTGGTTCTCGCGACGAACCCTCGTCTGGAGGATGGCGTTCTTGATCTTCGCCTTCTTCTCGTCCGTACACGCTCTGTCTGCCATTTCTCTCATCAAGACTACTTACACGATTGTAATGAATTTATTTTCACTTACAACCGTTTTTTTTAAAAATTTTCTCGACGATTCACATGCCAGGCTGAAGACTTGGCATCTATCTCGTCGAATTCCTTGTATAATACTATCATAGGCAGAAATGCTGGTCTTAAAACTACAAAAAATATGACAGAAGAAAACAGAGACGGTTACTAGATCTTGGTCGTAAACATCAAGTGTGGTAAGATGCGTGGTTCAAAGGGACGGGACAGGGAGGACATTGTCGTTCTTGACGTTCCCGAGGGAATTCTTCGGACGAAGAACAACAAGGAGCAGTTCTATGACAACATCGAGGCTTTCGCCTACAATACTGTCACGAGGAAGTTCGGAGCCGAAGTATACAGCTGTCAGGTGTTTCTGCCGCTGGAGTAACGATCTACCATTTCAAAATAGGTTTGTCATGGTTAGTGAAAGAGAGGCGGATCAAACCGCCTCTCTTTTTTGTTCTTGCGTCTTTTCAATCAGACAGTTGAAAATCATGAAAGAGTCGCAACATATGCACCGATTATCTTCGTAAGATTGAATACTGCGCTTATTGCATCTCCACATGTGTAATTGCTTAGTTCTCCACCACGTTCGGTGTAGCAAGCACTAAGATCATTCCACATGCTAAGAAGAAGTTCATTTACTCCGGATTGAACTGTTTTGATTTCCGTAGCAACATTCGAAGAGACTTCGTCGACATATGGCTTAGTTGCGGCAATTCCTTCATATCCTCCATCCTGCATCGTGAGATTGCAGAGCTGTTCTCCGTATGCATCGATGTAGTCTGAAGACACGACATAGAGACAGCTTTCGTTGACTGTTCCGTCAATCACCATCTTCTCGTATTCGTCCTTCTGGAGCTTGATGACCGAGAGATCGGAATAGTCTCCTGAGGATAGGGTGCTCTTGTCGGTTGGGTTCTTGAGATAGACCTTGTTATGAACTGCGTTCGAGATCGTTGCACAGATCTCAGGAAGACCCGCCACAAGATCAACACAGAGCTTGTTCCATTCAGACGCATCCGGATCGTAAAAATCAGACGAAGTGACGGAACGACAATAAGCACTGATGATGCCATCTGTTTCACTGACGGCATAAATCAGCTGGTTATTCGAAGAAATGTTACCCTTGTCAAGTGATTCGATCTTAGTCTCGACATAATCAGTCAGACCGGAGACATTTGTGTAATCGAGCGTCTTCGTGGTATATTCTATCTTGCCATTGTCCTGCTTGAGTTCAGTTATGACAGATATTATATCCGACGAAACCGAATAAAGATCATGGCTTGCGTAGGAAAGTTTGCCAATCTCATCGGCCACATACCCGGTGACATATCCGCTCAATCCAGATATGTCCGAGGAAACGAGGTCTTTCAGTTCATATGATATCTTTCCGTCCACCTCCGAGAGGGATGTCAGGACCTTAATTCCCTCCGTGGTGGGGTATTCTATGAAAGTTTTCGTTGAGATATCAAGATCATCAATTCTTGCCTTCACCCAGTTCGAAAGACCTGTGACGTCGGACGAAAGAAGCTGCTTTGCTTCAAACGTCACCTTGCCGTCTTCCTGTTCTACTCTCGTGAGAACCGAAAGTGTCTCTGGAATGTACTTCTTCTCG
>CAVFYD010000047.1:0-16357 GCA_963626615.1 Sphaerochaetaceae bacterium
TGCGGCTTACGATATTCCACAGAGAGTGCCGTAAACTCTCAGGGAAATGGAGACAGATACCTATAAGGTCCGCGTCTCCTGCGGTAAATGCAGCCGCCAGCTGCAACGCCCTTCGCCGATGTTGCCGGGAGTTTTGTATGTTCACGTCACTGTCTCTGACCCGATGAGACTATTTAAACGTGAACCGCAGAGCGGAGGACTAGGGCAACATCCTCCGGTGCCTGTATATTTCCCGGTAACGTAGTGCTCGAAGCACTTGGGCTAATCAACACGGGTATGTGTCGTTACCTCCACATACCCCGAGGCTTGCCTCGCGGGTTGTTGATACGGTTTGCTTTATATATATCTTACAGGACGGACATACATGTCGTAATCAAGCCTGTCTATTGCTTCGCTCGCTCCTGCCGGAATTATTCCTAATACAAACGGAACACCGTATTCTTCTATCATCTCCTGTGTGATGTGTACGAAATACCAGAGATAAACTTCATTTGCACTCTTTTCACTCGACGTCCAGTAATAGTCCTGCCATTCACCGATACCATTCGCCTTCAACGCTGAACAGATTGCAGCCATTTCTCCTGTCGACGGCAGATACCAGTCATCATAACCGCCTTGCCTGTAGTCCATGCAGGCCTTTGCCGCATATACGTCTTTCTCCATTCCGGTTTCCGAAATATATGCCGTGTCCCCCATCGCCTTAACGAGAGCTTTCGTGTTGGCCTTCCCCGCTCCGATAGCCTGAGATGTCCCAACCATCAGGTTCGTGCCGTCCGGTCTGTACCACCCGAAAATATATCCCCTGTCAAGATCCGAAGGAGCACATTCCATGAACCGCCAGCCGAGCGTCTCGGAATCCAGCCCGTCGTTTTTTTCCTCGTCATTGTCTGCATCGACATCATAGAAGATGTATCCGCCTGCCGGTCCGGTATCGCCTACCGCAAAGTCTATTACGCCCCAGAGTGCAGTAAAAGTGAGATTCCCCGTCGTCACTTCTATCTCGCCTGTGTGCGAGACGGTCCCGTCCTCAAGCAGCCAGCCGTCAAAGTAATATCCGCCGCGACGCGGAGGCGACAGGACAAGAACGCCTGTCTCAACCGTATATGAATCCGGATTTTCTGCCGTGCCTCCCGAGAGATTGTAGCTTATGACGTATTCATCAATCGTCCAGACTGCTTCAAATGAGACATCGCCTGTCGTAAGTCTGAACACAGTCTCTTCCGTCACTTCTCCTCCGTTGAGACGCCAGCCTGCAAAACTGTAGCCTGTTCTCTCGGGGGCATTGAGGATAATCGTCGAATCCGTCTCGTATGCCGAAGGATTCCCCTCCGCCGTACCTCCCGAGAGATTGTAGCTTATGGCATATTCAGATATGTTCCAGAGCGCCGTGAAGGTTATGTCACCCCACTTCGGCATGAATGTGTCGGTCGCCCGCGGGTATGCTGTCCCCCTTAAACTCCACCCGGAGAATTCGTATCCGAGACGAACGGGCTCGCGAAGCCTGACCGGGGTGTCTGCCGTGTACCTTTCAGGATTCCCTGTCACCGTCCCGCCGTCAAGACTGTATGCAACAGCATATTCGTTCGCCTGCCATGAGGCCGTGAATGTCACCTTTCCTGTCGTAAGCGTAAAAGTGCACCCGTCCGTAACGTCTCCACCGTTCAGCGACCAGCCAATAAATGTGTATCCGTCTTTTACCGGCGTTTTCAGCGTTACGCTGCTCCCCGTCGTGTATGATTTCGGATTCTCCGCCGTGCCGCCTGAGAGATTGTATGCTATCTCATAGCTTTCGGCCTGCCAGCGTGCCGTAAATAACACTTCACCCATCTCAGGTGCGAATTCGGTCACGCCGCTTCCGTATTCCGTGCCGTTCATTGTCCAGCCGAGAAAGATATAACCGTCCCTGACCGGGGGAGACAGCTTTACCGTGCTGTCCGTGCGGTACTCCGTCTGATTCTTCTCGCTTTCTTCTCCGCCTGCGAGATCGTAGATAATATCGTGCGCAAGAGGAGTCCACTCCGCCTTGAACGCCGCTCCGCCGAGAGGAAGACTGTATGTTCCTCCTGATGTCACCGTTCCGCCGTTGAGATGCCAGCCTGCAAAACTGTAGCCCGTGCGGACAGGCGATGTCAGCACCACCTTCCTGTTCTCTATATTGTACGACAGAGGGTTCTTCTCCCCTTCCTCAAGCATACCGCCGGCGTAATCATAGTCTATCCTGTAGTCCACAGCCTTCCACGCCGCAGTAAAAGTTATGTCGCCTTCTGATGTCTCGAACTTCGTTATGTCCTTCTTCCAGCTCTTCCCGGCATAATCCCATCCCGTGAATTCATATCCCCTCTTCTCCGGCCTCCCTGTCACTTCAACAGAATTTCCCTTGTAATAATAAGAAGGATATGAACCTGCCCCGCTTTCACCTCCGCCAAGGTCATATGTTATTCTGTATTCCGGCCTGTATATCTCTGCTGTTATATACCCGTAAAGTTCCGTACAGAGCCCGGAAGCAACCTGTATGTCTTCTAATACAAGAACTGTCCGCGGCTCCGGTTCCCTGTCAAGATAGACGGAAAGATAAACATCCGCCAGCCCGCGGGCCTGTTCTGACAGAAGACATTCATATCGGCCGTCGTCATTTGATACAAGCTCTTTTTCAATTCCTCCAGCTGATGCCTTTACCTTGGTTATGACGCTGTTTATGTTTTCCACATTATCGGCTGTACCGAGAGCAACTTCCGCAGATACCCTGATGGTGCCTGCCGCTTCTGATTCTGTGTTGTATCTCACGAGTACCGGAATTACATTGTATGACGAAGAAAAAGATATGTGAGAAACGCTTCCTTCATATATGACATTCTTTTCCGCTGAACGGTCCGATGCCGATGCATATGCCCTCAGATAAAACCGCCATGATCCCGGTGTGAATTTCAGCTCATGCGTCAGACCCGGCTCTACCGATACTTCTGTCCATACCTTCACCTCTCCTTCACTCCCAAGTGAATCCTGCTTCTCGGCCTTATATGCCCAATAGTACAGCTCCTGTTTCACATTACTGTCAATCAGACTTTCAAACCGGGAGTCACTCCGTACCTCATAGCACCGGCCGTCCAACCCCATATCCTGGGCTGCATCAAAAACTACAGTAACCGCAGGAGGCGCCTTTACCTTCTTTTCGAAATCACATGAAATAAGAAAAAACGACGCAAGCACCGACAGTATTACAAGAACTCTACGCATATTCATTTCCGCCTGTGTTTATATTATAACATATTTGAGAAACTCTTTTAAAACAAAACAACCAGAAAATTCATAGGCACAGCGTTCGTTATTTCTCTTGAACGTAAAGATTTCGGCTGTCAGCCCCTGATTTGTAAAATGTATGTAAATTGTAAAAAGTTTCACTTGCGCCCGTTCCGAAATATGCTATCATACTTTTGTGACTCAAACAGGAGAGTCAGAGGAGAACAAATGCACGACAGTTCAAGAATGGTACAGAGTTTAGCAGGCAATCTGGATTTTTACGGTACAAGATCATCGAAATGCGAACATTTATTCATCAAGGAAATGTTGCTTGGAGCGGCCAGTGACAGTCCCACCGAAATAAGAGAATGGTGCAAGACTGAAACATGCCGCCTTTTCTGTGACTGGATGGGCATCGATATCAACGACTACCGCAAGGGTATGCTCCGCCTCGCTCTCGGTAGAGAAAATGCAGACCATCCGATGGTCAGCAAGAGCGCAGAGGAATGGATCGACGAGGAAATCGCCGCAGACGAGAACCACTCTAAAGAACCGGCACAGCCGAGAGCCGAACTTCCCGCAGAACCGGTGTACGCAGCCGCTTCTATTCCCGAAGATGCGGAATCAGTCAATCCGGATATGTCAGCCAATTACGAAGATAAGATCAGAATCAGCATCGAAGATGAAAAATACGGTCCGCTCTTCGCCAATAACCGCAGAGCGCTGGAAAGCGCAGCGAGGGCGTAATGAGCAGAGCCGATTCTCTTTTCGTCCAGAACGTCAGAGATATCCTCTCTGACGGTTTCTCTGACGACGGCCTGTCTGTCCGCCCCCATTGGGAAGACGGTACGCCAGCTCATACTATTAAGAAATTCGGCATAGTCAACCGCTATAACCTCGCCGAAGAGTTTCCCATACTCACCATACGCCGTACTTACTGGAAGTCCGCACTCGACGAGCTTCTGTGGATATGGCAGAAAAAGTCAAACGACGTACACCGCCTGAAGTCTCACGTCTGGGACGCATGGGCCGATAAAAACGGCTCCATCGGCAAGGCTTACGGCTATCAGCTCGGTGTTAAACACCATTATCCCGAAGGGGATTTCGACCAGGTCGACCGTGTGCTTTATGACCTCAGACATAATCCGCAGTCAAGACGCATCATGACGAATATCTATAACCACCATGACCTCTCGGAAATGGCACTCTACCCCTGCGCGTATTCCATGACATTCAACGTCTCCGGTGATACCCTTAACGGCATTCTCAACCAGCGCAGTCAGGATATGCTTACCGCCAACAACTGGAATGTTGTGCAGTATGCTCTTCTCCTGCATATGACGGCACAGGTGTCAGGACTCAAGGCCGGCGAACTCGTCCATGTCATTGCGGATGCTCATATCTACGACAGACATATTCCTGTCGTCAAAGAGATAATCGAACACGAACAGTTTCCTGCTCCCAGACTCGTAGTCAACCCTGACATCACTGACTTCTATGCGTTTACCATAGATGACTTCAGTCTCGTTGACTACAGGTGCGACAAGACAAAGTACACGATCCCCGTTGCCGTCTGAAAACGTATCTTTTTCTGACAAAACCGTCCTCATCTGGGCTATAATATATATAGATACAGACGAGGATATAAAATCATGGCCGAAAAACCATATAACATAATGCCTGAAGAAGAAAAGAGACGGATCTCGCTCGCAGAAAATACAGAAGCCGCTTACAGACAAGGATATTTCGACGAAAATGTCTCTGACGAAAGAGTCGAAAAGGACTTCTCAGAAGCCGCACTTAACCTCGATACGCTTGCAAAGGACATGACCGCCCTCCTCCGGATTTACGCACCGGTGGTTTTCACCGAAAACGGAAAGAAAATATACGACGAGAAAGAATGGCTCGACAGCTCTCCCGGGAAGATCCTCAACAAGTATCTTCACTATAACCCCCATGCGGAAAAGTCCTTAGACGAAATTCTCGAGGCCGCTGAAAAGGCTTCAACCCCGGAACTTTATGAACTCTGCAGAATAGAAAAAGCCCTTACGTTCATCCTCGGCTGCCTTTCAGTTCTCGCAGGGCCCGCCGTCGCTCAGAGCATCTCAGTGCAGGACCAGACGGAAAGAGACGGGTTCCCGTGGAACTTTTCGTTCGATAACAGGAAGGCAGAAAAATGAAAGAAACCATCCCCGTTCCCGGTTCTTATTCCTCCCTCAACGACAATCCGCTCGAATGGAACGGTTCGGACGGGCTTCCTCATGCACTCAGACGCATTACCTATCTCCTTGATGAATGTGTGAATAAGGCGGAACTCCTTATATCCGATATGTCCGGAAGCCTCAATCCCGCTTCTCTTGAATGGGAACGCACAGGCCGCAGAAAGGCTGAAGAGGCTGTAAAACCACTTTTCTTCGGCACCGACCCGTATAACCTCCTGCCGCCGGAAAACGCTGAGATTTCTTCTGATGAACGCAGAAAACGGGAAAATGCGTTTGAGGCGGTCGTCCCCTATTCGTTCCTTAACTGCGTCTCCGCAGTTTTCAATACGGACTTCCCTCCCGGAGTCCCACTCCTCGAAGTTGAAAAAGATGTCGCAAGACTCTTCATCTGCTCTCAGAGAAAACTCATCAGCACCATCCGCAGCAATATCCAGAATGCCGATGCCCTCAGAATAGCTGCCGAGGAAAAGGAAGAGACGGAGAAAACAGACCGGCAGAAAAATCAAGATGAATGGAACAGAAAATGCCTCGAGGATTACTGCAGATGGAAAAATTCCGAAGAAAGACGGCTTCTGCTCTCCATGATTAACATGGGGACTTATTCCCCCGAACTCAGACAGACCGAAAAGTACGCGGAATGGAAAGCTCAGGCCGAAGTGCCGCCGGAAAATACGCCGGCTTACTGCTGGTACGAAAAGCTCGAAGACGAAAAAAAGAAAGCCGAAAATGAGAAGACAGCACAGAAACTCCGGGATGACCGGGAACGCGAAGAGATAGAAAAGAAAAGAACCGAAAAAGACAAAGCGGCTGCAGAACACTGCAAACCGGATGAAGATGACGACGACTGGGATGACGACTGGGCCGAAACCGAAAAACCGTGGCGACGGATGATAGAAGAAACCCATGAAAAAGAACAGCGCGAAATAAGAGCAGGCCTCCGCCCTGACCCTAACCATGTCCCGAGACCAACCCCTATCGACCCGGATAAAATGACGTATTTCGACTTCTACCCCGAACGCAGAAATACCTTCGAATACGACTACAAGAACTGGAAGAAAATCCAGAGAGAGTCTATCCTGAGCACCTTCCTGGGAAATACGGAAGAGGAAGAAAAGGACGACGACAGCTGGTTCTGAAACACTAAAAAAAGCGCCCGCAGGCGCTTTTCCTTACTCGAAACGCGATATTATGTCTTCCCTTACGCTGTTGTATGCGCTCATGGAAAGATACGGCACCGTCATTATGAACAACGCACGCAGATCCCCTTTTGCTATCTCGAATATCGAATTGAGTATCGAACTTTCTACCGCCTCAGAACGCTTCTTCTCGGGATTGTCCCCGTGCACAAGATAGTTCAGCGGAACATTAAGCTCCTTTGCAAATGCTTCAATCACCCTTATCTCAGTGTCGCGCTGACATTCGTCTGTCTGTGAAAGCTTGAGTCCGCTGTAAAGCGCCGACGAGGAGAAATTGTACTTCCTGCAGATCTCCGGATAAGACAACCCCGTTTCCTCTGAATTCTTTATGATGCGGTTCCACATCTCCCTCACTTCACCGTCTACCCATTCCGGGCCTTTCGTTATCGTCTTGTCCTTAACTATTCTTTTCATCGCCTGCCCCCTCTGCTTCTTCCAGCCATTCCACCGCTTCCTTCGGTGTTCTGCCCATAAGCGTCAGAATATGCACCAGTACAGCCTTCTTCTCTTCTCTCGGAAGATTCTGAAAAAGTTCGACCGTCGCCGCTACCGAACGAGAATTCTCGCTCTTGTCTTTCTTCACTTCTTCAATAAGAGCCGCCGACTTCTTCATGTGAGCCGCGTTTTCTGTCGATGCACTGCCGTATAACAGTTCTTCTATCGTACAGTCAAGCGCCCTGCTGATGCGCAGAACCGTAAAAATGCTGATCGTCGAATGAAGATATTTTGCACTTGTCATCGACTGCGCACTCAGCCCAGTCTGCTCCGCCAGCCAGTTCTTGGACTTCTTCATGGTCCGCAGCCTGACTTCCACGCTGCGCCAGAACGCTTCCGATATCTCTATGTTCCGCGTCTTCTTCAGCTGTACCAAAGCCTCATCTTTTGCCATTGAAAACCACCCTTCAAAAAAGGATGAACGTTTGCCCGCTGTTCACACCTTTTCTCAAATTGTATGAAAAAATAATACATACTGTTAGGACGATTTTCAATCTTCTGTATATTAAATTTTACAAAAAACACACATTTATGGCTTTTTTCGTACAGGGTGTACCGTCAAAACCGCATCTACGACGCAAAATAATCGTCGTCTTCGTCTTCAATACCGTCCGCTGCATCAAGCCCCATCGCTGCCAGCCTCATGGCATCGGCTGGTGATAAATCTCCGCCCCGAATCAGAATGTCTCCGTTTTCGTCCCGCGTTATGCGGTCCATAAGACGCTCCTCTTCTTCCGTCAGAGGTTTTATCAGAGGCTTCTTCCCCTTTTCGCCAGCTTCCGCCTCTGCCGGCTTCATGAATTCGGACAGATTACCCTCTTCCATCGGGTTGATGACTATCATATTGTCCTCTTCCGTGAATTCAGGCCCCTGCACTTTCTCTTTCTTCTTCTTTACAGTGCGCTTCAGACTCTTCTTCAACAGCCTGACCAGAATGATGACAGATATGATGATGCCTGCAAGTATGAAATACCGGTAGTTCGCAACAAACCACAAAACTATAACAGCAGCTATCTCCGTCTTTTCCATCTCGGATGTCTTTTTCTTCTCTTCCCTGTTTCCTGAATATGTACTGCTGAGCGCAAGAATGTCCTCCGGCTTCACGCCGTCGTCCTCAACCTGTTCCGGCTTGTATTCATATATGCTGACGTTTATCGGACTCGATTCCACCGTCTCCTCTTCTGCTTCCTCTTCGACCCACGTCGGAGAGGAGATGTCAGTCTGCAGAATGCGGCCTTCGGCTTCCACAACAGGAGATACTGCAGACACTTCCTCCGCAGCCGCAACCGGCGTCTCGTTCTCGATGACGCCGACACGAACCATTTCAGGATTCTCTTCCGCTACGGCAAGATCCAGAACCCTTGCGTCCGGAAGAGAATCTTCTCTTTCCTCCAGCATTGCTTCAGTCTCTTCCGCCCTTATCTCTTCATCAGAATTATTCCCTTCAATACTCCCTCCGGCCGGCTGTTCTTCCGCCTGCACGATATCTGCAGCTTCTTCCTCCAGAGGTGCCGGAGCAGTCTCTTCCGCCTCTTTCTTCATGTTCTGCATAGCCAGAATGGACGACCAGATAAACTCGTCAGCCTCCTGCACCATCGGCTGCGGCGCTTTGTAAACAGGCTCAAGCTGTTCTTCCTCTGTCATCTCTTCTATTACCGGATAAGGAGAAATATAGTCATCAGCCTTCTCGTTTGTTGCGCAGGATGCCAGCATAAGAACCGCAGCTGATACCATGAGAACCCAATTGTATATATGACGTCTTTTCACAGTTTGCTCCTCTTGGAGATGAAAAAGTATAATCTCTTATAACCATTATAGCAGAAATAGGATTTTTCAGCAGTGCAGAAGCGACTTCGCTCTTCCGCTCTTTTCAGGGGAGAGCTTCTCCCCTTCCTTCAGATTGCAATTCATTACAAGGAGGCATCATGCCGGAACCAATCGAACTTATTCAAGTCTTCAACGAAGCACTTAATGACTACCTGTACTATACAGTACGCTGCTGCAGACTCAATCGCGATATCATCAACGGCTCGGAAGCCGACCCCGCAGACTTCGGCTACGAAGATATCAGGGAATCATTCCAGAATGATACGGAGTTTAATTATCTCTCCGAATATGCGTTCGTCGACGGTGCAAGAAATGTCCTCGCAAGAACATTCGGGAATATCCTCAAACTCTACTATAAGGCAACACGCTGGTATATCAGACTTGCAACTGAAGAAACGCCGTGCGCCATCTATGCAACCATCAACGGCTATGACTGCAAAGTCTTCGATTACAGAAACTCTGTCGACAGAGCAAAACTCTCAGCAATAACTGCCAACGAAATCGAAAGATATGCCGCAGGCAGGGATTACAAGGAAGAATAATTACAGCCTCCAAAGCGAGACAAAGGAGAAATTTATGAGGCACTACAAAGTTTTAAGCTACGAATATTCCGATTTCGAAGATCAGGAATGGCTCGACGACAACGAAGGTTATACCGAAACAGCCCTCCTCAATGTCACTGTCGAAGACGAAGAGTCCGGCAGCAGATACGACCTCTACTTCGACGGCGTAACAGTTTTCACTGCCGTCGGAAACTGCAGACATGCGGATGCGACAAACCTCGAACCGGCTGAAGACGACTGGATCGACCTCTATACGGAACTGACCGACGACTGCTGGCCGCTTGTCTGCGATGTCAAAACTATCTCGGGACCGGACCTCAGCGACGACGACCCTACTCTGGACGAACAGGATGATATCCTCGCTCAGGTCGGCACAGGACGCGTCAGATACAACTGATACATTCCCCGCTCCGGCGGGGATAAACTGCAGGAAAGAAAATACAAGTGTATGCGTGCATACTTCACATTGTCCAAAGGTTCACCTCCGCACATAACTCCGCTATAGTGTCCAAGACTGACCGAAGAAAAATATTAAGAAAGGAGCCTGTTTAAACAAAATGAGCGACGAACTTACTTTTAAAGAATTATTAAGAAAAGCAGACAAGAACGGCAAGCTGGATTTTGTCAAGGATATGCTTGTAGAAGCTTTCGAACTTCGCTTCTGTTCCATCTGCGGCAAGGCATTCAGCAAAGGGTACTACGACGGTGACAACTGGGGCAGACATTACTGCAGTGACAAGTGTCTCCACACATGTTACACTTCTGAAGAATGGGACGAAGCCTACGGTGACGGGGAAACTGAAAACTACTGGTCCGACTGGGAAGGAGACCCCGAAATCATCAGACTTTACAACGAGTTTCTCGACGAGAAAGCTTCAGAAAAACACGATTAACAACGAGCAGGTGTCCCCTGCTCTTTTTTCTGGTGCGTGAAATGTACAAGGCGAACCGAAACCACAGAAAAAAACGGCCTCCTGAGAGACCGCACGGTTTCTTTTTTTTCTCCTCTCAGCTGTGAGCCTCGACTGTAAGCGTAACCGTTGATGTGTAGTATCCGATTTTCTTGCCCTTCAGGGTGTTCTGAACAACACCGTCTGCGCCTGTGTAGGACGTCACATTGAACTTGAAGTTGTCGAATGAGACAATCCCAAGCTTGTTGACTTCTTCCAGCGTTGCAATGTCGTGCTTTGTCTTGTCTTTGCTGTCTACCGTCAGAGTCTCCGGCTCAGCATTGACTGAAGATGCAATTGCGTCATCGTCTTTCGCTATAGTGACTGAATACGGAATCCTCTCATCATCGGCCGCAGTCGTATCGGTCTTCCCCTTGATAACCATATCGCCCGAAAGCTGAATCTTCAGCTTGACTGCTTCAGTCTCGAGAAATCTGTATGATACATAATATGTACCGTCTACCGTGTAAATGACAGGCCTCGTTTCGTCTGTACTGTCATAGCCGAGAGCAATCTCGTCAACATGCGAAAGTACCGTGGATGCCTCAGTCGCCCTGTCGGCCTTTGCCGTGACAGCCATCACATATGACGGATTCTTGTCCAGGTCAAGAACAACCTTCGTCGACTGCGCATCCGGAAGATTGTCATACGGAGTCCTCTCCGCTGCAAAAATCGAAGCTGCCATAACGAGTACCAATACTGTAATTGCAAATAATCTTTTCATCTTTTTAAAGTCCTTTTGTTAACTGTTTGTTAATTCCTAAATACATTATATATCATTTTGCTTTACGAAATGCAATATACCTTCGATATTTGTAATATTTTTTTGATATTTTCTTTCGTGATTTTCGCTTCCGTGTTAAATATTTTAAATTTTTTTGTAAATTAACGAACAGATGTCCGGTTTCTGACATTCCGGCAATGAAAAGCCCCGGAGAGACCGGGGTGCTATGGAGGAAAACAAATGATTTAAAAAAGCAGCCTTTGTAGTTGTCATTACTCCTGCTTCATCTGTATTATACTTCATATTACGATTCTCCGCAACTCTATAGCGGATTTCGGAATTTCCTCCCGCTTTAAAGCCGTTTCCGAACACTGCGTTCTGTAATTTCTGCCGAATTCCGTATTATCCGATATAATAACTATAAGGATGTATTATGTCAGAAAAGATTACAGATGCCATGCTCGATGAGGAACTCCTGAAGTTCAGAAGATGGCTCGAATGGAATATCAGCGATACAGAGAAAATTCTCAAGAAGGCCGCGCTCGAAGCCGAAGCGATGGGCGAAGGTGAATCGCCTGTCGCTGTCGCAGATAAAAGCAAGAATGCAGCTTTCAGAGAATTCCTCAGACTCGCAGAATCGGCTTCGTCTCTCGGAAGAATCCGCGATATCGTCGAGGATGTCGAAAATGTGTTCTACCGCTTCGTCAATCTCTATGATGACTGTAATGAAAAAAACGCACACGGCAAAGGATGCGCCTCAATTATCCATGAACTGTCCAGACTCACAATAGCAAACCCGTCTGCAAACCCCGTATTCTACTACGGTGACAGCGCTGTCCGCACTGAAAAACTCGAGGCATTCAACCGTTTCAAGGTGTCCCGCGGTATTTTTATGAGAGAAACCCGTATATTCTTCGCTTTTCTGCAGGAAATAGGCGCTCTCGACGATTTCGTATCGTGGCTCGCCCACGGCGACGGAAGAACGGAAGGTTATGTCATCGCAGGAGTCATAGATGCCGCTGATGCCGTTCAGTGCTATTTCTATGACCATACCCCGCTCATAATCGACAGGGAAACGGAAGAGAACCGTATCAGAAACGGAAAGAGTAAATACGGCAGGGGAAAAATAAACGACGCCGCCGCGGCTGATAATGACAATATCACTCACTGGTTCAATTCCAGCCCGCACTGGACAACAAAAGATGCAACCGATATGCTTTCGAAAGCCATTGCCGCCAGACTTGCCGACCGCAAAGAGTCTGATGCCTTCCGCGGAGGTTTTATCTTCACACTCTCTACATTCAGATTCTGGATACAGAAGGATTCCACCCCCGTTTCACCCGCTGTCATCCGCGCTGTAACGGCTTACCTCTGGGGAGCCCTGTCTTCTCAGTATTCCGCATCTCTCCCCGTTTCTCCTAAACTCCACTATACAGGTGAACTGAACTTCGGGAAACGGGCGGATATCTATCGTTTCCTGTTCCTGAACGAACGACTCAATGAAAACGAGAGGAAAATGCTGACAGAACTTGACGATATCGACGAAAATGTGTTCCACCCGCAGTTCGTCGCAGCAGGCGCCTTCGTCCACGCCGCAGGCGGCATTGTTCTCCCGCCCCTCTGCAGAGAAGCTGCCGGAAACGACAGAAGAGCGGCGGCCAAATACCTTTCCGAAAGACGCTCCGGTATCCTCGAAGCACTCAATGTCGTCAGAAAACAGCTCGCTGTACCCGAAATCATCTCGGATACTACCGACGCTTTCATCATCGGACATGTCACTTCTCTCATAAAAACCTTCCGTGAAAGAACTTTTCCAGAAAAAGTGTAAGAAGAAGAAAGAAGGTGGAGATTCCACCTCCGCTTTTTGAGTGAAACGCCAATAAGGGCAAAGGAGACCAATATGTGCAGAAATATCTGGACAACAGCAATTGAAAATGAAATCTTCAACGCCTTCGGGAGAGACCATCTCCACTCGGGCGCTCTTCTCGACGAAGCTCTGACGCTTTCAGAATACAGCCTCTGCGAACATTACAGGCTCTATACCGTTAAGCTTGAAGATATCCTCTCTGACGAAGTCATCGACAGATTCGACAGCGCCGTGAAAGAGTTCTGCGCTTCCAGCGTAGACCCGGGGTTCGAGTATATCGAAGGAAGTTCCATCAAAGACTATTACCTGAATGTAAAACTGTTCCTCGATAAGCATCAGTCGGACGAATGCTCCAACCGTACGCTTCTCTATACAGTGTCAATCGAGTTCCGCGCCAACGAAGAAGACCCGGAATCTGTTTACGGCGACGAATATGCAGTTTTCGACTATACCTTCGGTTCCATAAACTACTACCAGCCGATAGAACGAGGGAAAATCATCAGCGAAGCAAAAGGCAACATGAGCCGCACACTCTCGGCAGAACATGTCGAATACTGGCTTACGCAGTGCATCGACAATATCCCCGAAAGCGAACTCGCTCTCCAGACTATGATGGAAACAGCCTTCGGTTCTGAAGAATACTGACACCAGGGGAGAGCTTCTCCCCTTCCTTTTCCTTGCACTTTTTCAGGAGGCACACTATGATCCCACTTCAACAGCGGCAGGCGATTCTCGCCCTCTTCGGAGAAAAACAGTTCCAGTTCTCAGACGGCCTTTCCCTCCCTTTCCCTTTCACCAGAAATAAGGAAAGATCCGAAAAAGCAGACGGGTTTGCCGTGTTTTACGAATGCAGACTCGGCAGCTTCCTTTCTCAGAACCAGATAACAGCCTTTAACGACACAGTAAAAACAGCCGGAATTGTCAACGGCCTGAGAAATATAACCGGCACCACTACTGCCGACATGACGCTTTCTCTTGTGCTGAATTTCTATGCGGGAGTTCATCAAGACGGACGTTCAGATACCTGGATAGCTGCAAACTATTTCCTGAACCCTCCAGACTATAATCCTTACGATATGCGTTCGGAATCAGTTCTGCTTTCAAGAATTTCGGATTTTACAGGACATCCGATTGTCCTTTCGAATTCGATTGATGCTGTCTGCCGCCTCAGTAACGGCTGTACGGAAACGCTTGTAAGAAAAAAAGATTCGTTCTTCCAAGACGCCATCGAACCGTATTTCATCGAATCGGGCCTGCTTTCGGGCTTCTCATCCATCAAAACTGTGGAAAAACGGCTGCTTCTGCCGTTCTGCCATATGTTCGAAACACAGATATATTAGAAATTGCTGACCCCACTTTTCTTATAAGGAGAACACAAAATGACTGCAAGAGAATACTTCTTCAACCTTTGGAACACATCCGTTTCGGAAGACGAAAACGGACTCATCAACGAAGACGATCTGGCGGCTTTCAGAGATGCGCTCTACGCTGAGGCTGCAGACTGGACTATTGTCTGCCCCGAGTCTTACGACAGCACTATCTCGTTCGAATTCGATGACGGGAGCGGAATAAACCTCTCCAACCCCTACCAGAAAGCTTTTGAGGCCTTCATAACCTGAACTGCCTTAACCCAAACTTTCCAAGAAAAATTCACAGCAAAAGAACGGGAGAATTCCCGCAGCGCTCAAGGAGGTACTCAATGAGCTGGTTCGGCGGAACTTATACCTTTAACTATTCCCTGTCGAAAAACGATATCTTCAGCGAGGTTTATGACAACCTCGTCAACTCTAATCCCTCATGGGACTATAGAGGGCATCTGGACAATATCCGCTTCGTGGAAAACACTGTCTACAGAAGCTGTAATGAAGCAACCGAAGCTCTTCACAGAATTCAGAGAGACTCCCGGGATAATGTCGCTGTCCCATTCTGGGACTTTGACGACAGAATCAGAGAAAAACTCAGAGAGTACGACGAGCGTACTGCAAAGGCTCACGAACGCCTTGAGAAAGCTCTTGCCGAACGCTGGCTGCCTACTGTTTCGAGCAGACTTGTAACATGCCGCACCTGCGGCTCTGCCCTCTCCAGAGAACACCTTCTGAAACGCGAACTGCAGGGAAGATATTACGACCACTGCCCCGTCTGCAACGGCGACCTCAAGCCTAACAGCATGAGAGAACGCATCAACAGCCTTAGAAACAGCTGGGAGAAAGCAAAGGCTGTCAGAGCAGAAGAAGAGAAAAAACTCATCGATAAACTTATGTCAAACCCCGGAAAATACGGAAAGAAAATGTGGCTCGTCGAAGCCGCAGCTTATGTCGGATAGGGCTGGGCCCTGTCCGGAAGGATTGAACTATGCCAACACCTGAAAACAGAATTATTCCTCTAATCCCCGATATGCTTTCGCTTTTCGGAGAAAAAAACCTGCTTATTCCCAACGGCAGTGCATTCACACTCAGACGTGATTTTACAGAAGACTGGAAACGCGTCTATTCGTGCCCGCTCAATAAGCTCCTGACGCCGAAAACAGCTCTCAGACTCAACGAAAAGGTCAAAGAACTGCTTCTTCTCGACTACAGCAGGAAAGACCTCAAGACGGACAAGCTCGAGTCTTTTACAGATAATGCGGAAGCACGCATCCTGATCCGCTTCACCCCGTGGGGAGCAGAAGACGAAGTGGATTTCCAGTTTAAGCTTGCTGTCAGATGCACAGATGACAATACAGACTGGCTTATGCACGCCAGAAACAATTACGAATGGGATTACGATTCCGTATTTGTTACTAGATGGAACGGCAACTTTTTCACCGGAAGAAACGTCTTTGACGGTATAACGACGGCAAAAGAGACTATCGAAGAGACCCTCGATCCGAAAAAACTTCTGAACAGAATCAAAAACAAACTTAACTCCTACCGCCAGGGCCGCGTTTACTCCTTGAAACGCGAAACGGTTCTCAAACGCGCTTTCCCGGGAATGTTCAGGTCTCGTATCCCGCAGACACTCAACCCCGGAGACGAGTTCAACTTCGGGTATCGCAGGGTCGACTCATTCAAGCCTGTACGATGGAAGGTTCTCGAAAAGAAAGACGGGAAAGCTCTCTGTACCACGCTTGAACCGTATTCACTACAATGGGACAGTTATAGAGAAGAAAATGCAGAAGAGAATATTACATGGCAAAACAGCAACCTCCGGAAATGGTTTGAGTGGGAATTCCCTGCTCTGAGAGGATTATTCGCTGAAAGCGGTGCCGCTGCCCGTATACTGCCGACTGACCTCAGT
>CAVFYD010000048.1:0-16052 GCA_963626615.1 Sphaerochaetaceae bacterium
TATTGACTGAAAATCATGATTGTATGAATATATGAGCAGTTATTCATATATTCATATATGGAGGTAGTCATGATATTCAGATATTCCCTCAAGAACACCTCTGACGAGGTCGTTGAAAACGTAAGAAAGATAAGGGGCGCAGAGTCCGTCACTCTCGAGAACGGTATACTCACAGTCAGCGGGGACTGCACGCCGGAAGATATCGAATCTCTCATCGATACGGACGAAAGCTATTCGCACTATGTTCTTCCCGTATCCATCGACTGTGCAGAATGCGCCCTGAAAGTCGAGGAAGCTCTCAGGAAAGACGACGGCAACGCATTCGTCTCCTTTTCTTTCACGAAGGGGACACTGACACTGGTCACGAAGAACTCTCTCGGAACAATCAGGGAAAAATGCAGAAGCGTCGAGGACGAGATCGTCTTCCTCGACGAGAAAGAAATGAAGAAGTATTCGTTCAACGTAGCCATAGACTGTGCAGAATGCGCGAAGAAAGTCGAGAATGCCCTCAATGATAATGAGTATGTCGCGAATGCTGTCTTCAACTATCCCAAGGGAAAGCTGACAGTGACTGCATCCCTCAGTGAGGATGAGATAAAGAATCTCTGCCGCTCTGTCGAAGATGATATCGAATTCACCGATGACAAAAAGGCGAAGAAATACGTGTTTTCAGTCAGGATTGACTGCGCCGAATGCGCAAAGAAGGTAGAGAACGCCCTCAATGACAATGCGTCTGTCGAGAGTGCCGTATTCAATTATCCGAAGGGAAAGCTCACTGTCGTAACTGCCCTCTCCGAATCAGATATAAAGAAAATCTGCACTGATGTCGAGGACGAAATCGAATTCGTCAGCGAAATGAAGGACTACGTATTCTCCGTCACCATCGACTGCGCCGAGTGTGCAAGGAAGGTCGAGGAGGAACTGGGAAAGAACGAAAACGTCAGGAAGGTTTCCTTCGATTATCCGAAGGGAAAGCTCTATGTGACATCATCGCTCAGCGAGGAGGAAATAAGGAGAATCTGTCTCTCTGTCGAAGATGAGATGGTCTTCCATACGGCCTCTCTTGAGGAGAAGAAGGACTGCTCACTTTACAGAATCATCGCTGCTGTCATACTCTTCCTGGCGGCCAAAATCAGCGGCGTCGGAATCATTGCGGTTGTTTCCTATATAGTTGCAGGTTACGACGTACTCTGGAAAGCCGTGAAGAACATCACGAAGGGAAAGGTATTCGATGAGAATTTCCTCATGAGCATTGCAACTGTTGCAGCCCTGGCAATCGCTTCCTACGATGAGGCGGCTGCCGTCATGATATTCTACCAGATCGGCGAATACTTCCAGCGTCTTGCTGTCGGCTCTTCGCGTGACAGCATCGGTAAGCTCATGGATCTCTCGTCCGACTCCGTTACCGTGAAAAGAAATGACGAATGGGTATCCGTAAAGCCGGAAGAAGTGAATGTCGGTGACCTGATACTCCTCAAAAGCGGTGAGAAGCTTGCCGTCGACAGCACTGTAGTCGAAGGTTCGTCCTATCTCGACACACGTGCTCTCACAGGTGAAAGCGTTCCCGTCAAGGTGGAGTCGGGCTCGTCAGTGCTCTCGGGATCGGTCAACGGAGACAGCTCGCTCACTCTCAGGGCCGAGAAGGAATACTCGGAGTCGACTGCCAGCAGGATAATGAAGCTTGTCGAGGACAGCGAGGGAAAGAAGGCAGAAAGCGAGAAGTTCATCACGAAGTTCTCACGCTATTATACCCCCGCAGTATGTGCCGCAGCGCTTCTCGTTGCCGTCATTCCTTCTCTCTTCGGCTTCACTCAGTGGAAGGACAGCATCTACCGCGCGGCAATGCTCCTCGTAATATCGTGTCCGTGTGCACTTGTGCTATCGGTTCCCCTCACCTATTTCGCTTCGATGGGAAGCTTTGCCAGACACGGCATTCTCGTGAAGGGAGACGATGCCATCCAGAACCTGGCATCAACTCAGACAGTCTGTCTCGACAAGACGGGTACCCTCACCGAAGGTGTCTTCTCCGTCCAGTCAATACATTATCTTTCGGGAGATAAGGAACATCTCATGGACTGTCTCTATGCCCTTGAAAAGGAATCGACACATCCGATTGCAACTGCAATTATGGAGTATGCGGGAGAAAGAAACACAAAAGCGGAAAATGTTCATACGATAAACGGTATCGGCATCGAGGGAGACATCGAGGGAAAACATATAAAGGCAGGCTCTTCCCGCATCATGGAGAATGCACCCCTTGTCAAGGAAGACGGAACACTTGTCTACGTCACAGAGGACGATAAGCTCCTCGGTGTCCTTGTTATCAGCGACAGGATAAGAGAGTCCAGCTATTCAACGGTAGCAAAACTGAGAAACTGCGGAGTTAAGACAATATGCATGCTCAGCGGAGACAGAAAGGAAAGAGCCGAGAAGACCGCCGAGAAACTGGGACTTGATAAAGCCTACGGAGAGCTTCTTCCGGAGCAGAAACTCGAAAAACTCGAGAGTCTCAAGTCTCAGGATGGCAAACTGCTCTACGTCGGAGACGGCATAAACGACGCGCCGGCTCTCAAGAGCGCCGATACAGGCGTCGCGATGGGCGGTGTCGGCTCGGACACTGCAATCGAAGCTGCAGACTGCGTAATCATGAACGATGACCTTTCACGTCTTCCGGTTGCAATCAGCATCGCGAAGAAGACAGAGAGAATCGGAAAGGAGAACATATGGGTAAGCCTCTGTGTGAAGGCCCTCGTCTTCATCCTTGCCGTCTTCGGATGCGCGAACATGTGGCTTGCTGTCATTGCAGATACAGGCGTCTGCCTTGTGGCTGTTGCAAACGCAATGAGAGCAATGAACTACAGAGAAAACTGATTTCTCTCTTATTTCAGTTTCACCCCCGGGCACGGGGGTGATTTCACTTATCACTGCATATTGAAACGGCATACTTCATGAGGTTCCGGTCTTCATCCTCCGTAATCGTTCCCGAGTTGTTTTCTCTGATTTTCCGCAGAATAACGGATCATTCATCTATCTGTCCCTCGAAAAGACAGTTATAGGCATAGACGTATCGTCTGTGTTTCTCTACTCCATATTTCGTCATGTCTGCATTGACCCGGTCAATGAAGTCATTGCTGTATTTCCTGAAGTCAGTCACAAAATCCGGGATTTTCTTCTCGCGGAGTGAAGAAAAATCCTCTTCGCTTTCAGCCCTTACAAAACAGCACGAGAGATCGGTATCGAACGGATACTCGTCATACATTCCGCACTCTGACCTCACTCCCGGTCCTCCGAAACGCAGGATTGTGTCGACAATCCTTCCCCTGTCGCCGGTATAGACAAAGCCGTCGGTCTTTCCCCCGTTGTAAATCTGTATCATATTCAGGATATCCACATCATGGGATGAAAGACGGACTACTCCATTCTTCTTACGGAATCTGTAGATATCAGGATCATAGAGGCAAAGAGACAGAGTTGGAGAGAGAGGCAACACAAGGCATGTGCCGATGAGGTCATAGCACTTTCCGTCTTCATAGAGGGGATGTCTCCTGCTGAAGAAGGGATTGACGAGGTTCATCGGACACGGGCCGAGTATGAAAGGAGACTCATCCGGAGAGGAGAGAAGTACAGGTTCGAGCAGCATAAGCGTCAGTTCATCATGGCAGGCATCTATAAACCTGTTCAGGAGAAATCTGAAATACATCAGACTGTATTTACTCCCGAAACTTATCCTGCCTCTTCTTCCCGTCGGGGCTCCGTCATTTGAGAGCAGTGAGAGGAAATCTTCAGGCGAGATATTTAGACGGAAATAGCTCTCCGTCCTCATGAAGGAAAAGAAGATTAAGTCTGCCGGAGTTATCCTCATCATAGAGATAGCCGAAATCTCCGTTTCTCAGTTTCTTCATCTCATCGGAGAAAAGACCGTCCATAGACTCGAACTTTCGTTTCAGATCAGGATTCGGATAAATGACCCATGACCAGCAGAGCTCATCCATCGGGGCATTTCTGACATATCTCTCCTCGTAGGGATTGCTCCATGACACATGTTCCCCGTCATCACTCTACCCGGCAAGAAGGCTTAAGGGAACAGAACGGAACTTAAACTTTTCAGTACAGGCATCTTTGTATTCATCTCCGTGCTGAAATCGAGAGCGCATATCTTATGCGGTTCTGGAATTCATCCTGTGTGATAACATCACTTTTCCCGGCAATGTACTTCGAATCATATCTGAGGAGAGCCTCCGAATACTCTCTCTCGGGATAATCAATGTCGAATGCGGCTGCAAGCACACGGATGAAGGAGAATGAAGGATTCTTCGTCTCCATGATATCACTCCCGATACTCTCATAAAGGTGAGAGTAATACTCGTCCCCGTACTGCTCTGTGGCGGAGAATACGAGAGATATGCCGCTCCTGGCCATTACCGTATTGAAGAGAACAGCATCATCAACACTGATGAGTACCCTTCCCTCTGTCGTCCTGACTCTAAGGCAACGGCTGTCGTAGAGACAGAGAGCGTATCTGGGGGAGAGGGGAAGAATTGCACAAACCCCGTTTCCGGAGAGCGGCATGGTCGTTCTCCCGAAGATGGGATTATCTGCGGGATTGAAGATGAATGCGGGATTCATCCCGAGGGCGAAATCAATCTCCGGAGGAGCCTCAAGCACTGCCGCACTGAGGTCGAATCCGTATACGAATGCGATACTCGACATCTCCCTCATCATCAGAAGGTCCCTTGTGGAACGGCTGTCGCTGAAGTGCCGCGTGATGAAGGCACTCGCCTCTTCGCTGTTTCTGACGCCTTCGAGTTCGTCGGCATAAAGATGAGTGATGAAGTCAATCCGGCCCTTTCCGTACGGATTCGCGTAGAAGAGATGGCTCAGAAGTGCACTCAGCCAGAAGACATCGTCATCGAGAGAGGAGAAGTCAGCGTGAACAATCCGGCTCACAACATCGATGAGATTTGTATTCGAGAGTGCATCGGAGGAGACGAGAGCATCCTCACCCACATCCTTCTTCATGTGCTCTATGAATGTATCTGCAACGGGAGACGTGTAAACCTCACTGTCCTTTCTCGTTACATATGCGACAAGGCCGTCTCTGTCCTTCCAGTTCCTTATGATATACTCAGGAACATACTGAAATCTGTAATCGCCGTCTGTTTTTTCCATCGTATCAGATTCTCCCGTTCTTATTGTCACTGTCAGATCTTTTCCTCGAAAACAAGATTGTGTGCCATAACATAGCGCTTATGGTTCATCTCTTCGAAGTCATCTTCATTTACATCGCCCATCCTGTTCGAATAATTCATGACTGATTTGAAATACTCCCTCACAGAGTCGTCCGCATATTCAGGATAGGCATCCTCAGCTTGAGTTCGGATTCCAAGTCCGGATAATGTATTCCTGAACGGATAGTAATCAAGGTCACTGCATTTGAAATCTTCACGGCACTTGATGAAAGAGGAAGAGCAGAGGGAAAGCACATAATCCGCATCACAGTCATAGACAACACCGTTTCTCCCTTCCCCGTTGAATATCTGCACAGCATTGAGAAAGTCGACATCCTCTTTTGAAAGAATGCACTTTCCGTTCTTCTTTCTCGGTCTGTAGACAGAAGGGTCATAAAGGCAGAAAGTGACGTCCGGCGAAATGGGAAGCACAAAGACTGTACCGTTCCTGCTGAAGGAGAACTGGGGATGATCCTTACTTTCCCTGCCATGATAGAAAGGATTGATAACCCCCACAGGACTGCCCCCGATTACAAAACTTCTTCCGGCAGGTGCATAGAGCAATACCGGAACAAGATCCAGCAGTGTTATTTCATCCGCAAAGGCAATGTAGTATGCCTTTATAAGATATTCCGAATAGCGCCTTATAATGACATCGGATTTCCTTCTGAAGTCGAAATTCCCCGATGAAAGCTCTTTAAAGTACTCGTCGAATTCCTCAAGACGCTCTTTATCACTCATGGAACAGATTCTGTATGCAGGAGTCCTGAGGTAACTGAAGAGAAAGGAAAAACGGAGATATGGCTTCTCAAGGAAAAAAGTATTGAACAAACCTTTTTCGAAATATTTCAGACAGACTCCGAAAACCTCGTCAGCCATTTTAATCTGCTCTTTGAGACATCCTTCAAGATCGTATATCCATTTCCAGAAGAATCTGTCTGTCCTCCCGCCGTCCACCCGTTCACCGTTGAACGGATTGATCCAGTTCACGTGTACTCCGTCATCAGACCAGGCCTTGAGGAGGTCCTTATGCACATAATGAAATTTCCACTTGTCTTCCATAGGGAAACTTTACTTCATGAAGAGGGAACATGAAAAGTGAAATGGAGGAGATTTCTCTCCTCCTCATCTCACTCGATACCCTTTACTGCGTATCCTTCCTTTTCGACTGTCGACTTCAGAAGTGCGTCGTCGACATCGTGGGAGAGAGTGAGTGACACCTCCCCCTTGTCGTGGTCGGCCTTCACGCTCACAACGCCGTCAAGCGCCTTGAGGACATTCTCCACTCTCATCTCGCAGTGCGGGCACATCATGCCTTCCACCTTCATCTTCTTTTCCATGCTGTTTGTCTCCTTTATGGTTATGTTTTCCGTTTTATGCTTGTGTTTATGTTCTGACGGCCTGTATATCTGAGAGAGGTTAAGTCTCAGAGCATTCGAACAGACGCAGAATGACGAGAGCGACATCGCCAGCGCTCCGAACATCGGCTGAAGTTCCCATCCGAAGAGAGGGATGAAGAGGCCCGCGGCAAGCGGTATTCCTATCGTATTGTAGATGAATGCCCAGAAGAGGTTCTCGTAAATATTCCTCAGCGTAGAACGGGAAAGATTTATCGCACCGACGGCATCCATGAGAGTGCTCTTCATTAAAACGACCGACGACGAATCTATTGCGATATCCGTTCCGCTCCCGATGGCAATTCCGACATCGGCTTCTGTCAGGGCCGGTGAATCGTTGATGCCGTCTCCGACGAAGGCAACCTTTCCGTATGCCCTGAGTCTTCTCACTTCCTCCGCCTTGGATGAGGGAAGTACTCCGCTGATTATTCTCTTCACCCTGAGACCGGAGCAAATGTTCCTTGCAGTGTTCTCGTTGTCACCAGTAATTACAACGACGCTGAGTCCCATCCTGTCCATCATTTCGATGGCCTTCCGGCTGTCGTCCTTGATCCGGTCCCTGATGGTGATGAGACCAAGGAGAGTATCGCCGAGAACAACATAGACAAGAGAGGAAGCGGAAGATGCAGCTTCACTGTTTATTTTCTCGAGGTAATCCCTGTTCGTAATAGGAAGAGAGGAGATGAAATCGAAGTTGCCGCAGTATGCATCCTTCCCGTTGACGCTTCCCCTTATTCCCTTCCCCGGAACAACTTCAGTGTTCAGGGCTTCATAGGGAGAGATATTCTTCTCTTCGGCCGCAGCAAGCACGGCAACGCTGAGGGGATGATCGCTCTTTTTCTCCAGGGCCGAGGCGACACGCATCAGTTCGTCTTCAATCCCGCTGTATGACAGGATTTCATCGACAGTCATCTTGCCCTCTGTTATCGTACCGGTCTTGTCGAGGGCAACGACGTTCACCTTACCCAGCTCTTCAAGTGCCGAGGCCGACTTGAAGAGGATTCCGTTCCTCGCCCCCACTCCGCTTCCTACCATGATTGCAACAGGAGTTGCGAGCCCCAGCGCACACGGACACGAAATTACAAGTACGCTTATTCCACGTGCAAGCGAATAGCCGATGTCATGAGAACACAGCATCCAGATGACTGCAGTGACGACTGCGACTGATATCACGACAGGAACGAAGACTCCGCTGACTCTGTCTGCAGTCTTTGCTATCGGGGCCTTCGAGGAGGCAGTCTCCTCGACAAGCTTGATTATCTGACTGATAGTCGTATCGTCCCCGACCTTCTCCGCACGGCAGAGCAGGTATCCCGAAAGGTTGATTGTCCCGCTGGAAATACGGCTCCCCTTTTTCTTGTCAACGGGAAGACTCTCTCCGGTGAGGGACGATTCGTCGACGGCACTGGTGCCTTCGAGGACTATGCCGTCAACGGGAATCTGCTCGCCTCCTCTGACACAGAAGATGTCACCGACCTTAACGCCATCAATCGGCGTCACGACTTCCTTCCCGTCAACGACCAGCACGGCTTCCCGGCTCTTCAGCTTCGAAAGATTTCTCAGTGCATCGGTTGTTCTTCCCTTGCTCTTCGCTTCGAGTGTCTTCCCCACCGTTATGAGAGTGAGAATCATCGCACTCGACTCGAAGTAGAGGCCGTGGATGTTTTCCATGGCAGCGGCATTATCTCCTGTTCCCATCAGATAACAGGCATCGAGAAGAAGATACAGGGACCAGAGGAAAGATACCCCCGAGCCCAGCGACACGAGAGAATCCATATTCGGGGAGCGGCGGACAAGTCCCCTGAATCCGGATATGAAGAACTTCTGGTTTATAACCATCACTATGGAGGCAAGGAACATCTCAGTGATTCCTATGGAAAGATGGTTCTCTGTGAAGAATGACGGAAGCGGCCAGTGCCACATCAGCGCCCCCATGCTGAAGTACATGAGAAGACATGTGAAGACGGCCGAAGCGACGAGTCTCTTCAGTAGCTTCGGAGTCTCCGTATCCTTCAGGCTATCTTCACTATCGGATGCAGTCTTATTCTTTCCCTCGACAGAGGCCGTATAGCCGGCGTCAGTGACAGCCTTTATAACGGCATCGTCTGAAGCCGTTCCCTCGACGTTCATCGAATTCGTCAGAAGGCTCACACTGACGCTTTCGACTCCTTCCACCTTACCCACCGCTTTCTCGACACGTGCGGAGCAGGCAGCGCAGCTCATTCCACCGACATTGAATCTTCTCATCTCATCAGCCTCTCGACGATTGCCATCGTCTCGTCCAGGACTTCGTCCTTCCCCTCTCTTATATCACGGGCGACACAGCCGTGAAGATGGGAGGAGAATATCTCACGCTCCAGTGCCTCGAACCCCTTTCCGACAGCGGCCGACTGCATCAGGATATCTACGCAGTATCTGTCGCTTTCTATCATTCCCTTTATTCCGTTGAGCTGTCCGATCAGTCTGTTTATCCTGTTGAGAAGAGCTTTCTTCTCTTCGTCCGACCTCAGCGTCCGTTTTTCTTCACTGCCGCAGCAGCAACAATTATCTGCCATAATGACTCCAATACCCCCGCGGGGTATACTACAGATACCACCCAGGGGTATATTATGTCAACGGGAAAATTGCAATACAGCCCGAATTATGGTAGTCTCACCCACATGGACGACAAGAAGATAAGAAATATTGGCATCATGGCCCACATCGACGCAGGAAAGACCACCACAACAGAGAGAATCCTCTACTATACGGGCGAGAACCACCGTATAGGTGAAGTTGACAACGGTGAAGCCACCATGGACTGGATGGAACAGGAACAGGACAGGGGAATTACAATCACATCTGCTGCCACAACATGCTACTGGAGAGAACACCAGATCAACATAATCGACACTCCGGGCCACGTAGACTTCACAGCCGAGGTCGAGAGAAGCCTAAGAGTCCTCGACGGAGCCGTGGGCGTGTTCTGTGCTGTCGGCGGAGTCGAACCCCAGACGGAGACAGTCTGGCGTCAGGCCGACACCTACTCGGTACCCCGCATCGCTTTCGTCAACAAGATGGACAGGCTCGGTGCCGACTTCTACCGCGTCCTTGACGAAATGAAGAAGAAGCTCGGGGCAAACCCCGTCCCACTCTTCATTCCTGTCGGAGAGGAAAGCTCCTTCAGCGGTGTCATCGATATAATGAAGGGAAAGTATCTGACGTTCAGCTCCGATGACCAGGGCTCAACAGTCACCGAAAATGAAATTCCTTCTTCTTATCAGGAGAAGTATGAGGAGATGAGGGAGAGCCTCATCGATTCTCTTGCCTCCTACTCCGATGAGATAACAGAGCTCTACTTCGACGGTGCAGAAATTCCGGTCCCTCTCATGAAGGAAACAATCAGGAAATGCACGATAGAGAGAACAATTCTACCCGTATTCGTCGGCTCGTCTCTCAGGAACATCGGCGTCCAGACTCTCCTCGACGGAATCGTGGACTACCTTCCGTCACCCGTTGACATGCCGGAGACGGAAGTAATCAATGTAAAGAATCCCGAGAAGACCGAGATGATTAAACACAATCCCGACGGCCCCCTGGAGGCACTCATATTCAAGATCCAGGTGGATCCGCACTCCGGTCCGCTCTGCTTCGTGAGAGTATACTCGGGAACACTCAAGAAAGGTGTTGCCGTATATAACGTATCGAAGGGAAAGAAGGAGAGGATCAACAGACTCGTCAGAATGCATGCAATGAGAGAGGAAGACGTCTCGGAGCTCAGAAGCGGCGACATCGGCGTCATCATCGGCTTCAAAATGGCGCAGACAGGAGACACAATCGCGGCGGAGAACCACCCATATCTGCTCGAGAACATGGTCTTCCCCACTCCGGTAATCTCTGTTGCAATCGAACCCAACACCACTTCCGACATGGCAAAGCTCCAGAAAGCACTCGAGACACTTGCAATGGAGGATCCGACATTCACTTACAAGGAAGACAGCGAGACTGGACAGCTTGTCATCTCCGGCATGGGAGAACTGCACCTTGATGTACTCGTCACGAGAATCACGAAGGAGATGAAGGTTGACGCGAGAGTCGGTAACCCGCAGGTCTCATACAGGGAATCTATAAAGAAGACAGTCTCCGGAAGCGAGGAATACGACAGGACAATCGCAAACAGGGAAAACTGGGCAAAGCTCTCCCTGACAGTATCACCGTCACCGGTGAAGACGGGAAACGTCCTCACGATTTCGGCAAAGACAAGAGATATTCCGGAAGAGATTATCCAGGCGATAAGGGACGGAATACACGGGGCATTCACATCAGGCATAAAGTACGGCTACGAATGTACGGACATCACGGTCGACATAACGGAAATCGGCTACGACCCGCTGCGGGCCTCGGTCCTCGCCTTCTCTTCCTGCGCGGCCCAGGCCTTCGACAGCCTCTGCACACAGGCGGATCCGGTAATCATGGAGCCTATAATGCTCGTGCAGGCAACAGCCCCGGGCGAGTACATCGGAGATGTCATTTCCTCGATAACGCAGCGTAACGGAATCGTCTTGAGTATGGAAAGCAAGGCAACTGCAGATACGGTATGCGCTGAAGTGCCGCTGAGGCAGATGTTCGGCTACACGACAGTCCTCCGCTCCTCGACGCAGGGACGCGGAACCTTCAGCATGGAGTTCGGCCACTACGCAGAGAAGCCTGACGGCATCGGATACTGAAAAGGCAGCAGAATAACCGAAGAGCTCAGCACAAGACTGAGCTCTTTTTCGTAACATTGTCTGTCAATTTTCCGAGATAACAGCTTCAGATTCAGCTGCACTTCTCTTACCTTTCAGCATATTCTACAAAACAAGTTAAAAATAAATTTTATCTTTTTTCTGTTTCAATTCATTTTTCGGGGACGACACAGAGTAAACTTCTTCATTCTCTGAAGATCATCATCCGATATTACAGGGCAATCAGATGTGACAATTACAGGAACATTATTTGCTGTTTGAACCATTCTAATTTGTTCTTCTGTAGGTTTCATTTTGGCAGTAAGCACAAACCAAGTATCTGAAGATTCAGCATTTCCGCCACAATCATAATCTTCCCACAAGACAAGTTTATTCCTTGAATTATAGACAAATGCTTTTCCATTAATAAAAACAGGACTTTGAATTGTTCCGGGGTCCCCAGGTTTTCTATTAGCCAATCTGGCCTTTCTCTGTCCGATTGCGTCAATCAGCCTTGATGGAACAAAAGTTTTTCCTTCAAGATCAGCAGAATATTCCTCAAGGAGTTCTTCATCTGTCTTTCCTTCGATATCAAAAAACTTTTTCATTACAAATTATCCTCCTCTCAATGCAGTATCAGAAACTTTCCATTCTGGCTCGATTCTTTTTATAAAAATCAATCTCAGGTTTAACTGCAAGTCTCGCAGAAATAATCCGGAAATAATCATCATGGTGATAGTACCTGGACGTATAAACAACCAGTAAAACGTTGTCAATCTCTCCTAGCAGTGCTCTTGGCACATTCTCAAACCCGGGAATTTCCGACTTATCATCTTCATCAACGGGAACACCAAGCTTCTTATCTCTGCTTTCGTTATACTTTTTTTCTTATCTTCTTCCTCCAATGCAAAAGGATCATTGAAAACTAAAGCTGCAGTCTTGAAATCCACACCATGACACTGAATATTATGCTCATTTTTTGCCTTGTCCCAAACAAAATTAAAGTCCCCGGTATAAAAGAATTCGTCTTCATGCACCGTACCTTGAGGAAAATATTCATCATTATTGTTTTCAAGATGCTCAAACTATAATTTGAAGTGCCTAAGAAAAGATTTCACATCAGATCACGGAATGCACTTCTGAAAGCCGTGTAATTCCTTCCGTCGCTACCGGGTGCTGTATATACGGCAAATTCGATAACCCTGAAACGCGTGAGAAACTCATCGACAGCCTTCCTCACCGCCGATGCGACAAGCTCCGGGGGATTACGGAAGGCACCGCAGCCGAATGCTCCGAGAATGACGGCTTCGTTCCCCTCACCTGCCGCTATTTCAAGAATGCGCTTCATTCTTCTGTAGTGGAGTGAGAATAACTCCCCTCTTGCGATTGCTGCTGTCCTCACTCCGTAATCGGAGGAGCCGGGATGGGGTGCTCTCAGATCCGGAGCGGCTGAACTTACAACATTGACGCTGTACCACTCGTCTTCTGGTAATGTACGGGGACACTCGTCATCGCTCTTGAAGACGATTACACCTGGAGTGTAGATCACGTCGTCACTGTTCCGTCTGTCGCATCTCATCCTGTTGACGCTGTAGAAGCTTACCCATAGCCTCGAGTCCCTCAGACACTGGTAGAGAGTCGAAGTCCTCGAGAGACTTTCCTCCTGTGCCGTAGATCCCTTCTTAACCCCTCCTCCGGGATTTACGGCCGACGCAAAGTTGAGTACACATGTCTTCATGCCGCGGTATGCCGACGCCGCCTCGAACGTGCGTTTTACAGATACTATTACCCTGGCATTCTTTTCATAGCTGTTTTCTGCACGTGGAGTATAGTTATCGGAAGAGAGAATGAGGGTCTGACCCTGAAGTGACTTCCTCACCGCACTCCTCAGGTTATGGTCATTACGGCACATGTCGCACGTGTCTTCGAATACACGGATGTTATCTTCTCTGTTCATTGTCATATCTCCTATTTCACGGTATGAGGTCGATTGTGTTTATTCCATCAAGGGCAGAAGAAAACTCACTGTACTGAGACTCGTCAAGCACGAAGGATACACAGCTGAATACGTTATGGAATTTTCCCGTAAGGAGCTCTTTCCAGCTTTTTCCCTCGAGTTTCAGGTCATATCCGGAAACGGGTATGACAACAGCCTCGTTTCCTTCCGCCGCAGCAACTGTGAGGATTCGATGTGCAGTTTTTTCAACGAGCTTTGCTTTCTTTTCTTCAGAAAGGCACAGAAATTCATCCTTCTCAGGAATTACTGACGTAACCACGTTTATTGAGAAGAAGTCCTCCTCGCTGAGGAGATTCTTCGCGTCGAGTCTGAATACCCTGATATCCGGAAAATAGATGATGTAACCCATTCTTCGGGTATGGGTATTTCTCCTTTCCCCTCTGCTGTATCCCTCTCTTATGCACGGCGTCATGATGGACGGCCAGAGCGTCGTGGAAAATCCGAGGCTTTCATCAAGAATGAACTTCCCTGACGGAATGGTGCCGTCAGCGGAGGCAGGAGCCGACAGATTCACGACTGCACACTTCCACTCTTTATATACCGATGCCGTCATAACGGTATTCACCCGAGAGAGGACAATAGCTGTGTCTTTCATCTCACTTGACTTTTCGTAAGGTATATAAACCTCATCCTCTCCAATGAACTTCTGCCTTGTAACGCTGTCCATCGAAGAATGCAGAAGAGCACTTTTTTCTTTATCAGTGTGACTGTTTCCTCAAATCTCTCATCCATGATGCTTTCTCCTCATACTTATGGCTGTAATTTAGCTCTGAAAACGAAGAGAGAGGTCGCTTCATGGGCGACAAAGCAAAAAATAATGTGAAATTGCTGTTTCTCCTCAAAAAAAGATCGAATTTCTTTGCTTAAGGGAAAATTTTTTTTGACAAGTAAAATGACGGCCCTTTATGATTGTAGGAGTATGCTTAATTACAAGTAAAGGAGGTAATGATGAGCGTTGAAACAAAGGAAATCAGGAACATTGCTGTAGTTGGACACAATGGTACTGGCAAGACAAGTCTTGTTGAACAGATGCTCTACTATACAGGAGCAATCGCAAAGGCAGAAAAGGTGGACAGCGGAAAGACTGTCAGTGACTACACGGAAGAGGAAATCTCCCGCAAGATCAGTGTACACACATCACTTTCATCCACGGCATGGATGGGCAAGACTATCAACATTCTCGATACTCCGGGTACTGCAGACTTCGTAGGCGAAGCTATCTGTTCGTTCAGAACAGCAGAAGCTGCCATAATGGTTGTTGACGGCAGAGACGGAGCTCAGATCGAGACAATCAAGCTCTGGAGAAGACTCGACCAGAGAAAGAAGCCGAGAGCTGTATTCATCAACAAGATGGACAAGGAAAGGGCAAATTCCCGTGACGTCATGGACAACCTCACGGAAGAGTTCCACTCGAACTTTGCTCCTGTGACAATTCCGATGGGCTATGCCGAAGATTTCAAGGGCGTCATCAACCTCATCGAGAACAAGGCATATATCTTCAAGGAAAACGGTAAGGAAGAAGTAATCGATGTTCCGGCTGAATACCAGGACAGCGTAAACACATACAGAGAAGAGCTGATCGAGAAGGCAGCAGAGGGTACCGATGAACTCATCGAGAAGTACTTCGAGGAAGGAACACTCTCCGATGATGATATCAGAACAGGCCTCAGGGAAGGCCTCAAGAACGACTCCGTCGTACCTGTTTTCGTCGGCGCATCAGACAAGGGCGCAGGCATCACGAGCCTGTTGAACTTCATTTCAAACAACTTCCCTTCTCCTCAGGGCGTATGTGAATACGTAATCAAGGAAGACGGAGAGGTACAGAGAGACTATCCTATTGCATCCAAGAGCACGGCCGAGGCATACTGCTTCAAGACAACCATCGACCAGTTCTCCGGCAAGCTCAGCTTCATCAAGGTAGTGAACGGTACGGTAGGACCGGACACTGACCTCTACAACCCCGAGAACGGCAAGAAAGGAAGACCTGGAAAGATTTACAGGGCAGTCGGAAAGAAGCTTATCGAGACAGACGCACTCAATGCCGGTGATATCGGTATCATAACGAAGTTCGAGCCCGCATCGACGAATTCGACACTCAACGGCGACCCCAGCTCCAAGCTGAAGTTCATGGCACTCAGACTTCCCCAGCCCATCTATGAACTTGCCATCTCCGCTTCGGACAAGAAGAGCGAGGACAAGATGAACGATGCACTTCACAAGGTATGCGAGGAAGACCTCACATTCGAGATGAAGTTCAACGAGGAGACGAAGGAATCCATCATCGGCGGTATGGGCGAACTCCATATCAACATGATACTCGACAAGATCAAGGACAAGCAGAAGATCCAGATCAACACGAAGACTCCGAAGATTGCCTACAGAGAGACAATCACGAAGAAGTCCGGCCTCAGTGAATACTCACACAAGAAGCAGTCTGGCGGACACGGACAGTTCGGTCGTGTCGTCATCGAAATCTCCCCTATCGAGAGAGGTCAGTACTATTTCTTCGAGAACACGGTCAAGGGCGGTGCAGTCAGCAAGGGTTATGTCCCCGGAATCGAGAAGGGAATCCACGAGAAGATGGAGGAAGGATACCTTGCAGGCTATCCTCTCGTTGACATCGGCGTCAACCTCGTCGACGGTAAGGAACATCCGGTAGACTCATCCGAAATGGCATTCAAGCTCGCGGCAAAGGGAGCTATGGACG